>DASUOE010000036.1:0-6864 GCA_036276805.1 Woeseiaceae bacterium | reverse complement strand
GTGCAGCGGTCCTCGGCATTGGCTTTGCGGGCGATGGGCTCGTTCAGGCACTTCATGAACCAGCTCAGGCTCGCCAGGCGCTTCCGGTACACCGCGGCGATCGAGGCCAGCGTCTCGCGCTCGGCCGCGCACAGGTTTTCGTCCTGCCGATGCCGCTGCACCAGGAGCGGGCCCTTGAACAACGCCGTCCAGCGTCTCAGTACTTCATCGTCATCCCAGCCGTTCGCCTCGTGCGGTACCAGCTTCACCACCAGGTGGTAGTGATTGCTCATGATGGCGTAGGCACAGATCTCGAGGCTGAAGACAGTTGCAAGCCGCCTTACCCGTGACTCGATCCAGCCCCGCCGGTGTTCAAAGGACTTGCCGGTGAGCCGATCCTTGCCGCAAAGGAATGCCCGGCGGACGCAGCGGGAAACGACGTGGTAATACGGCGTCCTATCCAGGCACACCAGGTGCTTGCGGGCTCGGGGCATGCACGTGATGGTGCACGTTTGACCGCCGACGAATAACTGCTGAAAGCCGGCTTCGTGCAGAGAATTGTGCCTGTCCCCTCACACACTCACACATGCCAGAAGCGCAGGAATTCGCGGCGCGTCTTCGGCCCGAACGTCAGGTGGTGCGGGTCGCGGCGGTCGGCGTAGTTTTCTCGGCGCTGCCGGATCACCCGCTCGCCCGCGCGCATGCGGGCTTCATCGACCGGGATGCCGTACGGCTTCAGCGCGTTCAGGCCGAAGATTTTCGCTCGCAGCGTATCCGTGATCTCGGGATAGCTGTGCGCGTCGCGCACGTCGGCCGCGATCTGGAACGTGCGGAAGGCCTGGATCTGGTCCTGCGGAGAGCCGTACCACACGGAATCGGTGCCCCACAGCACGTTGTCCTCACCTAGATGCTTCACGAGCTTGCCGATGCCGTGAGCGGCGCTGTCGGTGTCGCGCATCAGCCCGTGCCACGTGCTGCCGAGCTCCGCGTACACGTTCGAACCGTGGCCGAGCCCGGCCGCTTCGACCGAGCGGATGAGCTCGTCCAGGCCCTCGCCGCGTTCCGGATCGTACGGACCCTCCGCCTCGCCGGGGATCCAGCCCGAGTGATAGATGAGGAAATTGACGTCGGGGAATTGCTTCGCGATCGGCCCGATGTCCGTGCACAGCGAGTGCTCGTAGGATTGCCGGCCGAACGGGATGCCCTTGTGGATGCAGATGTTGCGGATGCCGAGCGCGCGCGCCTTCTCGATGAAACGCACGCCCACGTCGTCGGTCATGTAGAAGCCCCGACCGTCCGGTCCCCATTGCGTGTACGTCTTCCAGGCCGCGATGGCGTAGTTTTCCGCGAGCTCCTCCATGCCCTCGACATCGCCTTCCTGATTCGGGTTGACGCGCCCGTGAATCATCAGGCGCTCCGTGCCCTCGAGTTCGTCGACTATCCGCCGCGTCGCATCCGCCTCTTCGATCGTGAGCGGCTCGGCATCGCGCAGCGACGGCACGAAGGACAGAACCATCATGTCCGTGTCGGCATCGAGGAACACGTCCTTGACGAAATCGTCGGCCCCCAGGCAGCGCATGTAATCGCGGCTGACGTAGTCGTAGCGCGCACACTCCGCCTTGCGCTCGGCCGCCACGTTCGGCGGCACGTAGTGGCCCTGGACGTCGAAGATGAACTCCTTCTTGCCGAGCGCCGCTTCGGCGACCTCGCTGTCCAGGCCCGCATCGGCCGTGAGCGCAAAATACGCGGCGGTGCGGCCCGCGGCGGCGTTTGCTTCGTTAATCGCGAGGAGGGAGGTTGCCGCGCCCGCGGCGGAGACGAGGAACTCGCGCCGCGCGAGGCCGGTCCGTTTCGCGTTCGCGCTCGCCGCCGTTTGCGCGAGCGCATTCGCGTGCCGGTTGCGCGGCTCGAGCGGTATGGGCTCGTACTCGGCGTTCGAGGTGCTGTCGAGCTTGATCGGCAGGCGCCGGCCTTCGGGATCGAAGCGATAGTTCATGGTCGTGACCGTGTGAATGGGCCTGGTCTCAGCCTAGCTCAGCCGCTCCGGGATGGCCAACCGCGGCCGCCCCGGGTGCGTCGCGGGCGGGCGGCAGTCCGCGGATGCGTCGTTACGGGTCGTCCTCGCCGATGCCCAGCGCCGTGGCGATGTCGCGCCAGGCGACGTACTTGAAGTTCTGCCGCTCTTCCGGCGCGATGTTGCGCCCGTCCTGGACGACGAGCAGTCCGTCTTCGAAGTCGCCGCCGAGCGCCGCCGACGTGACGTCGAGGCCGTCTGTCTCCGAAGCGCCGTCAATGCCCGCAGCGGCGTTCGCCACGACGTGGAAGAAGCCGACGAACTCGTTGTCGCCCTCGCGGCGATACACCGCGTAGTTGTTCGCGCCCTGGTTCGAGACCACGAGGTAGCCGCGGCCATCGCCGGCGTCATATATCGCGACGCCCTCGACATCCTCAGTCAGCCGCCCTTCGTCGCCTGTCGCGTCGATCGCCGTGCGCGCATCGCCGCCGTCGGGCGCGGCCGAATACTTCCACAAGCCCACGTCTTCCTCGGCGACGTACAGCGCACCGGTCAGATCGTCGGCAACGCAGCCTTCCGCCTGCGAGCCGACCGCGAATTCGCGCACGAGCCTGGCACTCACGCGGCCGCCGTCGCCGGCCGCGAGCCGCCACTGCCGGACGTCGCCGGTGCCCCCGTCGTTCACGAATACGAAGAACTCGCCGCCGGCGCTTCGGTACAGGCACAGTCCATAAGGATCGGCGAAGCCCGTGTCGAGCACGCCGTCACTCACGTCCGTGAGGCGGCGGGTGTCGGGGTCGATCGCGTACAGCGCGATGCCGTCGTTGCTGCGGTTGCTGGCGGCGACGATCGGCACCGTCCGTCCGCCCAGCGCAAATCCATCGCGGACGTCGACATTGTTCATGCGCCCGTCTTCGAGGACCTGCTGCGTCGTGCCGTCGAGGTCGAAGACGTAGAGGCCGGATTTCTTGCCGGTGCCGATGACGAGGCTCAGCGCCGGGTTGTCAGGGTGCACCCAGATCGCCGCATCGTCGGCCGAATCGCCCCAGGTCGGGATGACCTCCGTCTCGAGCGAGGGGCGCACGACCGCGGGCGATTGCGCGCTTGCGGTTGCGCCCCGGACCGTGCCGGCGAGCGCCGCCGGCTCGCGCAAGCCGGCAGCGTCGAGCACGGCAGCCATGGCGACGAGTTTCAGGTCGGACCCGCCGTCGTCCGGGCCTTCGTCCGCGATAGCGAGCAGCGCGCCGGCGCCACTGCCCGACAGGGCGAGGCCTTCGGGGTCCGCGAGTCCGTCGACGGCGATGCTGCCCGCCGGCTCACCGTCCGGCAGCGCGTACAGGGCGAGGTGCTCGTTGCCGGGATCGGCCACGAGCAGGTACGCCAGGCCGTCGTCGACGGGGTAGACGGCCACCCCCTTGATGTCGTCGCTGAGACGCCCGAACGGCGCCCGCACGTCGAGGGGCTCGCGCGCGGTGTCCGCTTCCGCCTCGGCGCCCAGGCGCCACACGCCGGTCGCCTCCTCGGCGATGTACAGGGCGCCGTCGCGCGGGTCCACGGCGCAGAAGCCGCTGCCCTTCCCTGACGGGATCGTCCGCAGCAGGCGGCCGGCCACCCCGCCATCCGCCCCGTAGAGTTCGTAATGATGCACGAGGCCCGCGTCGGTCACTGCGTAGACGTAATCGGCACCGGACAGCCGGCTGCGGTAATGACAGAGTCCCGTGACCTCGTCGCCCGCCTCGATGGGGACAGGCATCACGTCCGTGAACGCGGCCGCTGCCGGGTCGAACGTGAAGCCCCGGAGCGCCGCCGCGCCGGCGTCGTACACGACGATGAGGGTCCCGGCTTCGCCGTCGACCGCAATTCCCGGCACGGTTGCGACCAGGCCTGCTTCGACCGTGTCGAGAACCGCGGCCCGCTCGCCGTCCGTCCGGTACGCGACCAGCCCGCCGATTTCCGCCGCGCCGAGGACGTAGATGTCGCCGCCGGCCGGCGCCTGCCAGAATGCGGCATTCACCATGCTGCCGTGCGCCAGGGGTGTCGTGACGGCGACGGGCACCACGGCCTGTGCGATTGCGGGCGTTTCCCGCGCCGGGGACTCGACGCGCTCGGTGCCGGTGCCGCTGCAGGCCGCGAGCAGGAGGACGGCGAGAGTAAGGGCAGTCGGTAATCTGTTCATGACAACGCTCCGGTGGACCAGCTTGCTGTACTTGTCGAGGATGACCAGGGGTCGAGGATGACCAGGGGTCGAGGATGACCAGCGACCGCAGGGACGGCGGCACCGGCTTCAAGGCCGGGCGTGCCTGAGTTCCAGCTCGCCGTAGCGGTTGAAGCCTGCGCCGCCCTGGGAACCGGCGTCGTAAACGTATCCATAGACCGTGCGCCCGTCCGGGCGCGTGTAGACGTTGCCGCGCACCCAGGCGCCGTCGATGTCGCCGACCACGAGCGTCGGGGACTGCCAGCCGCCGGCGTCGGCGGTCGCGTACAGGTGGCGTTCGTCGGCGTCGATGAACAGCACGTGCAGCGTATCGGCGTCGACCACCGCGTCCGCCGCGGCCTGCTGCGAGTCGACGGCGTTCGTGACGACCGCGCGGTCCGTGACGGCCACGGGCGCCGACGGCGGCGCATTGTCGGCCGCGTTGCCGGTCACGCGCCGCTCCCACAGCGTCCCGTCGCCGAGCCGGTAGATGACGACCACCGTGTCGGTGTCCGGCAGGTAGACGAGCGGCAGGACGGCGCCCCAGTCGCCCTCGCTCGTGCCGGCGCCGGCGCCAATTTGCACGGGACCCGAGAGCGCGCCGTCGGCCCCCAGCGTCTGGAACCAGGTCGTACCGTCGGTGCGGGCGTAGGCGACATGTACGGCACCGTCCTTGCCCAGCACGGCCTGCGGCCCGACCAGCACGCTGTCGGCGGCGGGGTTGTCGAGTTCAACCGGCTCGCTCCAGTCACCCGCGGGCGAGCGGACGGCATACGCGACGGTGTCGCCGAGAAAAAACGTCACGAGGCTCCCGTCCGGCCGTACCACGAGCGACGCCATCTGCGACAGGGCTTCGACCTCGGTGGCGAGTTCGTCCGTCACCGCCCAGGTATCGGGCTCGCCCGCGTGGTCACTCGTCCGGAACGCGTGATAGCGCGTCGCCTCGGAAACCTGGTGCAGGATGTGGATGGTATCGCCGACCTGCCGCGCGTCCACGGACTCGAGATCGCCCGTCGCCGGCCGGCCGGCCGCGCCCGCCTCGCGCCAGCTTCGGCCGCCGTCCTCCGACTTGACCATCATGAACAGGTTGTCGCTTTCGGCGGGTTCCATGATGAAGTAGAGGTCGCCATTGCCGGCCTGCCAGGGGCCGATGCGGCCCGGCGTCTCGACGAACGTGCCGCCGAGATGGCCGGCCGGGACCTCGAGCGTCAGGACAGGCACAGCTCCGTCGTGGACAGGCACAGTGGCGTCGTGGACAGGCACCGGTTCGCCGGCCAGCGCGCGGCCGCCGGGCGTCGTCATCCGGAACTCGAACGTGTCGCCCGATTCGTTCATCGCGGCGCCGTCGGCGAACTTGCGAATGACGAGCGGCCATTCGATTTCCGTGTGAGTGCCGGGCGCCGCCACCGGCGGCGTCTTTTCCGCGAGACTCACGCCGGCACCGGCCGCAAACGGCGCGGTACTGCCGGCAAGGACATCCGTGGTCGCGGCGCCATTGGCATAGGGAGCTTCGACGATACTGACGCGCGGCGACCTCGGTTCGCCTTCGATGACGAAGCCGCGGAAGTCGACCCGTCCCCCGGCGGCCACGACGAAGCCGAGGTCCGAAACAGGCACTCTCGCGCCCGCAGGATGGGAGAATTCGAGCGTGTCGTCCGCGAAATTGACGAGCAACTCGCCGTCTTCGAGCTTGACCTCGGTCTCGAACCACTCGCCCGGCGTCACGGGAGCGGGGCGCTCGGCCAGCACGGATTCCTCGCCCCCGGCGACCCGCTCGAGCCGCAGCCGGCGCTTGCCCGCGTCGACCCACAGCAGCCAGTGATTGGCCTCGTCCTCGTAGCCGAACACCAGGCCGAAGCCGCTTTCACCTTCCTCGCCGACCCGGTACTCCGCCGCGAAAGAAAACGCCGGCAACTCCCAGGGCGGCGGATACATGACGACGAGCGGTCCTGCGCCGGCCTGCACCGTGAGAACCGCACCGTCATCGTCCGCAGCGACCGCGAGTCCGGCGCCGTCGCCGGCGGCCGTGTACCAGCCATCGGGTACCCTGCCCGGTGCCGCGTCGGCAAACCCGATCTCCAGTTCACGCAGCGGATAGGGAAAGCCGTGCGCTTCGACGCGTGCCCAGTCCCCGCCGTTGTGCCGGTACTCGAGATTCAGGTGCCCGGGTTTCGGCGGTGCCTCTTCTTCGTTCCCGGCCTCGGCTTCCATGCGCAGCCGGAACGGGCGGTCGGCGACGACCGTTTGCGGCGCGCCCGCGGCGCCGGCCCAGGCGTCGTCGGCATTCAACGGAGCCTCGAAGTCGCTCCGCACCCGGTACGTCGGTTCCCCGCCCACCGGCGCCGTATCCGTCGGCGCACCGCGTCCCGCGTCGCCGGTGTCGCGGTGGCAGCCCTGGAAGGCGGCCGCGAGCGGCAGGGTGATAATCAGCGCTTGCAGGATCTTAGGCATACGGGACGCTCCGGGACCGGTTCGACGGCGGCGGGTCGCTCCGTCCAATGCCGCGACGGCCCGCCGATCAGGGTAGAACAATTTTTCTAAGTTCTAGTATAATTGAATGAAAATTTCAATTCGGTGACGGGGACGTTCACGAGGGATTTAGGGAATGGCGGGGAGACTGGCGGCATTGTTTGCGACGGGGGCGGACCAGCCAGCCCGGTTCGAGGGCGCGGAGGTG
>DASUOE010000035.1:0-2026 GCA_036276805.1 Woeseiaceae bacterium | reverse complement strand
CGCGAGATCTACACGCAGAACGGCGCGGAGCTGACGCTCGAGTCATGGAGCCGCGCGCTGGGCACGCACAACGGGTTCGATCCGTACGAACACCTCGCGGCGTGTACCGGCGTGCGGCTGTCGCGCGAGGAATGGGCGCCGCGCCTCCGCGAGGAGCACTGGCGGCGATGCGAACTGCTGCCGCTGCTGCCTGGCGTGCGCGATCGCCTGGCGGAGGCGCGTTCGCTCGGAATGTCGACGGCGGTGGCCTCCAGCAGCGGCTCCGCCTGGGTCCGTCCCTGGCTGGAGCGGCACGATCTGATGCCAGCAATCGACGCCGTCTGCACGCGTGATGATGTGGCCACCGTCAAGCCGGCTCCAGACCTGTTCCTGCTGGCGGCTCGCCGGCTCGGCGTCCAGCCTGCGGACTGTCTTGTCTTCGAAGACACACCGAACGGCCTGACCGCGGCGCACCTGGCGGGCATGTGTGCCATCGCCGTTCCTGGCCCGCTGACACGCACGCTCGAGATGCCGTCGCCGCACGCCGTCCTGCCGTCGCTCGCGGGCCGGACTCTGGCCGATCTGCGCCGCGAGCTGGCCGTCGTCACTCGCGAGGGTGCCCGCTGAAAAGAGTCGCCGACAGTCAGTCGCGCTATATAACTCGCAAGTGTAGTAGAAATAACGAAGACCACGAGTTCTTGTTCCTGCGCGTCCTCGGACCCGGGGTCGTCGCCCTGCAGGCGAAGCTCAATCCATCCCGCCGGCGGCAATCCTCGAATCAAGTTGTAGAATGCGCAACATGTCCTCTTTCACTCGCCGTGCCCTGCTGAAGTCCGCCGCCGCCGCCGTCCCGCTTGCGACCTGGACGAACACCCTGCGTGCCATGGACGACGGCCGGGTGACGCCTCCGGCCCAGGCCGCCGGGGTCAAGCGCGCCGTTCTGATCAACATGCTGCCGAAGGAACTGAGCTGGCACGACCGCTTCGCGCTGGCGAAGGGCGTCGGCTTCGACGGCATCGAGATGCAAACGGTCGAGGAACAGGCCGACGCCGAGGCGATTGCCAAGGCCTCGTCCGACACCGGCCTGGTCATCCACTCGGTGATGAACAGCGCGCACTGGCAGTACCCCCTGTCGAGCGCCGACCCCGAGGTCGTGCGCAAGAGCGTGGCCGGCATGAAGACGTCGCTGATGAACGCGGCGCTGTGGAAGGCCGGCATCGTGCTGCTCGTGCCCGCGGTCGTGAACGCCGAGACCCCGTATGCCGACGCGTGGGAGCGCTCGCACCGCGTGATTCGCGAGCAGATCGTCCCCGTCGCCGAGGGGCTGAAAGTGCAGGTGGGCATCGAGGAGGTGTGGAACAAGTTCCTGCTCAGCCCCCTCGAATTCAATCAGTATGTCGATCAGTTCAAGTCGCCATGGGTGAAGGCGTACTTCGACGTCGGCAATATCGTGTTCTACGGGTATCCGCAGGACTGGATCCGCACCCTGGGGCTGCGGATCACGCGCCTGCACTTGAAGGACTTCAAGCTCGATCGCCGCGCCGGCAAGTTCGACTGGACGAACCTCGGCGAAGGGGATATCGACTGGCAGGAAGTGCGCAAGGCGATGTCGGCGGCGCCGAACGTCACCTGGGTCACCACCGAGATCTCCGGCGGCGACCGGCAATATCTCACCGACGTCCTGCGGCGCGTCGATCGGTTCCTTGGAGGATTCAAGCCCATCGACGCCTCGGCGGCGTAGGCGGCTGCGCGGCGCCACTAGTGGCTGTCTCCGCGGGGCGCTGCCCATGAGAATCCCGTGGATCGAAGAGCATGAGCCGCTCCCGCCGGTCGAGCGCGCCCTGCGCCAACCGAATGGGCTGCTCGCGGCCGGCGGTGGACTGTCGGTCGAACGGCTCCTGGCCGCGTACTCGCGCGGCTGCTTCCCCTGGTTCAGCGATGGGGAGCCAGTGCTGTGGTGGAGCCCGGATCCGCGCATGGTGCTGTTCCCGGCCGAGCTGCACGTGCCGCGCTCGCTCGAACGCCGCATGCGCCGCGGCGCCTTCCA
>DASUOE010000034.1:0-6403 GCA_036276805.1 Woeseiaceae bacterium | reverse complement strand
TACTACGCGGTGGGCAACGCGTTCCGCCGGCGTGCACTCTGCTGGGACGCGGATGCTCACCACCTTGCCATCCGACGCATCCAGGCCTTCTTCCAGCCGGAGTTCTTCGCGGCACGCCCGTCCGCAGGCAATCCCTCGGCGGCGCCGATCTTCATTGTCGGAATGCCGCGGGCAGGCTCCACGCTGCTCGAGCAGATTCTCGCGAGCCACAGCCAGGTGGACGGCACGCTGGAACTGCCGGACGTCATGACTCGGGTGCAGCAGCTCAACCGTTCGCCGGCCGGTTTTCCCGAGGTTCTCGGCACGCTGGACAACGCTGACTTCGCGGCATTCGGCGACGAGTACCTGCGCCGCACCGCCGAACACCGGCAGGCAGCGCCGCAGTTCGTCGATAAGATGCCGAACAACTACGGCTATATCGGGCTCATTCACCTCATGCTGCCCAATGCGAAGATCATCGACGCCCGGCGCGACCCGATGGCGTGCGGCTTCAGCAATTTCAAGCAACTGTTCGCGAACGGCCAGCACTTCAGCTACGACCTGGCCGACATCGGCCGCTATTACCGCGATTACGTCTCGCTGATGGCGCACTGGGACACGGTCCTGCCGGGCCGCGTGCTGCGCGTGGACTACGAGGCGATCGTCAGCGATACGGAGTTCGCGGTGCGGCGGGTGCTCGCACACTGCGGTCTCGAATTCGAGCCGGCCTGTCTCGAGTTCTTCAACACCCGGCGCGCGATACGTACGCCGAGCTCGGAGCAGGTACGGCGGCCGATCAATGGTGACGGGCTCGCGCAGTGGCGGCACTACTCGTCCCACCTGGACCCGCTGCGTAAAGAACTGGAAGAGCTCCTGTAGGAGCGGCGGTAACGCCGCGAATGGAATGCGGCCGGACAGCGCGAACCATTCGCGGCCTCACGGCCGCTCCTACAGCACGGCAACTGTAGGAGCGGCGGTCACGCCGCGAATGGAATACGGCCGGACAGCGCGACCCGTTCGCGGCCTCACGGCCGCTCCTACAGCCAGCGGCGGTGCTTGAAGTACCAGTACGGCACGATCGCGCAGACCACCATCAGCAACAGCGCGAACGGGTAGCCGAGCAGCCATTCGAGTTCCGGCATGACCCGAAAATTCATGCCGTAAATCGAGGCAATGAGCGTCGGCGGCAGAAACACGACGGCAACGACCGAGAATATCTTGATCGTCGCGTTCTGCTCGATGTTGACGAGTCCCAGGGTCGCCTCGAGCAGGAACGTCACCTTTTGCGACAACGTACCGGCATATTCGATCAGTGAGTGACAGTCACGCGACAGCGTCTTGACGCGCGTGCGAAGGTCGCGGTTCGCTTGCCGCTGCTGCAGCGCGTGGCTCAGGAATCCGAACATGCGCTCGAGCGACACGAGGCACTCGAGCAGGTTCGACGTCAGGTCGCCCTTGTGACCGATCGTCACGAGCATGGACTGATGGTCCGGCGGCCGGGCACGCTTTGCGCTCTTGTGCCGGAAGACGTGTCGCGAGATCCCGTAGATGTCGCGGGCGGCCCGTTCCAGCACGTCGGCGAGGCGGTCGACCTGCAGCTCCAGCAACACGACCAGCACCGTGGCGCCGTCGTCGCCGCAGACGGGCGACTTAGCCGCCCACATCGGGAGCGTCGCGAACGCCCGCGGCTCGTTGTAGCGCACCGTCAGCAGCTGGCGGTCGGTCAGGACGAAGGTGACGGGCGCCAGGATCGGCTCATCGGTGTCGGTGTGCGAGGGCATCGTCGCCGTCATGTACGCGGCGCCGTCCTCGTAGTACAGGCGCGACGAATACTCGATTTCTTCCATTTCCTCGCGCGTCGGCACGCCGATGCCGAGCGCCGTCTCGATGGCTCGCTCCTCGTCTTTGCCCGGCTCCAGCAGGTCGAGCCATACGAGCCCGGAAATGTCCTCGGGCAGCGGCGACACGAGCCGCAAGTGGCCTTGCTCGGCACGGTAGGCGTTGATCATGTGGTACGGCTCCGGCCCCTGACTCCGTTTTTCCCGCAAGTATTACTCGAGTGACCGCGGCGACGTCTTCGCGGCGATGACCGGGCCGCCGCCGTGGCGTCGAGCGAACGCGCCGCAAGTATGCCGGCGGCCTTCTCCGGTGTCATCCGGACGGTCAGGTTTCACCGTATACTAGCCGCCACCGATGTCTGCCTTCAGCGCAAGCGAATTCTATCAGCGCAACCGGCGCCTGGTTATCTGGGCGATCCTGTTCGGCCTGCTGTGGATGCTGCGGGATTTCTTCGGCCTGGTCTTCCTCACGTTCGTGCTCGCGATCATTGCGGCACCGCTTGCGGAGTTCGGCGAGCGCCGTCTGCGGCTGCCCCACTGGTTGTCGCTGGTGCTGGTCTACCTCCTTTTCATCGTGCTTCTCGCATCCTTCGTTCGTTTCATCGTGCCGAGCGTCGCGTCCGAAGTGACGCGCGTGATCGTCAACCTGCCGGACACGGAATCCCGGCTGATCGAGGCGAAGAACCGTCTCGCCGATCGTTACCCGGCCATGCGGCAGTCATTGAGCGGTTTTCTCGCCAGTGCCGTTTCTGACGAGGTCGCATTCACCGTCGAGCGGCGGCTCGTCGACGAACGCATCCGGCTCGGTCTCTCGATGCAGCAGGTCGCGGAAGCCATGGAATCGAGCGCGCCGCCGAAAGGCGCTATGGCCGAGTACTTCAGCCGCCGCGACCAGCTTTACCTCGACGCCATTGCAGCCGAGCAATTCGCGCGAATCCGCGAGTACGCACCGGCGGTAGTCAACATGCTGTATCGCGTCGCGGCAACGACGGCTCTCGCGCTGCTGTTCAGCTTCCTGATATTGAACGACCTGAAGCGCATCAAAGGCGGCATAGGCCGGCTGCGGAATTCGCGGGTCGGCGATTTCTACGACGAGGCCGCGCAGCCGATCGTGCGTCTCGGCGTACTGGTGGGCCGCGCGATCGAAGCCCAGGCGGCGATTGCGGTGATCAACACTGTGCTGACCCTCATCGGCCTGTTGTTGCTCGGCATTCCGCTCGTCGCGATGCTCTCGGTCATCGTGTTCGTGTGCAGCTTCGTGCCGGTGCTGGGTGTGTTCATCTCGACCGCGCCGATCCTGCTGGTCGCGTTGAATGCCGGCGGGCCTGCACTGTCCTTCGCGGCGCTGATCATGATCGTCGTCATCCATGCCATCGAGGCGTACGGGCTGAATCCGCTGGTGTACGGCCGGCACCTGAAACTGAACCCGGTGCTCACGCTGATCATCCTGTTCATTGCGTACCACGCGTTTGGCCTGTGGGGCATGCTGCTCGGCGTGCCCGTCGCGCGCTATATCATTCACGACGTGCTGGGAGTGCCGTTTCGGGACGAAACTCCCGCGGACGCGCCAGCGACGTTGTAGGAGCGGCGCTCGCGCCGCGATCGGGTGATGGTCAAGGCCGCGGATCGCGGCGCGCAAAAAAATGCCGGGCAAAAAGGCCCGGCATCCACTTACTTCTGGAACAGGCGACTACCGATTGCCGTCGGTATCGCTAGTGTCCTTGGCTTCACGGGTACGATCGGTGTTGCCCTCGTTCCCCAGTTCCGGATCGCCGTCGGGACGCTTCGACCCCTGGTCCTTCTGTTTGCGTTCCTGCTCGCGTTGACGGTCCTGGTCCGGATTACCCGGCTGTGCTGACTTGTTCCGATTGTCTTCGGTTTTCATGATTTCGCTCCAGATTGTAAAAAGCGGCTTGATGTCGGCGATACTGCAAGGCCCCTGCGAAGGCTCTGATGCCGGCGCCCGCTGAATGCGGCACGCTACAGGTACAGTGCAAGACCCGTACCAGTTAGCGACTGCGGGACATGCCCGCGAATTGGACGTTCGACGGCACCGCGGACCAGCAAGCGAATGGCTCGATGTGTTGTTAAGGCGATCAGCCCGATCCACTCTCCCCGCAAAGCTCCAGGTACCGGCAAAGCCCGTTCGCCCGCCGGATCTGCCGCGGCGTTCTGCACTCGGGCTAGATTACGGGTCCTGGCCCGCTATCCGTACGCGAATCGCGCCGGCCTCGACCACCGAATACACCGCTCCGGCCGCAACGTTGTCGTACGTATCCCGCCGGCCGCTCGGCCACTCGACGACCACGTTGGCCGACGCGCGGCTTCCCAGGCCGAAATGCAGTCGCTTTTCGTTCTGCGACCAGCGATGGTAGCCGCCATTCTGCTCACGCACCTGGGTCTTGCCGCCCGCTGTCACGAACACCCGCGCACCGATACCGTCCCGGTTCGACTGTCTGCCGACCAGGTCCAGTTCGATCCAGCGGTTCGTCGGATGACCGACGTTTCGCAACAGCACGTCGGGACCGCCGACGAACTTGGGGTGCAGACCGAGGCCATTGGTCACGTAGAGATCGACGTTGCCGTCCACGTCGTAATCCGCGGTGACCACGGATTCGCCCTGGCCGACACCGGCGCCGATGGGCCCCCTGGCGCCCCCGGCCTGCGCAACCGTCGTGAATTTGCCGCTACCGTCATTGTCGAGATACAGGTTCGCAATGTTCCGGACGGCGCCGCGGCACACGAGGTACAGATCCACGTCCATGTCGTTATCGAAGTCGGCCGCGGCCGCACTCACGCAGTGGATTTTCTTGGCCAGCCCGGATGCGTCAGTGACGTCGCGAAACCCGCCGCTCTTGTGCGCGACGAGCCTTGGCGCAATCGGCCGGTCCAGCGCGTCCAGTCCGGACGCCGTCACGTTGGAGACCGGCGCCGTACTCCGCATGCCGGCCCACAGGAACGTCCAGGCTCCGCCGGGTGAGTTGGAAACCGTCCAGGTCTGGGACGCCCGGTCGAAACCGATGAAGACCTTGCGCGTTGTGTTTGAGTTGTGCGGCGCGATCCCGACCACGTTCGAGGCGGCGGGTGACAAGGTGAACACGATCCTGCTTTCGCCGCCTTTCGTCGTGACCGTCGCGTTCGGGTGCCAGCCAGCGGAACCGATGGCGACGTCCGTGTTCCGGATGGCGCGGTTGAAGACCAGAGTGAACGTCACATCGCCGGTGGTGATGAAGTGCGCCCGCTTCTCCGCGCCGCCGCTGCTGATGAGGTGTGCCTCGACCGCGTTGCTGGCCACCTTGGCGGCGCCGGACGGCCGCTTGTCGCCGCGCACCATGAAAAAATCGGACCGCAAGTCGCCGTCGTAGTCGGCAATGGCGACGTCGATGGTCGCGTCTGTCCTCGGCAGCTGGCCGGTGATGTTGGTGAACGGCGCGCCGAGCCGGAAATCGTAGACGCCGCCGGGGAAAGCCGCGCCGCTGCAGATGAAATCGAGCGCGCCGTCGGCGTTCACGTCGGCGAGATACCCCATCTGGAAGCGATCGCACCGGATGCCCGTGGCATTCGTCCGGTCGGCAAACGTGTCGGCGACCTGCTCGAGTATCGGCGCACGGTTTTCGCTGGTGATCATGACGTCGAGCAATCCGTCGCGAGTGAAGTCGAACCAGATCGGCAGCCGGCCTCGCCAGGCCGAGTATTCCGGATCGTATTGCGACGTGCGGTCGCCGAGGGTGCCGCCCTGGTTGACCATGAACTGGTTCTTCACTTTTTCCCGGGTCACGTACAGGTCCTGGTCACCGTCGTTGTCGAAATCGCCCCAGGCCGCGCCGTGCATGTCGCCGTGATGGGCGGGGTTCGCCCAGTAGGTGGACGCGGTGACGTCGGTCAGCCGGCCGTTGCGAGCGTTGCGGTGCAGTGTCGGCGGCGCGCGGTGATGATTGACGAACAGGTCCGGCCAGCCGTCGCTGTCGAGGTGGCCCCAGGATGCGCCCCAGGACTCGCCGCTGTAATCGATGCCGGCTTCCGCGCTGACGTCTTCGAACTGGGTCTGGGCATGGGTCGGCGTCGAAGCGAGGCACATCACCAAGACACGGGACAGCAGACCGATTGAAAGGCCTTGTAAAGTTTGGATACGCACGTAAGGTTTTCTCGGAGTGTTCCTGAGTGCAAAGGGGGCCGGCTCGGTCTCGAGCTGACCTCTGCAAGTGTCGTGCCTGAAATGATCAGCGGAGCTCGTAGGAGCGGCGCTCGCGCCGCGAATATGGCGCGGGTATCCGGCCGCGACGGTGAACACCGCACCGTTCGGCCGCGATGGTTCCATCCCGGCGTTCGGGCGCGTCGTAATTGCGGCGCGAGTGCCGCTCCTACGGGTCGCACATCTCGAGGTAGCGGCAGAAGCCGTTGGCGCGGCGGATCTGGCGCGGCGTCCTGCACTCCGGTGCGAACAGGGCCGGGCTGCCTACGAGGATGCAGAGCGCCTTTGCGCGCGAGGTCGCCACGTTGAAGCGGTGCCGGTCGTAGAGAAAATCCATTCCGCGCGGTGCGTCCTCGGGGCTCGATGAGGTCATCGAATAGATGACGACCGGTGC
>DASUOE010000033.1:0-7827 GCA_036276805.1 Woeseiaceae bacterium | reverse complement strand
TCCCGCGGAAGTGTTCGCCTCGGAAGAGCCGCTGGTCCTCAAAGGGCTCTGTTCCGGCTGGCCGGCAGTGGCGGCGTGCAGCGGCTCCCTCGAGGCGGCATGGCAGTATCTCGGGCGCTACTGGAACGGGGAGCCGGTGACCGTCTACGTCGGCGAACCCGGGATCGAGGGACGCTTCTTCTATAACGAGGACTTCACCGGTTTCAACTTCCGCGCCGGCGCCGCGCCGCTCAACCAGGTGTTCCAGAAGCTCGCCGAAACGCCCGACAGTGCTCGCGCGGAGGCAATCTATGTCGGCTCCACCGCCATCGACCAGTGGCTGCCGGGCTTTCGCGCCGAGAACGACGTCACCCTGCCGGTAGATGACGCGCTCGCGAGTTTCTGGCTCGGCAACCGCACGCGCGTCTCGGCGCACTTCGATTTCCCGGACAACCTCGCCGTCGTCGTCGCAGGCCGCCGGCGTTTCACGTTGTTTCCGCCCGACCAGGTGGCCAATCTGTATATCGGGCCGGTCGACCGCACACCCTCGGGCCAGGCGATCAGCCTCGTCGACGTGCCGAACCCGGATTTCGAGCGCTTTCCCAGGTTCAGGGAGGCGCAGGCAGCCGCGCGAGTGTTCGAACTGGAACCCGGCGACGCGCTGTTCATCCCGAGCATGTGGTGGCACCACGTGGAATCGCTGTCGTTCTTCAATCTTCTCGTGAACTACTGGTGGTGCCTGTCGCCCGCGGCGATGGGCTCCCCGATGACCGCGCTGATGCACGGCATGCTGGCACTCCGCGACCTGCCGCCCCGGCAGCGCCAGGCCTGGCAGCGGCTTTTCAATCACTACGTCTTCGAGGCCGACGCGGCAGTCTACGAGCACATCCCGGAGCCGGGCCGCGGGCCGCTCGCGCCGCTCGACGACGCCGGCGCGCGCAAGCTGCGCGCCGAATTGCTGAACCGGATGAACCGGTGATGCCCGGGGCGACGGGTATGGAGCGCCGCAAGATCCACAAGGTCGTGATCGCCGGCGGCGGCACCGCCGGCTGGATGGTGGCCGCATCGCTGTCGAAGCTCCTCGGCAAGACGCTCGACATCACGCTGGTCGAGTCGGAACTGATCGGCACCGTCGGCGTCGGCGAAGCCACCATCCCCACCCTGCTGACACTGCACGAGCTCCTGAAGATCGACGAGAAAGAGTTCCTCGCGGCCGTACAGGGCACCTTCAAGCTCGGCATCGGCTTCGAAAGCTGGCGCGATACGGGCGAGGACTACATCCATTCCTTCGGCTGGACCGGCCAGGATTGCTGGGCAGCCGGTTTCCAGCACTTCTGGCTGAAGGGCAGGAAGCTCGGCATCAGCCGCGAGTTCGGCGAGTACTGCAAGGAGTGGGTTGCCGCGCGCCACAACCGCTTCGCCGTGCTGCCGAACCACCAGCTGAACTACGCGTACCACATCGACGCCTCGCTGTACGCCGTCTTCCTGCGCAAGATGGCCGAAGCCCATGGGACGGCGCGCAAGGAAGGCAGGATCGACCGCGTGGATGTGGACGGCGAGACCGGCTACATCGAGGCGCTCGTCATGGACACAGGCGAACGCATCGAAGGCGACCTGTTCATCGACTGCACGGGATTCCGCGGCCTGCTCATCGAGCAGACGCTGCACGTGGGCTTCGAGGACTGGACGCACTGGCTGCCCTGCAACAGCGCCGTGGCCGTGCAGACGGAAGCCGTGGGACCACCGATTCCCTACACCCGCTCGATCGCGCGCGCCGCCGGCTGGCAGTGGCGCATACCGCTGCAGCACCGGGTCGGCAACGGGCTCGTATTCAGCAACCGGCACTGGAGCGACGACGAGGCAATCGCCGTGCTGCTCGCGAACATCGAGGGCAAGCCGCTGACGGACCCGCGCATCCTGCGCTTCAGCGCCGGCCAGCGCCGCAAGCACTGGCACAAGAACTGCGTCGCCATGGGCCTCGCCTCCGGCTTCATCGAACCGCTGGAATCGACGAGCATCCACCTCATCCAGCGCAGTGCGATCCGCCTCATGCAGCTCTTCCCGTATGACGGCATCCGCCAGCCGGACGTCGACGAGTTCAACGAGCAGATGAAGTCCGAAATCGAGCACATCCGCGACTTCATCGTGCTGCATTACCACGTGACGAAGCGCAGCGACTCGGCGTTCTGGCGCCACTGCCGGAACATGGAAATCCCGGATTCCCTCACGCACCGCATCGAGCTCTTCAAGCAGACCGGCCGCGTGTTCAAGGTGCCGGGCGAACTCTTCGGCGAGAACTCGTGGATCCAGGTCATGCTCGGCCAGGGCCTGATGCCGGAGCAGTATCACCCGATCGTCAACATGATGACCGACGAGGAACTCGAGCGCTTCCTGACCGGCATCCACGGCGCGGCACAGAAGCTCGTGAGCCAGCTCCCCGAGCACCAGCGGTTCATCGATTATTACTGCAAGGCGTCGTAGGGACGGCTGGAGAGCGGCCTAGCCGTCCCGGATTTCGCTCGCCTGCGGACTCGAAGCCGATTCTTCCCACGTCGGCCTAAAACCCAATGCGCGTGGGTGCATCGCGGATGGTGCAAAGGCTTGCTGCCACCCTCCTTCAACCGCGTGCCGCGAGGTGTCCGGCGGCCGCGACCAACGCGGTGAGGAATGCACCCCATGCGATGTCCGTGACCACGAGGCCGGGCGTCCAGTTCTCGAGGATGATGTAATTCGTGAGTGTGTAGGTGCCGTAAGCCAGTGCGCCGACAACGGCACCGTGCGCGAGAGTGGTCGTGAGCGAACCCGCCGCGAGGCCCGGGCGAACGGCGAGATACACCACGCCCGCGATGTAGGTGAGATAGAAGACTCCGGCCACGGCCATGTTCGGCGTCTCGCGCATCCAGTCGCCGATGCGGGCATCGTAAAATTTGCGCACGAACAGCCAGATCCACAGCGCGTCCAGAACGAGGAACGCGGCCAGCGCGGCGCCGTACGCCTTGAACCAGGGCATGGCCATCTCCGGAAAAAAAGTTGCCGCGTACAGGGTGCCTCAATGAACGGTCGCGGTGCACGTTCCGCGTGTAACGGGATGTATCCCGTACGCGCGCCGGGAACTGATGACCCTCGTTTCAGGTCGCGAGCCGCCCCCGTACGAATGCGGCAGCGAGCCGCACCGACGACTCTCCGTCGCGGTCCGTCCTGAGCGCTTCGCGCAGCCGTGCAGGCGTCGCGCCCGTCACCCGGCGCAACTCGCGCGTCGCATGTGCCTGGTCGGCGAAGCCGCCGGCAATGGCGAGCTCCGCAACGGGCGTATCGCCGCCATCCAGCAAACGGATCGTCGCCTGCAGGCGGCGGATACGCGCAAATTCCTTGGCGCTCAAACCGACGCGCTCACGGAAGAGCGACTGGAACGCACGCCGGCTCATGCCGTTCCCCGACGCCAGGTCCGCGATCGGGATGTCGCCGTCGCATCCCTCCAGCTCAAGGACCGCGGCCTCCACGCGGGGGTCGATCTGCGCAACGTGCGTCCCGAATACCGCGAACACTGCGGCCACGGCGGCGTCCGGATCGGCGCGCAAGGCGGCGTTGCCGAACGCAAGGGCGAACCCGGGATCGAGTGAGGCGAGGTCGACGATCCGGTCCCGAAGGACCGGCAGTGCACCGGCGGCGATCGTCGCGGAAGCCGCCGGCTGCAGGCGTACGCCGAGGCAATCGGCGGGCGAGTCGGCCGCGAGGCGCACGGCGGTGCGCTGCTGTCCCGCGAACAGGAGCGGCACCTGCGGCTGCCAGCCTCGCACGGCGTCGTACGCCCTGAGCGGCGCCGCGCGATGCGCGATGATCTCGCAGCACCCGTCCGGGTAGACGGTATCGACGCGCCCCGGCGCCGCGTCCACCCGCAGGTGCCAGGCGCAACGCAGATGGCGTCGCAACGCGTCCGGCGGCGCGTACTCGCGATAGTGGACCGGGTTGTTCATGATGGATCCCGGGACATTGCGTGTCCGTCCGGCGCTTGTCTCGTCCGGTGCCGCCGGCAGGACCTCCCGCCCGCTCTGCGCTTTTGTTCAAGCGCCGACGAGACGGATCCTGCCAGACTAGTGCACAGATATTGCACAGACTATTACACCGAATCCTCCGGAGACGAGAATGTCGATACGGCCGGCACTGGTACTGGCCCTGACCGTAACTCTTGCGGCCGTGGCCGGCCCTGCGGATGAATCCGCGGAGCTCGGCTGGCTGAGCGGCCGCTGGTGCGCGGAGTCGGGCGGCGAAACCGTGGAAGAGGTCTGGCTGCCGCCACGCGGCGGTGTGCTGATCGGGCTCAGCCGCACCTACACGGACGACGCGACCACAGGTTTCGAGTACCTGCGCATCGTCGCAACCGGGAGCGTCGTCGAATACGTTGCGCAACCGGGCGGCCGGCCGCCGACGGCGTTCCGGCTTACCGCGTCCGGCACCGGCTGGCTGCGCTTTGAAAATCCCGGCCACGATTTCCCGCGGCGCATCGAGTACCGCCTGGAAGGCGAGAGGCTGCACGCGGAGATCGCGGGTCCCGGCGACAACGATGCGGAACTCGTCATCCCGTTCGATTACCGGCGCTGCGGCGACTGACGCTGCCGGCGGCCGCCTTGAGTCAGCGCAGCGCCCGGTACATCAGGACATCGCGCTGCAGGTCGCTGCCGAGCGCGAACGCGTGCTCGCCGACCTCGCGAAAGCCGGCTTTCTTGTAAAACGCGATGGCGCGCGGATTGTGCTCCCAGACACCCAGCCACACGCCGTCGGCGCCCGCATCGGCGGCGCGTTCGAGTAACGCGCCCATGAGCTTCGGGGCGAGCCCCTGGCCGTGCCTGGATTTGTCGACGTAGAACCTCAGGATTTCCCGCGGGCGTCCGCCGGGGATGCACGCCGGCGCGTCGGAGAAACGCAACTGGCCGAACGCCACGAGCGCGCCGTCCTCATCGGCGACCACCGTCGCCCAGCCGGGATCGGCGATCTCCGCGCGCTGCCGTTCGCGGCCGAAGTGCGCCCTGCAATAGCCGGCCATGTCTTCGGCGCTGTTCGACGGCGCGAAGGTGTCGCGAAACGTCCGCTCCGCGAGCTCGGCCAGCGCCCCGGCGTCGTCGGCCCCGGCGTTGCGAAGCATCACCACGCCGCGTCGAAGCCGCCGGCGCCGTCGGGTGTATACGGCAGCCAGCCGAGGCCGAACACCGGGACCGCGATGTCCGTGGCCTTCGCGCGGACGACGACCTCTTCCAGTTTCTCGGACTGAGCGTCATAGGCCGTGTCCAGTGCCGCAATATCCTTTTCCAGGCCCGCGTTCAGTTCGGCCAGGTCCGCTTCGATGCGGGCCACGGTTTCCCCGGCGCGGCCGACGTCTGCCGATTCCTTGCTGGCGCTGCCCGCGGTCCTGATGGCCGTGCCGATCCGGCCGGCGGTCGTGCTGGAGAGCTTCTTGCGGCCGAGCAGCGCGCCCAGGATGGCATTGCCGGCCGACACGACGGCGTCGAGGCGCTTTCTGGACACCTGCTCCTCTTCGCGCTCGAGCGCCTGGCGCGCCCGCAGCAGGCGGTCTTCCAGGGCCTTCGCCCTGGAACCGTAGCGTTCGCGGAGCCTGGCCACTTCGTCGTCGCGGCGTACGCTTGCGGCGTCCTGCAGACGGATCCGGAAATCGGCTTCCGTTTCACCCGCGGCAGACGTGAGCTTGAGGGTCTTGCTCTTGTACAGCGTCAGCGTTTCGTTCTGCCGCAGCCAGCGCCGGAATGCCTTCTCGCGCGCCGCGTACGCCTTCGCATCGCCGGCGGCCGCGGGACATTCGGCGTAGCGAGCGCCGTCGGTTCCGGCGCCTGCGAGCGTAGCCGCATCTAGCGACAAGCGCTCGCACGCGTCCCAGTCGGCATCGAGCGGCCCGTCGGCAAACGCGGTGACATAGGTTCCCGAGCGCGTCTCGTGCACGGCCTGGCGTGCGCTGTCGTAGACGATCTCGGCGGCGCCGAGCAGCACGGGGTGATACACGAGCTCGCCCGCGTGCGGGGCTGCTGGCACGTAGCACTGCGGGACATCGGGCGGCAAAGCGGGCTTTCCGGGCCCTGCGACCGATTCGCTCGCGGGCGGGGTGGCGGCGCCGGCGGCCGGCACGGCCGCGGGGCCCGTGGAGAGCGCCGGGGCTGCTCCCGGCGACGGGGCCAGGCTGCGGATCTGGTCGCGCGTCAGCGGGCCCGCGAGGTAGGACATCACCCAACGCGTGCCGAAGAGCACCGGGGCATCCTCGTGCACGTTGTGCAGCAGGAAGCGCCGTTTGCCGAGGCCCGCGAGTTGCCGCTCCATGGCCTGCCGGTCGAAGTTGGCATCGGCCGCGCCCTCGAGTCCCTCCATGACGCGCGCCTGGTCGCGCTCGGTCTGCAGGCGGCCGATGAACCACGTGCCGGTGTTCGACAAACCCTTGTAGTCGAGGTCGACGGGGTTCTGCGTTGCGAGTACGAGGCCGAGGCCGTAGGCGCGCGCCTGCTTCAATAGCGTCAGCAGGAGTTGCTTCGACGGCGGGTTCGCGACCGGCGGCATGTAGCCGAAGATCTCGTCCATGTACAGGATGGCGCGCAGGCTCGTGGTCCCGGGCTGCGCGCGCATCCAGGCGACGAGCTCGGTCAGGAGCATGGTTACGAAGAACATGCGCAGCCTGTCGTCGAGATGCGCGATCGACACGACAGAAACGCGCGGCTTGCCCGCGTCGGTGTACAGGAGGCTCCTTGCGCTGAGCGGCGTACCTTCCATCCATGCTTCGAAGCCCGGCGCGGCCAGCAGGCTGTTGAGCTGCATCGCGAGCGCAAAGCGCTCCTTCGGCGGGAAGAACCGGTCGACGGCCATGACGCCCACCGTCTCCATGGGCGGCGACTGGATCTGGCCGATCAGCCCGGCAATATCGAGGTCGCGGCCCGCCCGCCACGCGTGGTCGAGCAACTGCGATACCAGGATGTGCTCCCGGCTCGTCACCGGGTCGGCGTCGATCCCGAGCAGCGCGAGCACGCTGGTGGCCGTGGCCTGGACGCGCTCCCGGTACAGATCCGCGTCGGCGGAGAGCGCCGGGTCCGGAGCCGCGAAGGTCTTCAGCACCGAGATGGGCTGCCCGGCGGTGCTGCCGGGCGTGTAGACGCAAAACTCGGCTGCTGCCCTGAGCGCCGCGATCCGGGCACCGTCCTGTCCCCAGTCGCCAAGGCCCTTTTTCCACAGTGCCGCCTGTTCCGCCGCGAACTCGCCCGGCGATCTGCCCTGTTCGCCCGCCGCGCTCGCGCTCACCCAGGGCTCGAAGTCCCCGGCGCGCAGGTCCGGGAACGTGAGCAGCAGGTTGCCGAGGTCGCCCTTGGGATCTATGGCGATGACCGGGACGTGATCGAGAGCGGCCTCCTCGATGAGGCCGATGCCGAGCCCGGTCTTGCCGGAACCCGTCATGCCGATGATCACGGCATGCGTCGTCAGGTCCTTCGAATCGTAGAGGACGAGCTCGTCGGTGAGCGCATCGGCGCCGGGATCGTAACGCTTGCCGAGGTAAAAGACGCCGAGCTTTTCGAAGTCGAGCACCGGCCTGCTCTCAAGGATACGTGTAGCTCGACTGCAGGCCGAGCGGCAGGCCGAGCGCGTAGTAGATCAGCAGGAAGACCGTCCAGGCAGCGAGAAAGCTCATCGAGTACGGCAGCATCATCGCCGCCAGCGTGCCGATACCCGTGGTCTTCACGTAGCGCTGGCAGTACACGACGACCAGCGGGAAGTACGGCATCAGCGGAGTAATGATGTTCGTGCTCGAGTCGCCGACACGGTAGGCCGCCTGCGTGAGGTCCGGCGAGATGCCGAGCGTCATCA
>DASUOE010000032.1:0-23006 GCA_036276805.1 Woeseiaceae bacterium | reverse complement strand
GTCCCGCTCCCCGGTGAGGCGCGCCGCCGTCTGCTCGAGCGCCTCCAGGCGGGCCGCCGGCTCGGCAAACGCCGCGCGCAGGTCGGCGAGCTCCGCGGCGAGCCGGTCCCGTTCCGCAGCCGTCGCGTCGACGATGCGACGCGCGGGTTCGTCGGTGACGATGAAGGCGGCCTTGACGTAACCGGTGGTGCCGTCCGGCAGGCGCACGCGGGCGTAGTAACCGTCGCGGGAGAGAATCTCGAATTCGTCGCCGCTGCGCAGTGTACGGAATGGCGCATCGCTGGTGTCCGCAGCACGATGCAGGCCGAGCGACAGGATATCGGTCACATACCCCGTCTCCGCGCGAGCCGACGCGGCAACGCACAGAGCGAGCAGCAACACGCCCCGGACAATGCTCAGTTTCTGAGGCATTGCCCGAGTGTACTACATGCTTTCCCGGCGAATTGCGACGTGGTTCCGCTCAGTGAGCCTGCACGGAATCCTCTAGAGATCGTGCAGGTAACGCAGGAGAGCGGTCTGCATTTCCTCGCCGGGGCCGCGGTGCACGCCTTCGTAGTTCACGAGTGCGACGACTGCGAAACGGCGGCCTGACGCCGATTGCATGTAGCCGGCAATAGCGGAAACGTGGTCGAGTGAACCGGTCTTGAGGTGCGCCTGGCCCGTCAGCTTGCGGTCATTGAACTTGGCCCTGAGCGTACCGTCGTGGCCCGAGAGCGCAAGCGAGGCAGCGAACTCCGGCATGTACGGCTGCTGCCATGCGAAGTGCAGGAGCCTGTCGAAGTCCCGCGCGTTGATACGAGCCGTGCGGGAGAGACCGGCGCCGTTGTCGACGCGCACGCTGTCCGCCCCCGGCATCTTCTTCGCGAGCCAGTCGTCGATCACCGCACGGCCGCCCTGCTCCGTGCCCGGCGCGCCGAAAGTCTCGGCAGCCAGGGTATACAGGAGCTGGCGCGCCATCACGTTGTTGCTGTGCTTGTTGATGTGCCTGACGATGTCGCCCAAGGGTTCGGAAGGAAACGTCATGTACGGCTTGTCCCCGGCGGGCGCGGTGCCCTTGCGCCAGGTGCCGCCGAGCGTATTGCCGCCTTCCTTCCACAATGCCGCGAACAGGCCGTACGCGTAGGCGTTGTGGTCGAGCGCGGTCCGTGACAGCGCATAGTTCTTGCACCGGCTGGGGAAACTCCCGTCGAGCACCATCGTGGCGTATTCGTCGCGAGGCACGATCGAGATCCCCCGCTGGTAGCCGCGGCAGCTCCCGTCCGCGAGCGCGAGCCGGTTCTCGACGCGCAGGTTTTCGAGCGGCGGCTCGAGCACGACCTTGACGGCGTTCGTGGCGGTGTCCGGCGCGAACCAGAAGCGCACGACCTTGAGATTCATGAGCAGGGCGTTCGGCGCGACGTTGTACGCGCGGAGCGGCTGCTGGTCGAATTCGCCTGGATCGACCGGGGTCACGTCGAAAAAGCTGTCGTCGATCACCACGTCGCCGGAGATTTCCCTGAGCCCCGACTGCGACAGTTCCCTCAGCATGCGCCAGACGCGCTCCGTGACGAGGAAGGGATCGCCGTAGCCCTTGATCAGCAGGTCCCCCTCGAGGCGGCCGGCGTCGACAGTGCCGAGCGCGTAGAGCTCTGTCTTCCACTGGTAGCTCGGCCCCAGGATGTCGAGCGCGGCCAGCGTCGTAACCAGTTTCATCGTGGACGCGGGGTTGCGCGAAATCTCGTCGTGCCAACGCACGACCGGCTTGCCGGAATCCATCTCGGTGACGAGGATGCTGACCGAATCGGTCGGGATGCCCCGGCGCTCGAGCACGGCCTCTACGCCGGGCGGCAGCCGGGTGTCGGCGAAAGCCGTTGCCTGCAGCATGATGAGCAGCCCCAGGCCGAGCAATGTCCGGAATCGTGTTTGCACGCAAGCCTTGCCAGAGTACCGCGCCATCAGCCCCGTCAAGACGCCCGGACGTATGCCTGGCGCGGTGTGGCCCGAGAATAAGGGCGCAAAAACGCGCCCGTCAATCAAGTACGTTCCGGTTTGTGAATTCCGTACGCCCGGATGCGGTCGGCAAGTGTCGTGGGTTTCAGTTCGAGCAGCTCCGCGGCACCGCCCGGCCCGGAGACCCGCCAGCCGGTCTGGGCCAGCGCGGCGGCGATGTTGGTCTTCTGGAAGTCGCGCATTTCCGCTTCCGTCAGGATGCCCGGCCGCTCCGGGACGCTGCCGGCCTGCCCGGCGTCCTGTACCGCGGCGCCGGTCCGCACGTCGGGCATCGAGCGGTCGAGTCTGAGCACGTTCCCCTCGGACAGGATCACGGCCCGCTCGATGACGTTCTTCAGCTCGCGCACGTTCCCGGGCCAGTCGTAGCGCCTGAGGTTGCGCGCCTGCGCCTGCGTCAGCGTCATGGGTTCGCGGCCGAAGTCGCGGCAGGCCTGCTCGAGGAAATGCTGGGCGAGCTGCACGACGTCGTCGCCGCGCTCCCTGAGGGGCGGCACCTCCACCGGGAACACGCTCAGGCGGTAGAACAGGTCCTCGCGGAACCGGCCCTCCACGATGAGCTGTTCGAGATCCCGGTTGGTGGCCGCAATGACCCGCACGTCGACCGAGCGCGTGACATCGTCGCCCACGCGCTCGAATTCGCTCTCCTGCAGTACGCGCAGGAGCTTGCCCTGGAGCTCGAGCGGAATCTCACCCACCTCGTCTAAGAATATCGAGCCGCCGTCCGCCAGCTGGAATCGGCCGACCCGATCGCGGTGTGCGCCGGTGAACGCGCCTTTGACGTGGCCGAAGAACTCGCTTTCGAACAGCTCCTTCGGGATGGATGCGCAATTGACCTTGACCAGCGGGCGGTCCGCGCGCGGACTTTGCATATGAATGGCACGCGCGACGAGTTCCTTACCGGTACCGGATTCGCCGAGGATCAGCACACTCGCGGGTGTGTTCGCGACGGCACCGACCTGCTGCAGCATGCGCTTGAGCGCCGGGCTCGTGCCGACCAGCTTGCCGAAGTTCATCGCGACGTTGACCTCCTCCCTCAGATAATCGCGCTCGTGCTCCAGTTCCTCCCTGAGCCTGGCGTTCTCTGCAAGCGCCTGTTTCAGGCGCCGCTCCGTCCTCTTGCGCTCAGTCACGTCCTTCGAAGCGACGAGCATGCGGTCGACCCTGCCGCTGGCGTCCCGGTGCGCAATCGCGGAACTGATGACATCGAGCTTGTCGCCCGCCTTCGTCACCATCTGCCGCTCGAGGTTGTTGAAGTCGCCGTCGGCAATGAGCTTTCGCAGGCGGTCCCCCGCGTACAGCCGCCGGTCGGCGCGGCTGAAGAAATCGGTGATCGGCCGGCCGATGACTTCGCGGCGCGTATAGCCGAGCTTTTGCAGCCAGTGATCGGTGACAGTACTGATCAGCCCGTGGCCGTCGACGGTGTGCAGCATTGCCGGCATGGATCGGTACAGCGTCCGGTACTTGAAGTTGGCACGCGCCTGGTCCGTAGCCTCGACATACACGGCGATCGTGCGCAGGAATCCGCCATCCGGCCGGTACTCGAGGATCGCGTCCGTCAGGCAGTCGACGATGTCTCCGCTCTTTGCGATGAAGCTCACCGGTTTCTGGCGCAACCGGCGCGTGCGGCGTAGCGCCGGGCGGAACTCCTCCGCGATGCGCACGGCGCTTTCAGGCGTCACGAAATCCTCGGTACGCCGCCCGACCATTTCGTCCCGGTCGAACCCGAGGCGTTCGAGGAACGCGTCGGTCACGTCGAGATAGGTGCCGTCCTCCGCGATGGACGTCGCCATGGTCGGGGACTTCCGGAACAGCCACTGGTAGTCTTCGAGCGTCAGCATGCCCGGGTTATACGGGATTCCGTGAATTCTGTCACGGGATTTCGGAAATTACGATTTTCCGTGACCTCCGCATTCCTGCAAGCTATTGTTTTTCAAGACTTCCTGACTTGGCACGGCTCCTGCAACAGGACTCGCGTAGCGACACGCCCGGCAAAGTAACGCACCGGGCGGTCGGGAACCGAAAGACTTGCAAGGAAATGCAGCCATGAACAACCGAAACGTACAGAACGGACTCGTACTGGCCGGGGCGCTGGTCGTCCTGTTCAGCCTCATGTTCGCCACCTCGATCGCCGTCAACCAGGCGCCGCTCGGGCTGTGAACCGCAGCCTGACGAACAACCGGTAACGGAGTTCGACAGGCGAAACGAGCGCGGCGCGGCCGCGGATGCCGCCACTTGATTTGACGCAATCCGCCCGCAGATAAGGCCGCGAGGAGCCACCAGGAGTCACGACCCGGGGCTCGAACGAACCCCCCGGCGATGCGCGAGACGCGGGAGACTCTCCCCCCCGATCCTCCCGCGGGACCACGCATCGCGGCCGGCGAAGGACGCCGGCGTAAAACGGGCCTGGAAGGCCCGGCGGCACCCCCCCTGCCGTAGCCTGGGCGTCGGAATCCCCTTCCGGCGCCCATTTTTTTGCCCGCCCCGCGGGTGTGATTGGTCGAGCCCGGGCGCGGTTCAGCGCTCGTTCCTGCTCCGGTGATTCTCCGCCCGTGCGCTCTGCACCTTCGCCGTCTGCTCACTGATGGTTGTGCGCACCTTGCGCAGCCAATTCCTGGCCCAGGCGAACTCGATCGACAGGATCGCGAGCCCGAGCGGGATCACGACGAACGCCGGCCCCGGCATCACGATCATCACGACCCCGAGCAGCAGCACCGTCGTGCCGACCACGGCGACCACTATCCGGCGCGCCGCCTTGTAGGTGATTCTCGCGATACGGTTGAACATGTCCCGGCAGCGCTTAAGGCGCCTCGTCCGTATGGACGCCGGCGACGAGGTGGGTGGCGAGGAACTCCAGCATGCGCTGCCAGGCCCGCGCCGCAAGCGCCGCGTCATACGCGCGCCGCCGTACGTCGGCGAAGCCCTGGCCTGCGTCGGCATAGATCTCGATGTCGGCGGGCTTGCCGAGCCGGTGCGTCGCCGCGCCGAAGGCCTCGACGGACTCCCGCGTTATGCTGCTGTCCGCGCCGCCGAAAAGCCCGAGCACCGGCGCGTCGAGCGTCGCGAGACGATCCGCGCTGCCCGGAACCTGCCCGTAGAACACGACGACGGCATCGATGCGGTCCGGGTGCTCGAGTGCCGTATCCAGGGCGAAGCCGCCCCCGAAGCCCCAGCCGATGATCGCGACGGCAGGTGCGCCGGCCACCTCGACGAAATCGATCGCCTGGCGGATGTTCTCCGCAACGGCATCCGTGTTCTCGAAGACCGCGATCGTTTTCTCGCGGGCCGCGCCGGCGTCGGCCGCCGTTTCCCCGCCGTAGAGGTCGACCGCGAGCACGATATAGCCTGACGCCGCGAGACGGTTGGCCGCGGCGCGCATGTCGTCGTCCAGCCCCCACCAGTCGTGCACGAGCAGGATGGCCGGCAGCGGCTCGACCATGTCGGAGGGGAATGCGAAATAGCCGTAAGCGAGTTGTTCCTCGACGTCGGCGTACGGCAGGGTTTCGGCATCCACCGGCCTGTCTTCGGCCGGCGGCGCGGCCGATCCGCTCTCGCTCGCCGCCGGCGGCGCCCGTCCCGCGGCGGCGGCGCCGGCGGGTGCCACCGGTTCACGCTCCCCGCTCTGCGGTTCGCATGCTGACAGCAGCAAGGCGGAAGCAACGAGCGTCACAGGGCTGAGCGGCCACCTGCCGTTTCCGAGTCGAGATCTGAAGCCTGGCAACGTCGCGGTCCTTTACCGGAGTCGGGCAGTGTAATCGAAGGACCACAGGCCGTACACCAGAGCGCTCGCGGTCCATGCAGCCGGTCAGTACACTGCGTGCGTCGTCGCACACGGGCATAGCACATGCTGGTCGAGTTCGTCATATACCTCGTCGCCGCCGTGATCGCCGTACCGATCAGCCGGGCGCTCGGCTTCGGTTCCGTTCTCGGCTACCTCGCCGCCGGCATGCTCATCGGCCCGTTCGGAATCGCACTCGTGTCCGACGTCAAGGAGACGATGCACATCGCCGAAATGGGCGTGGTGCTGCTGTTGTTCATCATCGGACTCGAGCTGCAACCGTCCCGGTTGTGGGTGATGCGCCGCCTGGTTTTCGGTCTCGGCACGCTGCAGGTCCTGTGCACCGGCCTCGCCATCGGCATCGCCGCCTGGCTGCTCGGCGTGCCCGCCCCATCGGCGGCGGTCGTCGGCGCCGCGCTCGCCCTGTCGTCGACCGCGTTCGTGCTGCAGATGCTCGCCGAGAAGAAAGAACTCACCACGACCTACGGCCGGGCCGCGTTTTCCATCCTGCTGTTCCAGGACCTCGCCGTCATACCCATCATTGCCCTGCTGCCGCTGCTCGGCGAATCGGGAACCGCGGGATTCGACCTGGTGGCGCTCGCGCGCAGCGTGGGCCTGCTGCTGCTCCTGATCGTCGGCGGACGTTACCTGCTCCGGCCGGTGCTCGGCCTCGTCGCCCGGACCGACATACCGGAGTTGTTCACCGCGTCGGCGTTGCTCGTAGTCATCGGCGCGGCACTGCTTATGCAGCTCGCGGGCATGTCCATGGTTCTCGGCGCCTTCGTCGCCGGCATGCTGCTTGCCGACTCCGAATACCGCCACCAGCTCGAAGCCGACATCGCGCCGTTCAAGGGTCTCCTGCTCGGATTGTTCTTCATTACGGTCGGCATGTCCGTCGACCTCGCGCACTTCCTGCGCGAGCCGCTCCGGATCCTGGTGATGGTGCTCGGCTTCATGGCGCTGAAGGGGCTGATACTCGTGCCGCTTGCGCGCCAGTTCGGCATGTGCAACCGGAAGGCGTCGCTGCGGCTGGCGGCCGCTATGTCACAGGGCGGCGAGTTCGCCTTCGTCATTTTCTCGCTCGCGACCCGGAACGGGGCGCTCGCGGGAACATTCGCGACCGAGCTGACGCTCGCCGTGACGCTGTCCATGCTGCTCACCCCCCTGCTGTATCTCGCCGCGGAGCGCCTTACGCGCGCACTGGACGCGACGCCTGCCCCGGACATCGAGCCGCTGGAGGCCGAGGAAAACGAGGTCATGATCGCGGGCTTCGGGCGCGTGGGACAGATCGTGGGCCGCATGCTGCGCATGAGCGGCCGGCCGTTCACGGCGCTCGAGTTCGATCCGGAACAGGTGAGCATCGTCCGGAGCTACGGCAACAAGGTGCACTTCGGCGACGCGCGCCGGGTCGAAGTCCTGCGTGCCGCCGGCGCCGCCCGCGCCCGGCTATTCGTGATCGCGACCGCGGACATGGAGACGTCTCTCGCGATCGCCGCAACCCTCAAGCGTCACTTCCCGCACCTGACCATCGTCGCGCGCGCCCGAAATCGCAGGCATGTCCACAAGCTCATGGATCTCGGCATCACGCACATATTTCGCGACACGCTGCTGTCGAGCATCGCGATGGGCGAACGCGTGTTCGAACAGCTCGGCGTCGCCGCGGCGGAATCGTCACAGCTCGGCCGCCTGTTCCTGGAACGGGACGAGAGGCTGCTCGCCGAGCAATATGCAGTGCGCGACTCGGAGGAAAAGCTCATCCAGACCGCGAAGGACACCGAACGTGAGCTGTCGAGCCTCCTGCGCGAGGACGTTCGCGAGCGGGCGCCGCGCTGAGTTCCCTCACGCCCCGGTCCACGCCGCGCGTCAGTCGTCCTCGTCGTCCCACTCGCGCAGCTTGCTCTTGTCGACATTTTTCCATTGTTCATCGCTGACGCGCATATACTCGCGGATCTTTACGACGACGTAGATAAGAACAAACGCGATCAGTATCAGTACGGGCCAGAGTCCGTCAGGCATCGCATGTACCTCCGGTGCATGGCCAGAGCATAACATCCGGCGGGCGGTCCGAGAGTTTACGCAACGGCAGGCGGTATGACGAAACGCTGGCGGGCGTCATTGCGCGCGGGCGCGCGATTTTTTCGCGAGGCACTCGCCGACAACGACGTCGACTATACGCGCGAGCCCGTGAGCCGTGCCCTCGGCCTGCTCGCCATCCCCATGATGCTCGAGATGGCGATGGAGTCCGTCTTCGCGGTTGTCGACATCGCGTTCGTGTCCTTCCTGGGTACCGACGCCGTAGCCGCCGTCGGCATTACCGAGGCGCTCGTCACGATTCTGTACGCAGTGTCGATCGGCCTCGGAATGGGCGTTACCGCGATGGTGTCCCGCCGCATCGGTGCCCGGGACGCCGATGGCGCGGCGCGCACCACGGGCCAGGCCATCTGGCTCGGCGCGGCGATCTCGCTCGTCATCGGGGTCCTCGGCGTGAGCTACGCCGACGAGATGCTGGCCCTGATGGGCGCGTCTCCCGCGGTCATCGCCACGGGGCACGGCTACACGGCGGTAATCCTCGGCGGGTCCGTGACGATACTCTACCTTTTCCTGCTGAACGCGGCGTACCGCGGCGCCGGCGACGCGGCAGTCGCGCTGCGCTCGCTGTGGCTCGCGAACGGGATCAACATCGTGCTGGACCCGTGCCTGATCTTCGGCCTCGGGCCGTTCCCGGAACTCGGCGTCACCGGCGCGGCAGTCGCGACCACGATCGGACGCGGCACGGGCGTTCTCTACCAGCTGTACTACCTGACCGGCAGCCGCGGCAGGCTCGGCTTCCGCCTGTCCCATCTCCGGCCGGACCCGGCGCTCATGCGGCGCATGCTGCTCATCTCGGCGGGGGGCGTGGGCCAGTTCCTCATCGCAACGTCGAGCTGGATCGGGCTCATGCGCATCGTAGCCCTCTACGGCAGCGGTGCAGTGGCCGCGTACACGATCTCATTGCGGATGATCGAGTTCGCCCTGTTGCCCGCCTGGGGGCTCGGCAACGCGGCTGCGACGATGGTCGGCCAGAACCTGGGTGCGGGACTGCCCGAGCGAGCCGCGGCATCGACGTGGCGCGCCGCGCGTTACAACGCACTTTTCATGTGCTGCATCGGCGCGCTGATGCTCGTGTTTGCGCCACAGATCGCCGGCTGGTTCACCGACGATCCGGTGGTCCTGCGCCACGGCACGAACTGCCTGCGCATCCTGGGCATCGGCTACCCCTTCTACGCGGTCGGCATGATCATGATCCAGGCGCTGAACGGCGCCGGCGACACGGTGACGCCGTCAGTGCTGAACTTCGCGTGCTTCTGGCTGTTGCAGATTCCCCTCGCGTACTGGCTCGCGCGTCACGCGGGCTTCGGGCCCGAGGGCGTTTTCGCGGCTATCGTCGTATCGGAAAGCCTACTATCATTGCTCGCCATCGGCGTCTTTCGCCGCGGGCGCTGGCGAGAGCGCCGCGTTTGAGCAGGTTCGCCCGTCGCAACAACCCGGATGAATCGACTTCCCGAGTTCGCGCAATGCGCGACGGAACGCCACACGGCAGCGAGAACGACATCGAACGCACTTCGATACCGGCGCTGATCGAGATCCGCGACGCGACATTGTGGCGCGGGAACACGCGCGTCTTCGAGCACCTGAGCCTGCGCATCGAACGTCATGAGCAGGTCGCGATCATCGGGCCGAACGGGGCCGGCAAGACCACGTTGCTGAAAGCGATCAACCGCGAGATCTACCCGGTGGCGAACCAGGGTTCGCTCACGTTGCTCGGCCAGGAGCGCTGGAACGTCTGGGAACTCAGGCGCCGCCTCGGCGTCGTGTCGCAGGACCTGCAGCAGCGCTACCTGCCCGGGACACCGGCGCGCGAGGTCGTGCTGTCGGGCTTCTGCTCGAGCATCGGCGTGCACGGCAGCCTCGCAACACGGATCGGGGCCTTCGAACGGGCTCGGGCCACAGCGGCGCTCGAACGGGTCGGCATGGCCGCGCACGCCGGGACACCGCTCGCGCGCCTGTCCACCGGCGAGCAGCGCCGGTGTCTCCTGGCGAGGGCACTCGTGCACGAGCCGGTGGCGCTGGTGCTCGACGAACCCACCGCGGGGCTCGACCTCGAAGGAAGCTTCGACTACCTCGCACGCATTCGCTCGCTCGCACGTGACGGCGTGAGCATAGTACTCGTGACGCATCACCTGAATGAAATCCCGCCGGAAATCGAACGAGTCGTCGTGTTGCACCGGGGCCGGGTCGTCGCGGACGGCCCCAAGGCCGGCGTGCTGCGGCCGGAAGTGCTCGCCCCCGTGTACGGGGTGCCGCTCCGCGTGGCGGAGGTCGATGGCTATTTCCTCGCCTACCCGGAGGCAGGAGCCGCGGAAACGTGAACCGTGACCTGTAAGTCGGCCGGCAGGACCCGTATCCTTTCCGTCATGCTGAACATGTTCCGCACGCTGCTGACGAGCCTGCCCCTGGCCATGCTGCCGGCCGTCGCGGCGCTTGCGACGTCGGCAGGAACGGACCCGGTGCCGACCGGGATCACCGCCGTCGGCCCATCGGTGTTCATATTCACGATCGCCGCCGCGGTGCTGCTCACTCTCCTCATCCGCGCCTCGGCACACCGCGTGACGCGCCAGGTGGGCGAGCGCGCCGGCAATCGCCGCCTCCGCCGCCAACTCCAGGCCCTGGGCCGGGACGTGAAGAGCGACTGCCTGCTGCCGGGCGCCTACGGCGGCATCGCCAGGATCGACCACGTATTGCTGACGGCCGGCGGGCTCGTTTGCATCCGCGCAATCCATGCGAGCGGCACGGTCAGCGGCGGCGAAAACGAACCTCAGTGGGTGATTGCCGAGGGCAGCCGCCGACGCCGCTTCCTGAATCCGATCATCCAGAACGAGGGTCGCAGCCGCGCGCTCAGGAAGGCGCTGCCCGAGGTCCCGGTCACGAACCTCGTCGTCTTCACTGGCAACGTCACCTTCGCCGCACAGCCGCCGGCAAACGTGGTCCGGGGCGACGCGCTGGAAAGCTTCGCGACGAAGCACGGCTCCGGTCCCGGCCACATCAGCGACCGGGATGCGGTATGGCGCTGCCTGAACGCCGCCCTGCTCGACGACGCGGCATCGCAGAAGGACTTCGCAGCGCAGATCAGCTTCGGCTGAGCCCGTGCGCCGGCGGCGCGGCGAACTGCTCTATACTGGCGCTCTTGCTGGCAAAGTCGCGACCTGCCGGAGACGAGATGACCGCCGACCCCACGCCCTGGATTTCTTCGCCTGCCGGCGTGCTCGCCGTCCTTTGCGCCGTCGCCGCGTTGTTTTTCCTGCTCGCGGAGGTCACGGCATCGCGCCTTTTCAATTACCTGCCGCCGCTGCTCTTCATCTACGCGACGCCGGTCGTCCTGAACAATGCCGGTGTCATCCCGGCCGATTCGCCGGTGTACGCGGGGCTCGGCACCTACGTACTTCCGGCATTCATCGTACTGATGCTCATCAAGGTCAACGTGCCGGCCGTCGTCAAGGTCATGGGAAGGGGCGTGCTAGTGATGCTGATGGGCACGGCCGGGGTGATCGTCGGCGCCGCCGTCGCCTACGCTATCGTCCACCCATGGCTGGCGCCGGATGCGTGGAAGGGCTATGGCGCCCTCGCCGGCAGCTGGATCGGCGGCACGGCGAACATGGCGGCAGCCGCCGAGATGCTGGGCACGTCCGAGGAACAGTTCGGTCTCGCGATCCTGGCGGACAACGTCGTGTATGTCGTGTGGCTGCCGCTCCTGCTCCTGTCGCGCGACTTCGCCGACCGCTTCAACCGCTGGGCGCGCGTACCGGCTGACCGCGTCGAGTCCATGGAAGCCGCCGCCGAACTGTACGCGGAGCAGGACCAGGCGCCGCAGATGCCGCAGTACCTGTACCTGCTCGCGGTCGTCATGGCCATCACCTGGACCGGTGCCGCACTCGCGCCTGGCCTCGCGGGCTGGTTCGCGAGCGTCTCGCCTACCCTCGAGGCGATGTTTTCCGAATCCACCGTCCGGATCCTGCTGGTCACGACGATGGCGCTGGCACTGTCCGTCACGCCGGTTGCGCGGTTGCCGAACGCCACCGCGATCGGCACGGCGCTCGTCTACGTATTCGTAGCCGGCATGGGCGCTCGCGCCTCCATCTCGGGCCTTGCGCAGGCGCCCATGTTCGTGCTGGGCGCGTTCATCTGGATCGCGATCCACGGCGCGTTCTGCGTTGCCGGTGCCTGGCTGCTGCGCGTCGACGTGCACACGGTCGCCATCGCATCGGCGGCGAACATCGGCGCCGCTGCGTCAGCGCCCATCGTGGCCGCACATCACAGGCCGAGCCTCGTCCCGGTGTCCATCCTGATGGCCCTGCTCGGCTACGCGATGGGCAATTATCTCGCGCCGGTCGCGGGGCATCTCGCGCGCATCGCCGCCGGGCAGTAGCGCCTTTGCCGATGCGAGCTCCGCCAGCGGATCGCCGGGTGCCGGCGCGCGAAGGGCGGTCACCGTGAAGCGGTCGCCGTGAAGCGGTCGCCGTGAAGCGGTCGCTGGGTACGCTGCACGTAGGGGTCGAGAGAGTCCTGACCGGGCTCCTGGCCGTCCTCGCGATTGCCGCGCTCGTCATCACGCTGCTGTGGCGCGACCGGGTTCCGCTCACCGACATTGCATTGTCGCCGGCGCCCGTGGCGGCGGCGATGCACGACGGCGTGACCGTGACCTGGTTCGGCGTGACGACGCTCCTGTTCGACGACGGCGAGACCCAGATACTGATCGACGGCTTCATTTCCCGGCCGTCCCTCGCGCGCATCGTCACACGGCGCCCGGTTACGAGCGACATCGCCCGCATCAACTGGTTTCTGAACGAATACGACGTGCGCCGCGTAGCGGCCATCGTGTCGACCCACTCGCACTTCGACCACGCCATGGACGTCGGCGCGCTGGCCCGGCGGACGAGCGCGGCGGTCCTCGGATCCGCATCGACGGCGGCCATAGCACTCGGCGCCGGCGTGCCCGATGACCAGGTCGTCGTCGCCGAAGCCGGCCGGGAATACCAGTTCGGCCGGTTCACGGTACGGCTCGTACCCGGCGTGCACGCGCCGATCGGCTGGCGCGGCAGCGTGCCGCTGGCCGGCACGGTCGACGAACCCCTGGCCCCTCCCGCGCCGGTCACGGCCTTCCGTGAAGGCGGGAGCTACAGCGTGTACGTGTCACATCCGGCCGGATCGGCGCTCGTCCAGGCGAGTGCCGGCATCGTTGCGGGTGCGCTGGACGAGTTCGCGGTGGACACCGTTTTTCTCGGCGTGGGGATGCTCGAGAGCCTCGGTCGCGACTACATGGAAAGGTACTGGCAGGCGACGGTGACCGCGACCGGCGCCGACACGGTCATCCCGGTACATTTCGACGATTACACGCAACCGTTCGGCACGACCCGGCTCGCACCCAAGGTCCTCGACGACTTCGCCGTGACGACCCGCCTCCTGAAGCAAATCCGGCAACGCTGGGACGGCGACACGCGGATCTGTCTGCCGGCGTTCGGCGTGTCGATGCCGCTCGTAATGCCGGCATCCACCGAAGCCTGATCGCGTCAGCCGGCGCGCCGGATCAGTTGGCGAGTTCGTCCAGCCGGAGTGCGCCATCGATGAGGGCGAGCTTGCGCGAACGGGACAGGTTGCGCACGCGGTACTCGAGTCGCTGCGCGCGGCTGCGGCTGCCGACCGGTTGCCGGTACACGACCGAGACGGGCCGACGACCCCTCAGGTATTTCGCACCCCGTTTACCCTGGCGGTGCTCGGCGAACCGGGCCTCGACGTCGAGCGCGATGCCGGTGTAAAGGCTGCCGTCCTCGCAGCAGAGCACGTACAGCCAGTAGCCGCCGCCGTCTTCAGGCATTGCCGGCGACGAGTGCGTCCCCGAGCACTCGAAATGCCCCGGCCTCGACATTGGAGAGATTGTCCTCGGTCGCCTCGAAGGTCAGCACGAACTCGCTGGCGTTGCCGAGCGCGGGCGCGGGCCGGGTCAGGAGCAGCATCAGGCTGTTGCCCACGATGCGGGCCTCCCGGACGAGGTCGTGCCCGCCCACCTGCGCCTCGTTGGCCTCGATGTACAGGGACTCGTCGAAATTGTCCTCGATGGTGCGCATCAGAAGAACGTAATCCACGATGTCGCCGATGTCGGACGTCTTGGCGAAAAACAGCATCTGCGCGTTGCCGCGGACATCGAAGGCAACGGTGTCGAACAAGCGGCTATAGGCCATCGCTCGCTCCGGTCGGCGTCGGGGAACCAGTCTACGCCACAGGCGGCGACGATTGCGAGCCGCCGAGCGCCGCGAGACGTTCGTCCTTGGCTTTCCAGATGTCGGTGAGCCACTGGTGCACGCGGCGGCGATAGTCACGGTCGGTTTCGTAATCGCCCCCGATCAGCCCCGGTTCGAGCGCGCGCGTGGTCACTTCGACGTGCGCACGCACGCGATCGCCACAGACCAGGCCCCAGAACGAGGGAACGCCATCCGGATACGCGACGGTCACGTCGAGCACGTGGTCGAACAGCTCGCCCATCGAACCGAGGGCGACGGCGACGCCGCCGGCGCGCGGTTTGAGCAGGTGCCGGTACGGCGACTGGCGGGCCTCGCGCTTGGCCTCGCTGAAGCGTGTCCCTTCGACGAAGTTGAGCACCGTCGTCGGCGTGTCGCGAAACCTGGCGCAGGCGCGCCGGGTCGATTCGAGATCGCGACCCTTCTCCTCCGGGTGCCTGGCGAGGTACGAGGGCGAACGGCGCTTCATGAAAGGCATGTCGAGCGCCCACCAGGCAATGCCGAGAACCGGGAACCAGACGAGCTCCTGCTTGATGAAGAACTTGAGGAAAGGAATGCGGCGGTTGAACACCGACTGCAACACGACGATGTCTACCCAGGTCTGGTGGTTCACGAGCACTAGGTACCAGCCATCCGGCCGCAGACCATCGACGCCGATGGCCTGCCATTGGCGGGAGCCGCTTTTCGCGAGGAGAAAGCGGTTCACCGAAACCCAGTTATCGCCGAACCACATGAGCAGGCGGGTGAGATGGCGCCGCAGGACGGCCACGGGCAGGACCAGCTTGACGAGCGCGAGCAGGAACAGCGGCACGAACCAGACAATCGTATTGCAGGTCAGGGCGGTGAAAATTGCGACGCCGTAAAAGTTGCGCAGGAACGGGTTCAAACGGGACGTCCGGTTTACGACAGGTCGGCGCCAGGGGGCCTCGGGCATAAGTAACGTCGCACTTGCGGCCTGTCAACCGGCGTCGCGGCCCCGAAGCGGCGCCGGGGCGCTATAGTCCGGGTGTCGGCCACGAACGAAGACGGGCTATGAACGGACGGGCTATGAACGGACGATATGGCGCGAGCGAGGCCCTGGCTCGGGCGCGCGGCGGTGACGACGGGGTCTACGGCGTGCTCCTCACCGGGGAGAACCTGGAACTCGGGTACTACGCGCCAATCGGCACCGACCGCCAGGGCCCGCACACCCGGGACGAGATCTATGTCGTGCGGTCGGGGTGCGGCGAATTCGAGATCGACGGCGACAGCCGCCCCTTCCGCGCCGGCGATGCGTTGTTCGTACCCGCGGGCGTACCGCACCGGTTCCACCGCTTCGGCGACGACTTCGCCGCCTGGGTCGTGTTTTTCGGCCCGGGCGCGGACGGCGACGGCTCATGACCGGTTTACCGGTTCTGGTGCCGTCGGTACCATGCCCGGCTTTCCTGTCATTGCAGCGAGGACCGGACGATGGGCACGGCCATTCGTATCGACGGCAAAGCAAGGGCGCATGCCCTGGCCGGGCAGATCGCCGCCGACACGGCCGAACTGGTCGAACGCCATGGCGTGCGGCCGGGCCTTGCCGTCGTCATCGTCGGCGAGGATCCGGCGAGCCAGGTTTACGTACGCAACAAGGAGCGCAGCGCGCTGGCCTGCGGCTTCCATTCGGTGAAACACGAACTGCCGGCCGACGTGACTGAAGCGCAGGTGCTGGACCTCGTCGCGACCCTGAACGCCGATGAAACGGTGCATGGCATCCTCGTGCAGCTCCCGCTGCCCGGCCACCTCGACGAAGGCCGCATCACGCAGTCGATCCTGCCCGCCAAGGACGTCGACGGCTTTCATTACATCAATATCGGCAAGCTCGCGGCCGGCGATACGCAAGATGCGTTCGTGCCGTGCACGCCCGCCGGCTGCATGCTGCTGATCGAGGACCAGCTCGGTCGCGACCTCTCCGGCAAGTCGGCGGTCGTCGTCGGCCGCTCGAACATCGTCGGCAAGCCGATGGCCAGCCTGCTCCTGGCGGCGAATGCCACCGTCACGATCGCCCACAGCCGGACGCGCGACCTGCCGTCCGTGTGCCGGGGCGCCGATATCGTCGTCGCCGCCGTCGGCCGGCCGAACCTCGTCAAGGGCGACTGGATCCGCGAGGGTGCCGTCGTCATCGACGTCGGCATCAATCGCGTCGAGACGGAGGAGGACGGCGTGGCGCAGCCCCGGCTGACCGGCGACGTCGACTTTGCGGCGGCCAGCCGCCGGGCGGCTGCCGTCACGCCGGTGCCGGGCGGCGTCGGACCGATGACCATCGCCATGCTGATGGCGAACACATTGCGCGCTGCGCGGCTCGCCGCCGGCCTGCCCGGCTGAGCAGCGTGGCCAAGGCTGTCGTGCCGATAGACGACCGCGCGGACCCGGAGGCGTTTCGCACGATCTGGCTCTCGCCCTCCGACCCGCGAGTCGTGCAGGTAATCGACCAGCGACGACTGCCGCACGACTACGTGGTACTGGATCTGCGGCGCTGGCAGGACGGCCGCGATGCCATCCGGGACATGGCCGTGCGCGGCGCCCCGCTGATCGGCGCGACCGCCGCATTCAGCCTGTATCTCGCCGCACTGGAAGGCGGGACCGCCGTGCTGCGCCCGGCCGCGACGGCACTGCTCGAGGCCAGGCCCACCGCCGTGAATCTCCGCTGGGCGATAGAGCGCGTGCTCCGGGTAGTGGCCCGGGAGAACAAAGCGGGCGACGTCGCGCGCGCGGTGCTGGCCGATGCCGAAGCCATCGTTGCGGAGGACCTCGAAATCTGCCTCGGCATCGGCCGGAGCGGGCTGCCGCTCATCGAGGCCGTCGCGGCCCGCAAGCCCGGTCCCGTCAACATCCTCACTCACTGCAACGCCGGCGCCCTCGCCACGATCAACTGGGGCACGGCGACGGCACCTGTTTATCTCGCGCACCGCGCCGGCATCGGGGTGCACGTCTGGGTGGACGAAACCCGCCCGCGCAACCAGGGCTCGCAGCTTACCGCGTGGGAGTTCGCCCGGCGCGGCGTGCCGCACACCGTCGTCGTGGACAATGCGGGCGGGCACCTGATGCAGACCGGTGCCGTCGACCTCGTCATCACCGGTACGGACCGGACCACGCGCAACGGCGACGTCGCGAACAAGATCGGCACCTACCTGAAGGCACTGGCGGCGCGGGACAACGGCATCCCGTTCTACGTGGCGCTGCCGTCGACGACGATCGACTGGTCGCTCGACTCCGGTGCGGCGATACCGATCGAGGAACGCGATGCGCGGGAGGTGAGCCACGTCTCCGGCCGCTCCGGGAACCGGACTATCGCCGTCTGCACGACCGCCGAGGGCACGGCGATCGGCAATCCCGCGTTCGACGTCACGCCTGCGCGCCTGGTGACCGGATTCATTACCGAGCGCGGCATCTGCGCCGCGACCCGCGAAGGACTGTCGTCGCTGTTCCCGGAGCAGGCGTCGGCCCGCGGCAATCCCGCGCGGGGCTGACGGACGAGACCCCGTGCCCTCGCACTACGTCGACGAAGGCTACGTCAAGTACACGAGCGACTGGCGCCACGGACCGGCACCAGCGGCGGCCGCCGTGACATTGCTCGACACCTGGCGGCAGAAGCTCTTCGATGCGGGCCTGGTCGGCTATGACGAGACCCACGAGGTGGGCTTCGGCAACGTCAGCATCCGCGCGTTGCGGGCAGGCGAATTCATCATCACCGGCACGCAGACGGGCCACCTGCGGGAGACGACCGGGAAGCACTACTGCCTCGTGACGAGCGCCGACATCGCGGGGAACCGCGTCACCTGCGAAGGCCCGGTGCAGGCGTCCTCGGAGGCGCTGACGCACGCGGCCATCTACCGGCTGAGTGAACGCATCAACGCGGTCGCCCACGTGCACGATCTCACGCTGTGGGCGCGGCACCGCGATCGCCTGCCGACGACCGCCGCAAGCGTTCCCTACGGCACACCCGGAATGGCACGTGAATTCGAGCGGCTGTGGCGCGAGACGGATTTCCCGACCTCGGGCCTCGCCGTCATGGCCGGCCACGAAGGCGGGCTGGTGTGTGTCGGCGGGACGCTCGCGGAGGCATGCGGGCGCATGCTCACGCTTGCTGCCTTGTCCTGAACCGGCGGCAGGGTGAACCGGAACGTGCGGCACGTCTTGACGGCCGGCAGCGGCTCGCCGTCGGGCAGCGGCACGTACGACGACGCGCGCACGGCGCGGATGGACGGCCGTTCGAAGATGCGGTGCGTGCTGCTGCGTACGGCGATGCGCCAGGGACGGCCCCGCCGGTCGACCTCGAAGCAGACCTGCACTTCGCCTTCGACGCGGTCGCGGAGCGCGGCATCGGGATATTCCGGCACCGCGGTTTTCAGCGGCACCCGCTCGAGAATAGCTTCCTCCGCAGGAGCCGGCGATGCTGCGGCCAGGAGCCCGGCCAGCACGACGGCGCGGCCGTCCATCCGCTACCCGTCACCGTCTTCGGTCGCCGGTTCGCGCCCCGCTGCGGCATCGCGGCGGTCGTCGATGACGATGGTCGGTACGACCGGGTCTGTCGCGTCGCGCCACATGCTGCGTGCGTGTCGCACGCTGCTCGCCCCGGGCGCGACGCCTTCTGCGACCTTCAAGTCGGCGTCGGCGGCGTCCGGTCGCGCGAGGAGTATGTACGCGACGGCCCGGTTGCAGCGGGCGCGCCAGTGACGTTCATCGAGTGCGAGCGCCTGGTCACAGTATTCGAGGGCCGTCGCCGGCTGATCGAGGCGGATATAGCCGGCGCAGAGGTTCGAGAGTCCCGCGACCCGCTCGCGGCGGGTCTGTGCAGCATCGATGCCGAGTTGCGTGCGCCGCATGCCCTCGGCGACGTCTCCGGCGAGGATGAGCCGCGCGCCGTCCGCGAGATCCGGGTTCGTCTCCCCGATGACGGTGCGCGCTCCGACGTCCGCCCCGGAGCGCTCGTCGGCCACAACCGCAGCCGCCGCCACCGCCGCCGCCAGAAGCAGCGTTGCAATCGTTCGCCCTGCCAGCGTCATCGTCTGCACGCCTCCGTCCGCGAATCGCGCACGGCGATCCGCCCGTCAGTGGAGGTGACGGTCGAAGAATTCGATCGTTCGTTGCCAGGCAAGTTCCGCCGCCTCGGCGTCGTAACGCGGCGTCGTGTCATTGTGAAACCCGTGGCTGGCGCCCGCGTACAGGTATTCGCTGTAACGCACGTCATTCGCCTCGAGTGCCGCTTCGAACGCGGGCCAGCCCGCGTTGACGCGCTCGTCCAGCGCGGCGTGATGTAACAGGAGCGGCGCCTCGATGCGCGCGGCGCCGATCGCGTCAGGATGCCGGCCGTAGAACGCGACCGCGGCAGCGAGTTCCGGCACCTCCACGGCAAGCGTGAGCGCCATGCCGCCGCCGAAGCAGAAGCCGACGGCGCCCACGCGGCCCGTGCAGTCGGGGTGCTCGGCAAGGAACCGGACCGCCGCGACGAAATCCGCGGTCATCTCGGCCGGGTCGCGTCGCTGCTGCAGCTCCCGGCCGTCGTCGTCATTGCCGGGATAGCCGCCGAGCGGCGTCAGCGCGTCCGGGGCGAAGCCGATGAAGCCGGCCAGCGCGAGACGGCGCGCCACGTCCTCGATATACGGGTTCAGACCGCGGTTTTCGTGAATGACGACGACCCCCGGCAGCCGGTGGCCGGTCTCGGCCGGGCGCGCGAAATAACCGCGCATCACGCCGGCACCGCCCGGTGAAGAATACGATTTGTAGTCCGCGCGGATTGCCGGGTCGCCCGGGTCGACCTGCTGCGCGAGAGCGTAATCCGGCACGAGGCTCGCGAGTACGGCCGCGGCGGACGCACCGGCCGCGAGCATGCCGGCGGCGCGGTCGAGGAACTGGCGCCTGGACAGCCGGCCGTGCACGTAGCTGTCGTAAAGTGCCAGTATGCGCGGGTCGTAATCGGATGCCTTCGGCATGTCGGCTCCCGTAGCGAAATGGGCACAGCGTGCCCGATACACACCGTACCACGCCGGCCGGGCGGCGTCTCGGCGGGCATCGCGACAGGGTCGGCCTGCCCGGCGCACCTGCGCGCTCGCGCGTTTCCCCTGTCCTGCGCGTCCTCCGTGGCTACGCACTCGCCTGGAGAATCGTGGCGAGCGTGTCCCGGCTGATGTTCGCGCCGCAGATCAGAACGACGACGTTTCGGCCGGCATAATCGGCGGCGCGCTGGAGGAACGCCGCCAGGGCCACGCCTGCCGCGCCCTCGAGCAACTGGTGTTCCGTGTCCATGAAGTCACGCATGGCCGCCGCGATGGCCGCTTCGCCGACCAGCACCCACTCGTCGACGACGTCGCGACAGAGATCGAATGTGATCGCACCGGGTTCGATGCCGCCGGCCGTGCCATCGGAGAGCGTCGGCCGGCCTGGCACCTGGACGATTCCGCCCGCGGCCAGCGACGCGTGCATCACCGCCGATTGCTCCGGCTGGCACCCGATGACGGCGATTTCGCGGCGGGCATCCTTGAGCACGCTCCCGGTGCCGGCCGCCAGCCCGCCGCCGCCGACCGCGATGAACACAGCGTCCGTCCCGGGCAGCTGGCGGACGATCTCGACGCCACAGGTACCCTGGCCGGCTACGACCTCCGGGTCGTTGTAAGGCGAAACGTAGACCATGCCGCGATGCTCGGCGTATGCGCGGGCGTGCAGTTCCGTTTCGAGCCCGTCGGCGCCGAAGTGGCGCACCTCGCAGCCGGCGGCTCGGATCGCTGCGACCTTGACCGGCGAGGCGTTTTCCGGCACGAACACGACGCCGTGCATGCCGAGTCCCTCGAGCGCCCGGGCGACGGCCGCGCCGTGATTACCGCTCGACGCGGCGACCGCCCCGGCCGCCCGTTGCGCAGGCTCGAGCGCCAGCAGGCGGTTGAATGCGCCGCGAACCTTGAAGGAACCCGTGTGCTGCAGGTTCTCCAGTTTGAACCAGACGTTCGCGCCGGTGCGGGCGCTGAAGCGCGGCGAGTGCCAGAGCGGCGTTTCGCGCACATGTCCGGCGAGCCGCACGGCGGCGCTCCGCGCAGCCGCGGCCGTTTCGCGTACTCCCGGCGCCAGGCCGCTCGTCGCGCGCATGGGGGGTTCAGCGTTCGACATGGTAGATCAGATCGATACCCGATTCGCTCTGGCCCGAGGTCGCCTTGACGCCGAACCCCTTGCCGAGATCGTAGCGGGCGCTGATCACGTTTTCCTGGTCGAACAGCCCGATGCCGTAACTCACGAACAGGCGCGGCGCGATGTAGGTGCCGAAGTCGATCGCCCCGACGCCCTGCTCCAAGTCGAAGTCGCTGCCCGTGACGAGCAACGTGAGTGCGCGCTCGCGGGTGGTGCGGGGTTCGGTGTACGGTTCGACGGTAGGCCGCCTGAGCGTGCCGTCGACCAGGATGCCGGCCGACTTGATCTGCGAGTTGCCGAAGATCTCCCGCTCGGCGCGGACGCGCAGGTACGGGTCGTTCGCCGGCACGTTCGGGAACCGGATCGTGCCTTCGGTGATGTCGAGCACCTGCCCGTAGACCTGGACGTCACCCGACACCTCGTAGCGCCCGTTCGCGACGGGCATCAGGCTCCGGTCCCACGTAAATTCCACGGACCCCGTCACCTGAGCCTCGGCGAGATCGATGTCGACGATGACGTCATCGCCGAGGCCGACGCCCAGCTTCCCGTCGAGCAGTACCGGCGCCTCCTGTTCCACAGGGTCCTCCGGCGCGGTTTCGCGCTCGCCTGCGACGACGACGACGTCCGCACTCTCGCTGTGCCGCGTTGCCAGCAGGTTGCGCGGCGAGATGCGGGCGTGCGGCACGACGATCTCGCCGTCGAGACGGATGATGCCGTCGTCGAAGCCGACGCGAACATCGGCGTCCGCAACGGCCGTCAGGTCCGGCACGTCGATGAGCCGAAGGCGTTCGCCCTCGAGCGTGACGACGAGGTCTTCACGAAATCCGTTGCCGTAGACGCCGCTGCTCGCGACCGTACCCCGTCCTTCACCGGCCAGAAAAGAGCCCGTCAGTTCGAACTGGCGCCCTTCCCCGAACGCGGCATCGAGTTCGATATCCTCGAGTTCGAGGCCAATCGGCCGGTAGGCGAGCGCGCCGTCGCGGAGCGCGACGTTTCCGGTCAGCACCGGCGCCTGCACCGTACCGTCGACGCTCACCTTCGCGGTGAGGTGTCCGTCGGCGCGTTCCAGCGAAGGCACGAACATACGAATCGCGGTCATATCGGACAGCTCCGCATCGAGGCGGCCCGTGATCGCGCTGTCGCGAAGATCGCTGATGTCGGCGAGGGAAAACGTCCCCTCGACGTTGCCGGTGCCGGGCAAAGGCAGCCTTAGGTCGCCCTCGAGCAGCGTACCCTCCCGGACGTCGAAGGTGATGAGGCCCTCGCCGGTCTGAATGCCCACTTCCGGGTCGTCCCGACTCCGGATCGTGCCCGGCGAAATCTCGAGGTCCGCGAACGCCGTCAGCGGTGCGCCGGCCGCCTTGTCCCAGCGCATCTGGCCGGTCACGTGCTGGTCGAACACGAAGCCGGTAGCCACGAACTGATTGACCCTGTCGACGGCGATCGCATCGAGTTCCGCCAGTATCTCCAGCCGGCGCCCGGCCATCCAGTCGACGGCAACGCACAGGCGCGCCTCGATGGATCCCTGGAGGCAGGCGCGTTCGACGGTCACGCTGTCGGACGACAGGGCGATCGGTGCGGACTGGACTAGGAAGATTTCCCGGCTGGTGCCCTCGGCATCGACGGCTGACGGCTGCGCGAGCGAGAGCTCGGTGAGCGTCCCGTTCCAGGTCCGCGGCGAGTCGGGATCGTCGAACACACCGTTTGCGGCAAGGCGCAATTCCTGGTCCTCGAGCCGGGATTCGAGCTCCGCGGCCTGGAAAGTGCGGTTT
>DASUOE010000031.1:0-7239 GCA_036276805.1 Woeseiaceae bacterium | reverse complement strand
GGCCCGGCTGGCGCTGGCTCCACCCGATCAACGAATACCAACAAGAAGGTCATCACCATGCGTATGAGTGTTATCCGACGGCTCCCGGTCGTCCTGGGGCTCCTCGGCCTTGCCGTCACCGCGCAGGCGCAGAACCGGGAGCGCACCTGGGAATTCGACGCCGGCCTGCTGTTTTCCGGTTCCCTGGACCTCGACGGCGAACAGGGCACGGGCCTCGACATCGACGACGACCTGGGTTTCACGCTCGGCGGCACTTACAACTTCACGAACCGCTTCGCCCTCGGATTCGGCTTCGGCTGGCTGTCGCCGGACTACACGGCAACCTACGTCCCGGAAGACGGCCTGCCGAACCAGACCGAGTCTTTGCGGGCGGAGATGGACGTCTTCAGCCTGTACGGCAAGGGCACGTTCAATTTCATTGAAGGACCGATCACGCCCTTCGTGGAGGCGACGCTCGGCTGGACGGCGGTCGATTCGAACATCGCGGATGGACCGCCGGTCACCGGCTGCTGGTGGGACCCGTGGTGGGGCTACATCTGCTCGTCGTTCTACGACACGTACTCGGAAGACCTCACGTCCTGGTCCTACGCCGCGGGCGTCCGCTGGGACGTGAACCGCATGTGGGGCCTCAAGGCGGCCTACGGCGTCTTCGAACTCGACACGAGCAGCCGCACCGAAGACGCCTCGATCGACATGTTCACGATCCAGGCGATATTCCGCTACTGACCGCCGCCGCCACGCCGGGCGGCGCCTGGCTCTGCATCTCTGCCGTGACGACGTAGCGCAGGGACCCGCCCGGCCCGCGGCTGTCCAGCCCGGGGCCGTCCAGCCCGGGGCCGTCCAGCCCGGGGCCGTCCAGCCCGGGGCCGTCCAGCCCGGGCCCGTCGAAGGGATAGCCGGTTACGAGCGTGAGCAGTGTCCGGTCGCTGTCGAGCACGATGCTCGCCCGCCGCGCATCGACGACATCGAGGCCTACGACGGTGTAGGCGTGCCGGGTGCCGTCGAGGGACTCGACGACCACGACTTCGCCCACGGCGAGATTTTTAAGGAACGCGAAGTGCGTGTCGCGATGACCCGCGATCACGCTGTTGCCGGGTTCGCCCGGCAACGCGCTCGCGCCCAGGTGCCCGGGACCGAAGGCCAGCGCGCGGCCGGAACCGCCGGCCAGCACGACCTGGTCGATGCGCCCGCCCTGTGCGATCAGGCGGGCGACGGGCCACGTATCCGTCCACGGCCACGGCACAGGCTCTGCGTCGTCTTCACCCGCGCGCTGCCAGGCCCTGGCCATCAGTTCCTGTGCGAGCCAGGCTTTCGCCGGCGTCCGGGCGCGCTCCCCGAGCTGCCAGAGTCCGAGCGCGAGCAGGCAGGCCACGATCGCGTACCTATCCGCGCGGCGCATGGACGGGACCGGGCCGGGCGCGGGAGTTCGCGGCGCGCAGCCGCAGGGCGAGCCGGTTCCCGGGCGCCTCGGCCGGCGGATGCCAGCTCAGGCGTACCGGGAGGGGACTGCGGGCCGCCGCCGTCGCACCCTCGTGCTGCGCGCGAACGCCTGACGGCTCTCGGTTTCGTGTCTCTCGCATGTGCCTCTCCCTCGGTGTCCGGTGACTGTCATTACCGCCGGGAAAAGCGCCGCGCCGCCGGCCGCGCCGTGGCATTGCACGGACCGAATGTGGCAAATTGTGGGCGGCCGATGCGGCGCAAGAGGGAGTGAGATGGCCAGGCGGATTGCCATCGTCGAGGACGAAGCCGCGATCAGGGACAACTACACGGCGGCGTTTCGCCGCGAGGGCTACGCGGTCGATGCGTACGGCGCGCGCAAGCCGGCGCTGGACGCCTTTGCGAGCCGGCTGCCGGACCTCGTCGTGATCGACGTGAACCTTAAGGACGACGTCGAAGGCGGCTTCGAACTCTGCCGCGAATTGCGCGCGCGCTCGCCGGAGCTCCCGATCATCTTTTTGACGGCTCGCGACAGCGAGTTCGACGCGGTGTCGGGCCTGCGCCTCGGCGCCGACGACTACCTCACGAAGGACATCAGCCTGCCGCATCTCATGGCGCGCGTGGCCGCCCTGTTTCGCCGGCTCGACGCACTCAGGGACCCGCAGTCCGCCGGCAACCGCCTCACACGCGGCGACCTCGAGATAGACACGGAGCGCATGATGATCAGCTGGCAGGGCCGGCCGGTCGGCCTGACCCTGACCGAGTTCTGGCTGGTGCACGCGATGGCCCGCTACCCGGGCCACGTCAAGAACCGACAGCAGCTCATGGACGCGGCGCAGGCCGTGCTCGACGACAACACCATCACGTCGCACGTGAAGCGCATCCGCCGGAAGTTCCTCGCGATCGACCCGGGCTTCGACGCCATCGAGACCGTCTACGGCATGGGGTACCGCTGGCTCGCCGCCTGAGCCGCGCGGGCGGGGCCGCATGAGCCTGAAAAACCAACTGCTCCTCGTCAGCCTGCTGGCGTTGCTCCTGCCGTGGGCGGGGTGCCAGTTCGTGCGAGAGACGGAGTCCGCGCTCCGGGCGAGCCAGCAACAGATGCTGGCCGGCACGGCGCGCGCGATCGCGGACTCGCTGTCGCAGTACCCGGAGGCGTTCCCGCCCCGGCCTGTTGCCGCGGACGCGGAAGGCGTCGTGGCGGAACAGCTCTACGCCCATGCCCTCGAATCGAGCCCGGTGATCGACGGCTATCTCGAGGACTGGCCGCTCGGCGAGTCCTCGCTCCGTGCGCTCGAGGCGAACGGCGTCCGCGCGCGCTTCGCGCTCGGCCAGCGCGGCAGCTATTACTACCTGTTCGTGGCCGTCGCGGACGACACCGTGACCTGGGCCACACCGGCGTCGGTCGCACCGGGCGACAGCCCGCCCTATGCGGACCGTGTCAGCCTCGCGACGGTGACGCCGCCGTACGCACCCGAGCGCATCTCGTTCGCGGCGGAGGCGCCGGGCGCCGTGGTGCCGTACGTCGAGAACGCCTTCGGCTTCGCGGCCGACCGCCCGCGGGAGGCCGAGCCGGAAATGACGATCCGCGCGGTCTGGCAGGACGTGCCGGGCGGCTACCAGCTCGAAGCCCGGATCCCGCGCGCGCGCCTCGGCAGCCATCTCGGGCTCACGGTGGACGACGCGGCCGGGCCGCAATCGCCGGGCGCACGGGCGGCGACCTTCACCGCGCCGAGGCCGCCTCCGCTCGCCGGGCATCGCGAGGAGCTGGCGACGGTCGCCGCTTCCCTGCTGCAGCCCGGCCTGCGCCTCGTCGTCACGGACGCGGCCGGCTGGCGCATCGCCGCCGCGGGCAGCCTCGATTCCGCCGCAGGCGCGAGGCCGGGCGGGGTGTCCCGCTGGCTGCGCTTCGCTTATGACGCGGTCGTCGAAGACGGCACGCCGACGGACTTCGCCGAGCCCGACCCGACCGGCCGCGAACAGCAGGCGTACGTCACGGCGGCCCTCACCGGCGAGCCCGGCTCGAACTGGTTCCGCAGTCTCGAAGGGGAACAGGCGATCGTCGCCGTCTCGCAGCCGGTGGCCCGCGGGGACGACGTGCTCGGCGTCGTCATCCTGCAGCAGGGCACGGATGCAATCTTGAGCCTCACGAACCGCGGGCTCGTGCGCCTGCTCAACCTGACGCTCCTCGCCATGCTCCTCGTCGCCGGAGGACTGCTCGGCTATGCGACCTGGCTGTCACGCCGCATCCGCCGCCTGAGCGTGGCCGCAGCCGGCGCCGCCGACGAGCGGCGCCTGGCGACGGCGCTGCCGAGCGCGGGCGCGGGGGACGAGATCGGCGACCTGTCGCGCAGTTTTTCGAGCGTGCTGGCGCAGCTCGGCAGCTACAACGATTACCTGCGCACGCTCGCCTCGAAGCTGTCGCACGAACTGCGCACGCCACTCGCGATCGTGACCTCCTCGCTCGAGAACCTGGAACAGGAGGCTCTCGACGCCACGGCCCGCAGCTACACGGCCCGCGCGCGGGACGGCGCCGAGCGGCTGCGCCGGATACTCGCCGCGATGAGCGAGGCGAACCGGGTCGAGGAACTCATGAGCCACGTCGAGACCGAGCCGTTCCCGCTCGATGCGGCCGTGCGCTCAGCCGTCGGGGGCTACCGCGACGTCTACCCGGAGCGGCACTTCGAGCTCGCCGTTACGCCCGGCCCGGGCTGCATCGTGCACGGCGCGCCGGAACTCGCGATCCAGATGCTCGACAAGCTCGTGGAGAACGCCGTGAGCTTCAGCCGTGCCGGCGATACGATCGGCATCGACGTCGCGCGCGACGGGGCGGCCGTGAGGCTCGACGTGCGCAATCCCGGACCGCCGCTCCCCACCGACATGCACGGGCGGCTGTTCGACTCGTTGGTGTCGGTTCGGCCGCGCGATGACGGCACCCACCTCGGGCTCGGGCTGTATGTTGCCCGCCTGATCGCCACCGGACACAATGGCCGCATAGAAGCCAGGGACATCGACGGTGGGGTGGTTTTCTCGGTCTGGCTGCCCGCGGCGGAAGCTCGCGACGGCAATGGCGACGGCAAGCCTCGCGACGGCGGTCCTGGCAGGCGTCGCGCCGGCGGCGCGCGGGGCAGAACCGGCGGCTGACGTCGGCGCGCTGCTCGCTGCCGCGGGCGTTTCGCCCGCCGCATCGGCAATGCTCGTCGTCCGCCTGGACGACGGCCGCGAATGGGTCAGCAACCCGGAGCGCGTCGACGAACGCTTCGTGCCCGCATCGACCTCCAAGATCCCGCACACGCTGATCGCGCTCGAGACCGGCTACGCCAACGGCCCGGAAACCCTGTTCCCCTGGGACGGCGAGGCCCGCACCTTCGCCGCGTGGAACCAGGACCAGACGCTCGCCACGGCCTACGCGCACTCAGCGGTATGGGTGTACCAGCAGGTCGCCCGGGACCTCGGCTACCAGACGATGGCGGACTGGATCGAGCGGCTCGGTTACGGCAACGCCGACACCGGCACGCCTGCCGACCTGACCCGCTACTGGCTCGACGGCCCGCTCGCGATCTCCGCGCGCGAGCAGGTGGACTTCCTGTCCCGCCTCGCGCGCGGCGAGCTGCCCCTGCGCGGCAGTACACTCTCCGTCGGCAAGTCCATCATGCGGGCCGACGCCGGCGAGGGCTGGGCGCTGTACGCGAAGACGGGCTGGGGCCTGCGCAACGGCGCGCCCGACATCGGCTGGTACGTCGGCTGGGCCGAGACCAGCGAAACGGCCTTCGTGTTCGCGCTGAACCTCGACATGCCGGACGAGGCCGCGCGCGCGAAGCGGATTCCGGCCGCTCGCTCCGTGCTTGCGGCTCTCGGAGCGCTGCCCGCCGACAAAGTTCCGGGAGGCCCGAATGATGCCTCCCCGCAACGAACGGAGTGACGACATGCATCGCAGCAGGCTTTCCGGATTCATCATCGATTGCGACACGGACGACCTCGACGGCGCGGCCGACTTCTGGAGCGCCGCCCTCGGATACCCGAAGAAACGCTCGGACGATCCGGCGGAAGGCGACTACGTGAAGCTCGAAACCGGCCGCGGCGGGTTGCACATCGAGGTGCAGCGCGTGTCGCACCCGAGCCGCGTGCACCTCGACATCGAGGCGGACGACATCGAGGCGGAAGTCGCGCGCCTCGAGCAACTCGGCGCAAAGCGCCTCGAGAAAATCCGGACCTGGGTAGTCATGGAAGCCCCGACCGGCCAGCGGTTCTGCGTGGTGCGCCCGCAGGCGAAGGATTTCCAGGATAACTCAAACGAGTGGCGGTAGGAGCGGCCGTAAGGCCGCGAATGGTTTGCACCGTCCAGCCGCGGCGTTATCGTCACGGCCTCCGGCCGCGTACCAGTCGCGGCGTAACCGCCGCTCCTACGGTCGCGAGGTCGGATTCGGTGCGGCCGGAATCCGCGTAAAGGTCACGGCGTCGCCGCGGTAGGAGCGGCCGTAAGGCCGCGAATGGTTGGCACCGTCCGGCCGCGACGTTTTCGCCGGGGCATCCGGCCGCCTTCAATTCGCGGCGTGACCGCCGCTCCTACACGAGGCGGATGACGGCGTAGAGGAGCACCCAGAAGGCGGCGCTCCAGGCGAGCGCGGTCTTGAGTGCACTTGTCACGTCGCCCCCCCGGGCGCTTTCGCGGGATTCGCGCCGCAGGGCTTCAATGACGACCGTGCGGTCGAGTACCTGCGAGAGCGTGCCATTTCCCGAAAAATAGACGTCGTGCAATTGGCCTTCGGGCCATGGTGAACGTCCCATCATTCCCTCCCATTCGGTCCCATCTTTTCGGACAAGCCTTTGGGCCAGTCTTCAGACAGCCTTCGGATAAGCGGTCGGACGGCCTCCCCAGCGCGAGTCGAAGCGATGGGGACGCCACTCGACGGCCAGTGTGAGTTATGCGACGGCGCAGGTCGTTGACCCGGGTCACGTAATGGGCGATCAATGATCAAGGATCTGGGCAAGATTATGACAAGTCCCGTGGGCCCTGCCGGCTGGAAACGGGCGCCGGCCTGCGGCATGCTGGCCGCCCGGGACGCCAAATAAAAACACGCTCATGCATTTCCTTCTCGACTGGCTGATTCTCTCGTTTGCCGTCTGGCTGACGGCCATGATCCTGCCGGGCTTTCACGTCAAGGGCTTCTGGAGTGCGGTCTGGGTGGCGGCGCTGTTCGGGATCCTCAACTTCCTGATCGGCTGGCTGTTCTTCGCCCTATTCACCGTGTTGACCCTCGGCATCGCCTGGCTGCTCGCGTTCATCACGCGCTGGATCATCGACGCCATCATCCTGAAGATCGTCGATAAGATGAGCGACAGCCTGACGATCGACGGTTTCGGCTGGGCGCTCGGCGGCGCGCTGATGATGTCGCTGCTGGGCACGCTCGGCCAGTGGCTGCTCTCGTAGGAGCGGCCGTGAGGCCGCGAATGGTTCGAGCCCTCCGGCCGCGGCGATAACGTCACGGCATCCGGCCGCGTCCCATTCGCGGCGTTACCGCCGCTCCTACCGTCGCAGGGCCCGCGGCTTTGGGAGCGGCCGTGAGGCCGCGAATGGTTCGAGCCCTCCGGCGGCGGCGATAACGTCATGGCATCCGGCCGCGTCCCATTCGCGGCGTTACCGCCGCTCCTACCGTCGCAGGGCCCGCGGCTGTAGGAGCGGCCGTCAGGCCGCGAACGGTTCGTGCCGTCCGGCCGCGGCGATAAACGTCACGGCATCCGGCCGCGTCCCATTCGCGGCGTTACCGCCGCTCCTACCGTCGCAGGGCCCGCGGCTTTGGG
>DASUOE010000030.1:0-7322 GCA_036276805.1 Woeseiaceae bacterium | reverse complement strand
CGCTCGTCGGCCAGCAGGCCGTGATCCAGACGCAGGAATCCGTGGGCGTTGAGGTCGACGCCGTGTGGGCGACCGACATCGGGTTCTCGGTCTCGCTGAACGCGACGGTCCAGGAGACGGAGATCGTCGGCGGCCCGAACGACGGCAACGAGACGCAGCGGCAGCCGGGCTGGCAGCTGCGCCTGACGCCGAGCTACGCGTTCGACGTCGGCGACATGCAGGGTACCGTGTACGGCACACTGAGCGCCGTGGACGACCGCTGGGGTGAGCCGCAGAACGTCAACCGGCTCGACGGCTACGAGAAGCTCGACCTCGGCGTCATCCTGCGCCTCAACGAGAACTTCGTCGTGCAGCTCGCGGCCGACAACGTGACCGACGAGGACGCGCTGACGGAGAGCGACCCGCGGACCATCCTGGCCCCGAACGGGCGCTACATCATGCCGCGCACGTTCGAGTTCAGCATCGGCTACGAGTTCTGATCCCCCGCGTGGCCGTGCGGCCGCCGCGACGATGTCGCGGCGGCCGTTTTACGCGGCTGCACGGGAGATCCGGCACTGCCAGCCAGGCGCATTCATGAAGGACGAGACCTGCCAGGCCATGCGATCACCGGCGATATCTGCTATCACTGTCAATGCAAGGGGGGAATGCCAGTGAACGCTCGACCTGCCGGCCCGACGGGCAAAGCGGCGGCCAACACGACAACGGATACGACGGCGAGGCTTCCGGAGGTGCCCGGTGCCGACGTGGCCGCGTGGTACCGGCAGTACCACCAGCGGCTGCTCAGGTACCTGCGCGGTAACCTGCGTACGGAGTCCGATGCGCAGGACGTCTCACAGGAAGTTTTCCTGAGGCTCTTGCGCGTGCCGGACGAACGCGTGATCGAACACCCGCGCGCCTACCTGTTCCGCGTCGCGGCCAACGTCGTGAGCGACTGGCGCAGCGGGCAAAAAGCGGCGCGGACGCTGCCGCTCGAGGACCCGGATGCGCTGCCCGCGGAGGACGACGCGGATGACGACTTCGACCGGCGTGCACGGCAGGCACGGATCCGGCAGGTCGTCGACGCACTGCCGGCGCACCAGCGCGCCGCGCTGCTCCTGAGCACGCAGCACGGGCTGACCTACAGGCAGATCGCCGCGACGCTCGACATCTCGGAACGGATGGTCAAGCGCTACATCGTCAAGGCTTTCGCCCGGCTGCGCCGGGACCTGGCCGAGCTCGCGGAGACGGCCGGCGAGCTCCCGCACACCTGATCTTTCCACCCCCGAGACACCGGTTAAATGCAATGAACGAACATACCCAGTCGCAGGCCCCGATTGCCGAGCAGGCAGCCGAATGGCTGATCGAACTCTCCGAGCCCGGCGACGGCGGTCCCGCGGAAGAACGGCGCCGCCGGTTCATGGCCTGGCTCAAGCGCTCGCCGCAGCACATCGAGGAATTCCTGGCGCTCGCGATGCTCCAGCAGGACATCGCCGAGCAGCCGGTGCCGCTCGCGAAGATCGTCGCCGATCTCAAAGCGGCCGGCCCGACGCCGCCGGAGCCGCTGTTCGGGAACGTTGCTGCAGGCACTGCAACGATTGCGCCCGCCGCCGCAGCGCGCATGCCCGGGCGCGGGCTTGCCGGCGAGCGAGCGGCGATTCGGGGTCGCTCCCGCCGCTGGCTCCGCTTTGCGGCCGCCGCCGGCGGCGCCGCCATCGCGCTCGCTCTCGTGCAGTTCACCCTGGTGGAGGCCCCGGCTGTCCGCCACGCGACCGTGCTCGGCGAGCAGCGCTCCGTCGCGCTCGATGACGGCTCGATCGTCACGCTCAACACGCTCTCCGAGGTCGACATTGACATGGGCCGCTCCGAGCGTCGCGTCGCGCTCGTCGCCGGCGAGGCGATGTTCGACGTGGTACCGGATGCAGCCCGGCCGTTCGTGGTCGAGGCAGGCAACGTCTCGCTGACCGTGCTCGGCACGAAGTTTTCGGTGTACCGCAAAGACAACGTGACCCGGCTCGCCGTGGTCGAAGGCTCAGTGCGGGTCGTGCCGAACGGCAGCCTGGCGGAATTGACGGAGCCAGTCGTCGTCGCGGCCGGCGAAGGGCTGGTCGCCGGGCGCGAGGGCATCACTCCCCTCGCCGCGGGCACCGGAATCGACATGGCGATCGCCTGGACCGAGCGGCGGCTCATCTTCAACGCCGCGCCGCTCGCGGACGTGGTGGAGGAGTTCAATCGCTACAACGCCACGCCCATCGTCGTGGAAGACAACGCGCTCGCGCGCCGCGAGGTGACGACCGTATTCAATGCGAACGACGTCGATGCGCTCGTCGGCTTCCTCGAGCTCGAGCCGGATGTGGATGTGCGCCACGACGGCGATGCCATTCGCATCCGGCAGAAGGCCGCACTCCCGGAGGGCGCGCGCCAGCCGACGGCCCGCGAGTGATGCGCAAGTAATGCGCGAGCGCCGCGACTCCCTGGCAAGCCCGGCACTCCTTGCCATCCTGTGCGCGGCCTCGTTGTGCGCGGCTACGCCGCCAGTCGCCGCGGACCAAGCCGCGGTCGAAGCCGCGGACGGTCCCGGCAGGGATGACGAGCAGCGCTACGACATCTCGATCCCCGCACAGCCGCTCGCGCAGGCACTGCAGCAACTCGCCGAACAGGCGGACATCCAGGTGGTGTTTTTCTCGGGCGCCACCGAGGGCCTCATGGCCGGCGCCATCTCCGGTACGTACACGCGGGTCGAAGCGCTCGATGTGCTGCTCGCCGGTACCGGGCTCCGTTACGTTTTCCTGAACAGCGACTCGATCGCCATACAGCCGGTCCCGGACGAGAGTTCCGGCGCGTCCACGGCCGGCGAGCCGGCGGCGGAGACGGCGGACCCGGGCCTCGACGGCGTGACCGACCTTGCCGTTACGCCCGAGACGCCGACCGGCGCGTTCGCGATGGAGGAAATCGTCGTTACGGGCACGGCAGCGCGTTCGCGCACGAAGTTCGAATCGAGCGTCGGCATCTCCACCTTCGACCGCGCGGAGATTGCGCGGCTCGCGCCGTCGAGCACCGCGGAGCTCGTCTCCGCCGTGCCGGGCTTCTGGGTGGAATCCACGGCTGGCACGACACAGGGCAACGTGTTCGCGCGCGGCATCGTGCAGGACGGCGGCTACCGCTACGTGGGGCTCGTGGAAGACGGGCTGCCCGTCTACCCGGTGTTCGAACTGTCCTTCTACAACCCCGACCAGTTCATCCGCGCGAGCGAATCGACGGCGCGCGTCGAAGTCGTCCGCGGCGGGACGGCGCCGCTGTTCACGACCGGCGCGGTCGGCGGCACGATCAATTTCGTGAACGAGAAAGCGTGGGCCGCGCCGGCGCTGCGCGCGAAGGCCGGCTGGACGGATTTCGACTCGCGTGCAGTGGATGCGTACTGGAGCACGCCGCTCGCCGGCTCCTGGTGGGCGTCCGCCGGCGGTTACCGCCGCAGCTCCGAGGGCGTGCGCTACCCGGGCTACGTGGCCGACGAGGGCGGCCACGTGCGGCTCGAGCTCGCACGGGTGACGCAGCGCTCGGAGCTCTCGCTCTACGCGAAGTACCTCGACGACAGGTCGCTTTTCGCGGTGCCGATCCCCCTGCGCGGCAGCCCGGACAACCCGGCGGCCGTGGACGGCACGAGTGCCGGCGAGTACTCGCTGCACAGCGCGGACCTGCGCGCCGCGGGCCTGCCGGCGAGCGCCGCCGAAGTGGGCCTCGACGATTCCGACCTCGCCGACGGCATCCACCCGCGGCTGCTCACCGCCGGCGCCCGCCTCGGCCTCGACTGGGACTCGGGCGTGAGCCTCTCGTCGCACGCACGCTTCAGCGACGGCGACGTATCGTTCAACGGCATCTTCACCGGCGCCGCGCCGGTGACGGGCGCGGAGTTCGCGGCGGAGCACGGCGTCGCGCCGGACTTCTCGTATATCGCGGGCGGCGCGCCGTTCGAGCCCGGGTTCCTGGTGCAGAACCACGGGCACTGGGCCGTGCACAAGGACTACCGCGCGCTGCAGAACGACACGCGCGTGAATTTCGCATGGCAGCAGCACGAGATCGCCGTCGGCGCCTACCTCGCCGATTTCTCGATGCACGACCGCTGGAGCCTCGGTAACCTGCTCCTGACGGACGTGCGCGACCAGCCGCGGCGGCTGGCGCTGCCGGGCGTCACCGACCCGGAGGGATTCACGCAGTATTCCTTCCTGAACTTGCTGGCCGACTACGACGGGCGGATCGGGGCGCTGTACGTCGCCGACGAATGGAGCGTGAACGAGCGCCTGCGCGTGGATGTCGGTGCGCGCTTCGACTGGACGAATATCGAGGCGTCTATCAGCCGCGGACAGGACGGCGTCGACCTCGATGGCGACCCGGAGACGACGTACGACGTCGCTTCGCTCGCCGGCAGCGAGCGCGATCGGTACGACGAGTCGTTCGACTACACCGCGATCTCCGCCGGCTTCAATTATGAGCTCGGCGAACCCCGGGGTGAGGCCGGTGGGCTCGGCCGCCGGCACGCGCTGTTCGGCCATGTTACCCGCTCCGCGAAACTGCCGCATTTCGATGACATCCGGAACGGCGTCATGGTGATGGACCGCGTGATCAACGTGGAACTCGGCTACAAGCTCGCCGCCGACGACCTCGCGGTCTTCCTCACGGCGTTTCGCACGGGTTTCGACAACGTGCCGTTCAACGACATCCTGCTCGACGGCTCGATCGTCGTGCGCCGCGCGAAGACCCGCACGTTCGGCATCGAGCTCGAAGGCGTGTACGAGCCGGTCGACTCCGTCGACGTCCGGTTCGCCGTGACGCTGCAGGACCCGGAGTACCGGGAGTTCTCCGGTGCATCGGTCGACAACAGCGGCAACCAGGTGCGGCGCATCCCCGAGGTGATGGCGCGCGTCGTGCCGACGATCCGGTTCGCGCACGGGCGCGGCCGCGCCTGGCTGACCGTTTCGCACATCGGCGAGCGTTACGCGAACGACGAGAACACGCTCAAGCTGCCGGCGTACCTCAAGCTGGACGCCGGCGTCGAGTACACGTTCGGCGAACGCTGGAGTGCGGCGCTCAACGTGGACAACCTGGCGAACGAAGCCGGGCTGACGGAAGGCAACCCGCGCACCGACGTGCATGCCGGCGACATCGGCCCGGTGTACAACGCGCGCCCGCTGTTCGGGCGCTCGCTAGCGCTCGCGGTGCGCTACAGCTTCCGCTCCGGGCGATCCTGACATACGGGAGTCATGCATGAAGCCGTCTTCGCGTAACACGTATTATTCTGCCGTGCTCGCGGCTGCCGTCCTGGTGTTCGTGTTGCCGGGGTGTGCGGCCAGGGACGAGGGCGGTACGAGCGCGGGCAGCGACACCGCCGCACACGACGTCGCCACGCAGGCGGCCGCCGGCAAGCCGGTCCTCGAACCGCCCTCGATCCTGTTCGGGGACTTTTTCGAAACGGTGGCGATGAGCGGCCTGTTCGTGGATTCGAAGCAGTGGACGGACGCGCTGCCGAAGTACCCTCCGGCGGAAATCGTCGCACGCGCCGAGGGCGTCGATACGAGCTCGCCGCAGGCGCTCGGTGATTTCCTCAACGAGAACTTCGACCTCAATCCCGCCGCACCCGCAGGAGCGGCGGTAACGCCGCGAATTGAACCCGCTCCGCAACCCGACGCCGACCCGACTCTCCCTGTCGGAGCGGCGGTCACGCCGCGAATTGAACCAGCTCGGTCGCCAACGACGGCGCCCCGAGCCCGCCTCCCGATCTGTGCCCACATCGAAGCCCTCTGGCCCCAGCTCACCCGCGAATCCACCAACGAGCCCCCCTGGTCCTCGCGCCTGCCGCTGCCCTACCCCTACGTCGTGCCCGGCGGCCGCTTCCGCGAGGTGTACTACTGGGACTCCTACTTCACGATGCTCGGCCTGGACGCGGAACTGCGGCGCAGCATGGTGCAGAACTTCGCGCACGAGATCCGCAGCTACGGGCACATACCGAACGGCAACCGCACCTATTACCTGAGCCGCTCGCAGCCGCCGTTCTTCTACGGGATGGTCGGCCTGCTCGCACCGGGGAACCCGGCGGCCGCGTACGCCGAGTTCCTCGACGTTCTCCGCGCGGAGCACGACTTCTGGATGGAAGGCGCGGAGGAGTCGGCGCTCGACCGGCCGGTACGGCGCGTCGTGACGATGCCGGACGACTCGCAGCTCAACCGCTACTGGGACGCGCGCGACGTGCCGCGCGACGAGTCGTACCGCGAGGACGTCGAATCCGCGCAAGAAGCCGGCGACATCGACCGCGCGCGCTTCTACCGCGACATCCGCGCCGCGGCGGAGAGCGGCTGGGACTTCAGCTCGCGCTGGTTTGCCGACGGAAAGTCGATCGAGACGACGCGCACGACGTCGATCGTCCCGGTCGACCTGAACAGCCTGCTGTACGGGCTCGAGCAGGCGATCGCCGCGGGCTGCCGCGAAGCCGGTGACGGCGAGTGCGCGAACCGCTACGAGACCCTCGCGGGTGACCGGCGCGCGGCGATGCACCGCTACCTGTGGAACGAGGAGATTGGCGTCTACGACGACCGGCTGTGGACGGAAGACCGCCTGCTCGGCCACGTCACGGCCGCGACACTCTACCCGCTCTTCGCCGGGCTCGCGACCGATACGCAGGCGGCACGCATTGCCGGGGTCGTACGCGAGGACCTGCTCGCCGAAGGCGGCATCGTGACGACGACGCACGACACCGGCGAGCAGTGGGACGCGCCGAACGGCTGGGCGCCGCTGCAGTGGATTGCCGTGAAGGGCCTTCGCGATTACGGCGAGCCGGAACTGGCCGAGGCCATCGCCGAACGCTGGCTCGCGCTGGTGACGAACGTGTACGCCGAGACCGGCAAGCTGCTCGAGAAGTACAACGTCGTGAACCTCGTACCCGGCGGCGGCGGCGAATACCCCCTGCAGGACGGTTTCGGCTGGACCAATGGCGTAACGGTGGGCCTCTACCGCCTGTACCCGTCAGAGGAATGCCCCGCAAAAGCGGCGTTAACGCCGCAACCGTGACACAGGACCCCGCAACTGTAGGAGCGGCGGTAACGCCGCGACATGCAGGCGGCCGGATGCCACGACGTTATCGCCACGGCCGGACAGCGTGACCCGTTTGCGGCCTAACGGCCGCTCCTACAACCGGGGCTCGCCGCCGGCATCAGTCGCAGCCAATGCCTTGAGCTGTTGCCGGCCACATTGACAACGCTCCAGCAGGGCGTGGAACCGCGGATCATCCTGCAGCGAGCCCAGCCGCCAGTCATCGTCGCTGAGGTAGAGAGTCCCGTCCTGCATCTGTCGGGTAC
>DASUOE010000029.1:0-6425 GCA_036276805.1 Woeseiaceae bacterium | reverse complement strand
GTCCGCAGTGCAACGCACAGCTCGTGCAGTCGGCGACGCGCCGCCGGAGCGCGTCCCAGTCGAGCCCGGCGATGGCCCCGGCGACGGCACCAGCGACGGCCCCGCCGTCCGCAGCTGCCGCAGCGGCTGAAGTTGCTGCAGCGGTCGCTGCTACTGTCTCTGTCGCCGGCGGCGCTGTCGCCGGCGGCGCCGCAGCCGACGCTCCGGCGTCGGGCGACGCGGCCGCGACCGGCGCGCCAGCGACCGGGTCGCGGGGCAACCAGACGTCGATGCCCATCGCCTCGAGATAGGAGCGGCGTTGCTGTTCGTTGAGGTGCATGCGAAAAAAACCGTTCGATTTGCTGCGGCGGCAGGACGACGCTGCGCGAGCGACCGTTGACGAGCTAACCAGCGACCTTAGTGTGCCATGGCGTCGCGACGAATACATCGCGGACGATGCAGCGCCGACACGGGCCAGGTCGGCCGTGATTGCGAACGGGACTCCGGAACCCGCCTTAAGGAGGCGGCAGGTGCGCGACGAGTTCGCTGCCCGCGTGCACCCGCTGGCCCGGTTCGACGAGGATCCTGCTCGCCTTCGGCAGATGCAGTTCAGCGTAACGCGTGAGCCTAAGGTACGCGCATCGCTGCCCCTGCCCCAGCCGTTCGCCGTAGCGGGCGATCGACTTCGGCGGAATGCCGAAGCGATAGCCATCGAACCGCAAGACGACGTGGTCGCCCTCGTCGGTTTCAAGCCACAGCGCGTTGCTGCTTCGGCCGACCGCGCTGTCGGCGCCGTCGAGGTCGCGGATCGTGCCCTCCACCGGGCTCCTGGCCGTGTACGTGCCGAGACTGTCGATGCGAAAGACGATGCTCCGGGCGCTGCCATCGAACGGCTTCTCCTCGGCGACGTCGACCGATACGACCTTGCCGTCGACGGGACTGACGACGCCGAGCGGCGCCGGCGGGATGGCCCTGTGCGGATCGCGAAAGACGAGGTAGAGCAGGACGACGGCGAGCGCCGGCAAGAGCACCCATACGGGCTCGGCGAAACGCAGGGTCAGCCAGCCCGCTACCAGGACAAGCGCCAGGAGGGGAATTCCCTCCCGCGCTACGAATGGGTTTCGACGACCGCGCAACGCCGGTGTATCCCGCCAGTTTTCGAGGATTGGCGACCTTCCCCTGCTTTGCGGGGCGAGTCAATAGCCGGCTAGAATGCGCGGCTTCACTCCGACCGCGATTCGTGCACAGGCATCTACCCAATGCGTTATTCCGGCTACGCGCTGACCACCCTCAAGGAAATCCCGGCCGAAGCCGAGATCGTGAGCCACCAGCTCATGCTGCGCGCAGGGCTCATCCGCCGGCTCACGGCCGGCATTTTCACCTGGATGCCGGTGGGGCTCCGCGTGCTGCGCAAGGTCGAGGCGATAGTGCGCGAGGAAATGGACCGCGCCGGCGCACTGGAGCTCCTGATGCCCGCCGTCCAGCCCGCCGAACTGTGGCGGGAGACGTCGCGCTGGGACGAGTACGGCCACCTGCTGCTGCGGATCCGCGACCGCCACGAGCGCGATTACTGCTTCGGCCCGACGCACGAGGAGGTCATCACCGACGTCGCGCGCCGGGAACTCAGGAGTTACAAGCAACTGCCGGTCAACTGGTACCAGGTCCAGACCAAGTTCCGTGACGAAATCCGGCCGCGATTCGGCGTCATGCGCTCGCGCGAGTTCATTATGAAGGACGCGTATTCCTTCGATCTCGACGCGGCCGGGCTCGAGGCGTCCTACGCCGCCATGCGCACAGCGTACACGCGCATCTTCGAGCGCCTCGGCCTGCGCTTCCGGGTCGTCGATGCAGACTCCGGCGAGATCGGCGGCAGCCGGTCGCAGGAGTTTCACGTGCTCGCCGATTCGGGCGAGGATGCCATCGCGTGGAGCGAATCGGGTGGGTACGCCGCCAATGTCGAGACGGCGGCCACCGTACCGCCGCCCGGCGAACGACCCGCGCCCGCCCGCGCGCTCGAGCGCGTACCCACCCCGGGCGCGCGCACGATCGCGGAGGTAGCCGCGCTGCTCGGCGTCGCACCGGCCGCTGTGCTGAAGACGCTCATCGTCGCCGGCACGGCAGGCCCGGTCGCGCTCGTGCTGCGCGGGGACCATGAACTGAATGCCGTCAAGGCGCAGAAGCTGCCCGGTGTCGTCGCGCCGCTGACCATGGCGGACGCCGCCACTGTGCAGGCGGCGACCGGTGCGGAACCGGGATACGCGGGGCCGGTCGGGCTCGGCATCCCCGTGTATTTCGACCATGCCACGGGCGTGATGGCCGACTTCGTGTGCGGCGCGAACGAAGAGGACGCGCACCTGACCGGCGTGAATTTCGGGCGCGACCTGCCGGCGCCGGAACGCACCGTCGACCTGCGCAACGTCGGTGCGGGCGATCCCGTACCGGGCGGTGAGGGCAAGCTGTCGATCGCCCGTGGCATCGAGGTCGGTCACATATTCCAGCTCGGCACGAAGTACTCGAGGGCCATGGGCGCCGTGGTGCTCGACCAGGACGGGCGGGAACGCGCGCTCGAGATGGGCTGTTACGGCATCGGGATCACCCGCATCGTCGGTGCGGCGATCGAGCAGAATCACGATGAGAACGGCATCATCTGGCCGGAGGCCATTGCGCCGTTCGACGTGTACCTCGTGCCGATCAACCTGCAACGCTCCGAGACCGTCCGCGACGCAACCGAGGCACTGTACACCGAGCTCTGCGCGGCGGGCGTCGAGGTACTGTACGACGACCGCGACGTCCGTCCCGGCGTCAAGTTTGCGGACGCCGAGTTGCTCGGCATCCCGCATCGCCTCGTCGTGTCGGATCGCGGGCTCGCCGCGGGCGAATTCGAGTACCGGCATCGTCGCGATGCCGAATCCCGGGCAGTGAAACGTGATAGGGCTCTCGAACTGCTTCGCGGCAAGCCGGTACCATAGCTCGCAGGCTGCCGGAGAGCCAAGATTAAGAATCTTCTGCAACTTGCTGTTTTAACGTCTTTTGTTGGGTTCATATCGCGGCCCGACCCGGTGCTTGCCCAGGGTCATCCCGATCCCGAACTCAGGGCGATGCTGATTGCGGCGGTATCCGAGGCCGACAGTTTTCCCGACCGCTTCGAGGCAGAGGTGTGGCTCACCGACATGTCGTCGCGCCTCGAACGACAGGTGACGGACCCGGCGGAACGCATCGAGATCCTGACGCGCGTGCATTACGAGGCGAGCCGCGTCGACCTGCCGCCGGAGCTCATCCTGGCGGTGATCGAAGTGGAAAGTAACTTCGATCGGTACGCGATCTCGGTAGCGGGCGCGATCGGGCTCATGCAGATCATGCCGTTCTGGCTGGACGAGATCGGGCGGCCGGACGACAACCTGCTGCACGTCGACACCAACCTGCGCTACGGCTGCACGATCTTGAGGTACTACCTCGACAAGGAAAAAGGCGACCTGCGCCGGGCTCTCGGCCGCTACAACGGCAGCCTCGGACAGCGCAAATACCCGAACAAGGTCGTGGAAAAACTGACGCGCAAGTGGTTCCGCGTCTAGCGAGACCCCTCGGCCTCGTCCGCGTCAGCGCGGATGCGATGCTTCGCTCAGGGCGCGCGCTTCGAGGGCCTTGGACTTGGCCTGCAGCGCGCTGCGCCGCGCACGGGCATAGTCCTCGATGTCGAGTTCGTTCTCGGCTTCCTCGAGGTATTGCAGGGCCTCTGTGAGTTCGGGCCGGGCATGGGACGCGGCACCGGCCTGCCTCGCGACCTCGATCGCCTGCCGCGCATCGCTCATTTCCTGGACCGGCGGCGCGGTTTCACAGGCACTGAGCGCCAGTCCCGCGAAGAGAACGGCCAGGGGCCCGGCTGAAGTTCGTCGCTTGCTGATCACGATGGCTGGATGTCGACGGTCATCCGTTGTTCTACAACCGACAGACGCTAGCAGGGGCTCCGCTCTGGCGTCAAGGCAGCCTGACCGGACCGCGACCGCCTGCTACAGTCGGCCCACGACCTGCGCCGGAGGCCTGATGCCGCTCACCCTCTACCATAATCCGCGCTGTTCCAAGTCGCGCGCCACCCTCGAACTCATCCGTGCGGCCGGGTTGTCGCCGCGAATCGTGGCCTATCTCGACGATCCGCCGGACGCGAAACGGATCCAGGCGCTGGCGCGCATGCTCGGCATGCCCGTCGCCGGCCTCCTGCGCCGCGGCGAGGCCGCATACCGCGAGGCACGCGACCGGCCCGACGAAGCGGACGACGCGGCGCTCGCAGACTGGCTCGCCCGGCATCCGCGGGTCATCGAGCGGCCCATCGTCGTCGACGAGTCCCGACGCCTGGCCGTCATCGGACGGCCGCCCGAGAACGTTCGCGCACTCCTGCCGTGAACGAAATCCTCGTGCTCTACTATTCCCGCAACGGGTCTACCGAGGCCCTGGCCCGGGAAGTCTGTCGCGGCGTCGACGCGGTGCCGGGCATGGCGGCACGATTGCGGACGGTGCCGCCCGTCTCGACCGTCGCGGAGGCCGCCGCACCCGCGGTGCCCGCGGACGGGCCGCCGTATGCGACCACGAACGACCTCGTCGACTGCGCCGGGCTCGTCATGGGCAGTCCCACGCGCTTCGGCAACATGGCGGCGCCACTCAAGTACTTCCTCGACGGCACCGGCACTGAATGGCTGGCCGGCAAACTCGCCGGCAAGCCCGCGGGTGTCTTCACGTCGACGTCGACGCTGCACGGCGGGCAGGAAAGCACGCTCCTCACGATGGCGGTACCGCTCCTCCACCACGGCATGCTGCTGGTGGGTGTGCCGTTCACCGAGCGAACGCTCTCCACGACGACCAGCGGCGGTTCGCCCTATGGCGCGTCGCACGTGACCTGGAATCGCGACGACGACGCGCTGTCCGACGACGAAAGGCGCGTGGCGCGCGTCCTCGGGCAGCGCGTGGCAGAAATTGCAGCGCGCCTCGCCGCTTAGTGAGTCTCTGCGTCAGGCCAGCCGGGCGAGAACGTCGCGGACGAACGGCACGGTCAGGCGCCGCTGCGCGCGCAGTGCCTCGCGGTCGAGCGTGTCCAGGAGTGCATACAGGCTCGCCATGTCGCGCCGTGTCCGGCTGAGCAGGAAGCGCGCGGCGTCGTCCGGCAGCTCGAGGCCGCGGTGCGCCGCCCGCAGCCTGAGCGCCGCGAGCCGCTCCGACTCCGCGAGCACGCCGAGCCGGAACGTCGGAAGCTGCGACAGGCGGCTCGCCAGGTCGGGCAGCGCCACCGGGCACTCGCGCGGCGCCATCGGCGCCGTGACGAGCAGCTGTCCACCCTGCGCCGCCAGGTCGTTGTACAGGATGAACAACGCCCGCTCCGACGCCTCGTCGCCCGCGAGGCAGTCGACGTCGTCGATGCAGACGAGACGCCGCGACTCGAGCCCGTCGAGGAGCGCCAGGCCCGTGGAAGCGAGCAGGTGCGCGGGCAGGTACACCGCGCCGTCGCCGGCGGCGGCGCAGGTCGCCTGCGCCAGGTGGCTCTTGCCGCTCGCCGGCGGTCCGTACAGCCAGGCGCCGCCCACGGCGTCGCCGCGCGCGAGCGCCTCGAGCTGCGCCACGGCCGTCTCGTTGCCGGTCGGAAGAAACGTCGCGAACACGGCGTGATCCGCGAGCCCTATCGGCAGCGCGAGCTGGGTCATGCCGGCATCCCGTCAAAGGTCACGCGGGCGGCGTGTCCCGGTGCGGATCCGACTCCGGCGGCACGGGTCCGGCGCTCGTCTCGAGCGTCGCCAGCGCCCCGGGGTGCTCCTTCAGGTACCGGTTGTAGGCGAAGCGGACGAGTACCGACAGCACCGCGGCTGCCGGTAGTGCGAGCAGGATGCCGAAGAAGCCGAACAGCTGCCCGCCCGCGACGACCGCGAAGATGACGAGCACCGGGTGCAGGCCGATCCGGTCGCCGACGAGCTTCGGCGTCAGGACCGTTCCCTCGAGGACCTGGGCGACGATGAAGGTCGCAACCACGCCGACGATCGGCCACAGCGGGTTCGGCTCGAGCGCAACGACCAGGAGTGCCAACGCCATGCCGAACACGAAGCCGAGATAGGGCACGAAACTCACCAGCCCGGAGACGACGCCGATGGCGATGGCGAAGTCGACCCCGACGATGCTTAAGCCCATCGAGTAGATCACGGCCAGCGCGAACATCACGAGGAGCTGGCCGCGCAGGAACGCGCCGAGCACGTCGTCCGTCTCGCGCGCCAGCGCGTACACGGTAAGGCGGTTGCTTTCCGGAACGATGGCCGCGAGATGCAGGCGGAGCTTGTCCCAGTCACGCAGCAGGTAAAAGGTCAGGATGGGTACCAGAAACAGGCTCATGACGGCCGCGGCAAGCATGCTTCCCGTGCTGGTCACCGAGGCGAGCGCTTTGCCGCCCCACGTGCCTGCCATGTCGCCGTAGC
>DASUOE010000028.1:0-12880 GCA_036276805.1 Woeseiaceae bacterium | reverse complement strand
CTACATCATGAACGCCGCCGTGGCAGTCACCTCCGGCGCGATCGACCAGGGTGAAAAGCCGGCGGTGCCGGCAGCGATCCTCAAGTACCACTGCACGGAACTCGGCCGCAAGGTCGGCAACGACGCCATGGACGTTCACGGCGGCAAGGCGATCATGATGGGCCCCCGGAATTACCTCGGCCGCGGCTACATGGCGGCGCCGATAGCCATCACCGTCGAGGGTGCGAACATACTGACGCGCAGCCTCATCATTTACGGCCAGGGCGCCATTCGCTGCCACCCGTTCGTGCTGCGCGAGCTGCACGCTGCCGCGGACGAGGACCAGGATCGCGGGCTCATCGAGTTCGACGATGCGCTGTTCGGCCACATCGGTTACGCCATCAGTAACGTGGCGCGCTCGCTGGTCCTCGCGCTAACTCACGCGAAGTTCAGCCGCGTGCCTCTCAATACGCCGACTTGCCGCTATTACCAGAACATCAATCGCTACAGCGCCGCGTTCGCCCTCGCCTCTGATTTCGCGATGCTGACGCTGGGCGGCGGACTTAAGAAACGGGAACTGCTCTCCGCCCGCCTGGGCGACGTCCTGAGCAGCATGTATCTCGCATCCTGCGTGCTCAAGCATTTCGAGAACCAGGGACGCCGCGCGACCGACCTGCCGCTCGTCGAGTGGTCGGTCAGGACACTGATGTACCAGGCGCAGGAGGCCCTGCACGCGTTCCTGCGCAACCTCCCGAACCGGTTCATCGCCGGGCTACTGCGTGTGTTCATCTTCCCCCGGGGCCGCACCTACTCGGCGCCCGCCGACGACCTGGGCGCCCGTGTGGTCGAACTCGTCACGACCTCGGGTGAGGCGCGCGAGCGCCTGTCCCGCTTCGCCTACACGACGCTCGAACCCGGCAATCCGCTCGGCCGGCTCGGGGAAGCGCTCGAACTCGCCGAGTCGCACGAGCCGCTGGAGAAACGCCTGCGGGATGCCCGGAAGGACGGCCGTATCCGCTCCGAGTACCTGGGCCTGCAGATCGACGAGGCGCTCGCGGCCGACGTCATCAGCGACGCCGAAGCCCGGGCTCTGCGCGACTATCACGACAAGGTCTACGATCTCCTGGCGGTGGACGACTTCGCGCCCGGCGAACTCGGGCGGCAGGTCAGCCACCCGCCGGACGTTGCACGAAGCCGCCACGCCGCCAAGCGCAAGGCATCGCCGCGCCGCAGGAGCGCCGACGTGGCGGATGACGCGGCCGCCGCGGACGAGTAGCAAAATTTATCCTCTGCGGGCCGGATGACCGCCCACGTGACGAAATCCCACGACCGCTGCCTCAATTGCGGCGCCGTGCGCATTGGCCAGTACTGCGGCCAGTGCGGGCAGCGCTCGACGACGCGCCTGATCAGCCTGTGGGAGCTGGTACGGGACGCATTCGGCGACCTGTTCGAGCTCGACTCCCGGCTATGGCGTACGCTGCTCCCGCTGCTGGGCAGGCCGGGACGGCTGACCCGCGAGTACCTGGAGGGCCGGCGCGCCCGATACATGCCGCCGTTTCGCATGTATCTCGTCTTGAGCCTGCTGTTCTTCGTCATCGCGTTCTTCAATCCGCAGCGGGAGTTCGAGATTTTCTTCGAACCCGAGAGTGGGGAGAGCGCCGCGCCGGCACCGGCCGGCGGTGATGCGGCGCCGCTAGGGAACCTCACGCCGGAGGAACGGCGCGAAGTGCGCGCGGCGCTCGACGGGCTCATCGACCGGGGGCTGCTCGACGAGTCGGTTCTCGAGACCGAAGAGCTCGGCGCGCTGGCCGGCGACGCCGATGGCACCCCGGCTGATGAAGTGCCGGCCGGTGACGCGCCGGCACCGCCGCCGGCGCCCGCGGCGAGCGATGACCGCGAGACGAACAATCTTCGCGTGAGCATCGACTCGGGCGACCTCATCGACTGCGAGCACGGGAATTACAACCTGTCGGATTTGCCCGCCTGGCTGCAGCGCCGGTTGACGCCGGAGCGCCTGCAGCACCTTTGCGAACGGTGGCAGGTGGCAGGCACGGACGGTGTGACGGCCGCCGTGCTGGACCGTGTGCCCGCAGCGCTCATCCTGCTGCTGCCGCTCATGGCGCTGGTACAGAAGCTCCTGTACCCCCTGTCGCGCCGCTACTACGTGGAGCACCTGCTGTTCTTCGTGCACTTCCACTCGTTCCTCTTCCTGCTGCTTACCCTGCAGGTGTTGTGGACACGGCTCGTCGGCATGCTGGGCCTGAACGCCGCCATAGGCGTGCTCCCGGTCGTGGCCACGTCGCTGTACGTGCCCTTTTACCTGTTCGTCGCGATGCGCCGGGTCTACGGCCAGGGTCGTTTTTTCACCTTCGTCAAGTTCAGCGTTCTCGCGATCGCCTACCTGGTCAGCTTCAGCATGATGATGCTCGGCGCGGTCGTTCTCGCAGTGGTGTCCGTCTGAACCGCCGTCCGTCGGATTGCCCCGGAAACGCCCGCGGTTGCCCGGGCACTTGGAACGCACCCGGCGTTCGCGTATTAATTAGTTGAGCGGCATGCCGCGCGCCACTAAAATTCCCCGGCTATACCGCCCCCAGCCATGGCCGAGTTCGTGCACAGAAAACCCATAGGAATCAGCGGCCTCGCCGCTTACATACCGCCGTATCGCGTGTGGCTCGAGGACTGGTGCGACTGGACCGGCAACCAGTGGCCCAAGATCCGCGAGGTCGTCGGGCGCAGTTTCCGCCTGCGCGGGCCCGACCAGAGCGTGTACACCCTCGCGGCGACGGCGGTCTTGCGCCTGATCGACCAGTACGACGTCGATCCCCGGCGCGTGAAGTTCCTGGGCCTCGGCACCGAGTCGAGCACGGACAATTCGGCGGGCGCGATCATCGTCAAGGGCATGGTGGATGCGGCCCTCGTGGCGCTGGGGAAACCACCGGTCTCCCGCCGGTGCGAAGTGCCCGAGTTCAAGCACGCCTGTCTCGGGGGCGTTTACGGCATGAAAGGCGCGATTCGCCACCTGGCACTCGACGGCGCCGGCAGCCAGGCGATCGTCGTCTGCGCCGATATCGCCGAGTATGCGCAGGGATCGAGCGGCGAGCCGACGCAGGGCGCGGGTGCCGTCGCCATGCTGCTCGAGGAAAATCCGCGGCTCGCGGTCGTCGACCTGATCGGGTCCGGCTCGGCCTCCGATTACCGCGTCATGGACTTTCGCAAGCCGATGTCCCGATTCTGCGGCCAGGACCGGTCGGAGTCCCACCAGGTGCAGGATTACCCGGTCTTCAACGGCAAGTACTCGACGACGTGCTACATAGACGAGACGCTGCAGGCCCTGAACGACATGTACGAGAAGCGCAGGCTCGAGCCGATCCGCTACCTGCGCACCCTGAAGTCCGTGTTCATGCACCGGCCGTACCGGCGGATGCCCGAGACCGGCTTCGCCGTCTCCTACCTGTTCGCGCTCGCCACGGGCGGCGCCGAGGACAAGGCGGAACTCGCGTCCTATTGCTACGAGGCGGGCGTGGGCTTCGAACCGGTATGTCGCGAAATGCGGGCGCGACCCGACGTGGCGCAACTCGCGCGCCCGGAAAGCCTGAACAACGAGGCGTACCCGCTGACCATGGCGGTGCTGCGCGCGTTCCGCGCATCGCGCCATTACCGGCGCGAGATCCTCGACAAGCTGGCGCTCGGCAGCGACACGATGCTTGACCTCGGCAACCTGTACACCGCCGCACTGCCCGCGTGGCTGGCCGCCGGCTTCGAGCAGGCGCTCGACGAGGGGTCGCTGGCTGCCGGCGACGAGGTCCTCACGCTCGGGTACGGCAGCGGCGATGCCGCCGAAGTCATCCCGTTCTACATGGCCGACGGCTGGCGCGAAGCCACTGCCGCCATCGGCTTCGGCAAAGCGATGCAGACCGTCGTGGATCTTGACGAGGCGCAGTACCGTGGCCTGCACGACGGCCGGCGGGTCACGGGCCTCGCCTACGCGCCGCAGAACGAGTTCGTCATCGACCGCGTCGGCTACAGCGACGACCGGCACTTCGCCGACCTCGGCATCGAGTACTACCGCTACGTAAGCTGACGCTCAGCCCGCGCCGCGGGGCTCGATATAGCCTTCGAGCTGCGCGGCATGTTCCGCCCGCAGCGCCTGCCATTCCATGCGGAACCATGGCGTATAGCGCTCTGGCGCGTCCGCGAAAGCCTGCTCGAGGTCCGCGGCGCCCAGGTAGCGGACCCCGCTGATCTCGTTCGTGTTCGGACGGACGTTCCCGGGCGCGCGGCCGAGGTAGACATGGCAGAGTTCGTTTTCGGAGCCGCTGTCCCCGTACCCGGCCCGGTAACAGAACTTGTAGACGAACTCGAGCCGCGCCTCGATGTTCAGCTCCTCGGCGAGGCGACGCGCCGTCGCGACGCGCAGCGACTCGCCGCGTCGCGGGTGGCTGCAGCAGGTGTTCGACCAGTAGCCGGGCCAGAGACGCTTGCCGGACGCGCGCCGTTGCAGCAACAGTCGGCCTGTGTCGTCGAACAGGAAGACGGAAAATGCCCGGTGCAGCACGCCGCTGCCGTCGTGCGCATCGGCCTTCGCCAGGTGCCCGATCTCGTTGTCGTGTTCGTCGACGAGGATGAGTTCCTCCGCTTCCGACGATACGACGCGGTCGTCCGGTTTCATCGACTGTCGTCCAGGTTGAGCGGGATCGTCCGGTAGCCCGCAGCCCGCAGGCTGGCGACCACCTCGGCCTCGCGGCCGGGACAGAGGGCGACGATGGAACCACCGCCGCCGGCCCCGGTCAACTTGGCGCCGGCGGCACCTGCCGCCCGCGCGTGTGCCACCAGCCCTTCGAGTTCGGGGGTCGAGACGCCGATAGCGTTCAGGAGGCCGTGACAGGTATTCATCAGCGCGCCGGCGTACTCGTAATCGCCGGCGGCAAGCCGCTTCGCACCTTCGAGGCAGATGGCATCGATTTCGTCGAAAAGGCGCTCGAAACGCTCCGTCTGCCGCGCGCGGCGCTCGCGTACGGCCGCAACCTGCTCGAGCGTTCGTCCGGCCCCGGCGCCACACGCGACGACGAGCGGCAGGTCGGCCGGCAGGTCCAACGGCGACAACCGGGTCTGCCCGTCGCGACGGAAGAGCACCGGCTCCCCCCAGGTCGCGAGCGTGTTGTCGACGCCGGAGGGCGTGCCGTGCGCGAGTTGCTCGCAGGCGAAGGCGATCTCGTTGATGCGCCGATCGTCGACCGCAACGCCCCCGGCCGCGGCCAGTGCCCGCGCCACCGCCACCGCGACGGCGGCCGACGATCCGAGCCCCATCGATGCCGGTACCCTTGCGCCGACCTCGATCGAGAAACCGCTGCCGTCGACACCGAGCAGGCCCGCGATCGTCGCCACCATGCGCGCCAGGTCACCGCCGCCCGGAAGCGGTTCACGGATCCCCCAGTCGGGGATCGCGAGTTCCGGCGTGACCGACGCGGCCGCGCGCGCCCAGGCTGCTGCCTCGAGCGGAACCGCGAGCGCGTGCCGGCCGTACACGACGGCGTGTTCGCCGAACAGGATGACCTTGCCGCAGGCGGTCGCATCACCGGGTCCCGGGCGCCGCGGCGCCGCGGCATCCCGGCGGCGTACCGCCGCCACGCTGCGGGCGTGCAACCGCATGTGTCCCGCCTGTATGCCGGTCGTGGCGAGGGCTCGCAATGCGGCGAAGTTCTGGCCGAGCCCGGCGGCAGCCATCAGCGATGCGAGCTCGTCGGCGCTCCGGACACCGGTCATCCCGAGGCACAGCGCCACGGCGGGGTTATTGGCGCCCGTGCCGCCCGCGATGCCCGGCTTGAGCGGCAGCTCGATGCGGCCCTCGAGGCTGCCGTCCGGCGTCGCGATCCAGGTCGTCAGGGGCAGATAGCGCCCCGTGCGCGCCGCGAACGCGTGCGCCCCGGCCTCGATCGCGCGCCAGTCGTTGCCGGTCGCGATCGCAAGCGGATCGATGCCGTTCATGATGCCCTTGTTGTGCGTGGCAGCGCGATAGGGGTCGGCGATCGCCAGCCGGTTCGCCAGCACGATGCCGTCGCGCGCGCGCGCGGCCGCCTCTTCGGTCGCCGCAAGATCCTCGAGGGCGAACCGGGCACGGGCCGAAACGAGCGCGCGATCGGCGAGATTGGAAAGGATACGGAGTACGGCTCGCCCGCCGCTGAGTGCCTCGATCGCCGGAGCCAGTGCTTCGCACAGCGTGTTGACGAGATTCGCCCCCATGGCGTCGCGGGTATCGACGAGCAGGTGCACGGCGAGCGCCGGCTCGCCGTCGTCGAGCAGGAGCTGCCGCACCTCGACCTCGCGAAGTCCCCCGCCGCGTTCGCCGAGTCGAGGATGCACGGCGGCCGCCGCCACGCGCAGCTGACCGGTCGCGGCCAGGAGCGCAGCCGTGGCCGCCTGCCGGTCGGGCACGTCGACCAGGTGGACCTGCCCGATGAGCAATGCCTCCTGCCGTTCCGTTTCGAAGCCGCCGCTCTGCCGCGCGATGCGTGCCGCCGAACTGAGCGCCGCAACGACCGATGGTTCTTCGACTACCAGCGGCACGAGGCAATCGCGCCCGTCGACCCGGAAGTTCGGCGCGATGCCGAGCGGGAGCCCGAAGGCGCCGATCACGTTCTCGATCATCGCGTCGGCCCCGTTTACCGGAAGTACATGGCGACCCGAGCGCAGCGACGCGGCATCGGCGGGCTTAAGGAAACCCGCCGCCGCAAGCGCCTCGATCCGGGCGCGGACATCGAGGCGGTGCAGGCCGCGAAGACGGGAGTCGTTCATTCTCGCGGCTCGTCCAGCACCGCGCCGCGCTCGTCGACCGCGAGATCGAGGGGTCGAAAGCCGCGTTCGGCAGCAGCCCTGCCGAACCGCCGCAGCGCCGCCGGCGTCGTGGCGAGTGCGATGCCGACGTCGCCGCCGCCGGCTCCGCACGGCTTGTACAGGGCACCACAGCGACGCGCAGCAGCGGCCAGTTCGTCGTGACCCGCCGCGAAAATGCCGAGGCCGTGCCGGCGGTCGAACGCCTGCAGCACCTCGACGTAGCGCACGAATTCCGCGAGGAGCGTCTCCGCTCCTCCCTGCCACGCCAGCGTCACCGCATCGGCCGCGGCGGCCAGGCGCTCGCGCTCGGGCGACGGGCCGCTCGCCGTGAACCTGGCCACCCGTTCGGGTGTCGACGCCGGCACGCCGCTCCACCACGCCGCCCAGGCGAGGCCCGCCGGCCAGGCCAGCCGCACACTGCCTGCGCCTGCCTCCTTCCCGGCCATGCGGAAGCTCAAGACCCCGCCGGCGAGGCTCGCCGCAACGTCGGCGCCGCTGCCGACGCCGCCCTGGAAGCGCCGGTGCGCGGCGAAAGCGGCCTCGAATACGTCGCGAGGCAGGGTCGCGGCCGGCAGCAGCAGCCGGCAGAGAGCGACCGCGAGCGCGGCGCTCGACCCCAGGCCGAGTTTCACGCGGCTGCCCGCGGCATCGGCCCCGAATGCCCTGCTGTCGAGGACGATACCCCGGGGCGGCGAAACGCCGAGCGTCGCGCACACGGCGTCGAGGAGGCCACCTTCGGCCGGTGCCGGCCCTCCCGTCCCGGCCGGGATTGCGGCCCGCGCGCGCCGGTCGATGGCAACGAGCACGGCGGGCGCGCCGTCGAGAACGACGTACTCGCCGGCGAGCATCAGCTTGCCGGGTGCGCTGGCTGACCGGTTCAGCGCCGGAACTCCGTCACGCGCGCGCCGGCGCCGAGCCCCGACGAGAGCACGGTCTCAACGCCCGGGGTCGCGGCCAGGGCCGCGCGGACGAGCGGTTCCGAACCCGCGGTGCACACGGCTTTCACCTGCGGACCGGCATCGATCGTGAAGAACACGTCGACGCCCTCCGCCTGCAGGCGGCGCACGGTTTCCAGGCAACCGACGGTCGCCGCGTTCCAGTACACGAGGGCGGGCCTGGACGTCCACATCACCGAATGCATCTTCAGGCAGTTGTGTTCCGCTACGCGGCCGAGCGCCGCGAGGTCCCGGGCGGCCACGGCCGCGAGCGCCGCTTCGAGGTCGCGCGGCTGCTCGTCGACCCAGCGCCGGTAGAACGGCGACGTCGATCGGCTGATCTCCATGGCCTCGCCGGAGCCGCGCGACTTGGGCTTCGTTTCCGTCACTGCGGCGACGACGCGCAACGCCCATTCGGCAGGCGCGAGTATGCTCGTCACCCGCACGTCGCCCTTGCTCGATAAGGAATCGCCGACCTTATCGCGGGAGCCGGGGGCGCCACCATCGCGTTCGAGCAGGACGACCCCGGGGTACAGCGAGCGGGCCGCGGACCCGGACGCGCGGCCGGCAAGCGACGCGAGTTCGCCGGTATCGGCGTCCCGGCCGATCGCTGCCGCGGCCGCGACGACCAGCGCGGCGAACGCGGCTGCCGACGAGGCGAGGCCCGCGCCTACCGGGAAGTTCGTGCGGCTCTCGATGGCCGCCGCCGGGCGCCCGCGCCCCCCGACCGCGTCGAGGCAGCGGCTCACGCGGGGGAGCAGGCGCGCCTGCGGGGCGCCGTTTACCGTGAGCTCGTCGGCTGCGAGCGATGCATCGAAGCGGACGCGCATGTCGGTGTACAGCTCATCGAGCGTCAGCGACAGCGAATCGACGGCCGGCAGGTTCTCCGCGGTATCGCGCTTGCCCCAGTACTTGACCAGGGCGATGTTCGGCTGAGCCCGCGCCGTCGCCTCCATACCGATGTCCGTCACCTGCCCACCGACCGCCTGCCCACTTACCGCCCGCCAGGGGAGATCCACCAGGGGAGATCCGCCAAGGGAGATCCGCCAGGGAGGCGTTCGCGAAAGAGCCCCCTCGAAGGACGCGAATTATAGCCCACCGTGCCCGCGGCGCCGGCCGCCGAATGATGTAGGCTACGTGGCCAGTTCCCCGGGCCCGTGCAGGATTCGTGAGTTTCGCAAAGCGCATCGATCACTATCTCGCACGCGTCGGGCGCAAGCTCGACGCCGTGCTGCCCGGCCCCGGGGAGGCGCCGAAGCGCCTGCACGAAGCCATGCGCTACGCCGTATTCAACGGCGGCAAGCGCGTCCGGCCGTTGCTCGTGTATGCGGCGGGTGAATGTGTCGGCGTGGACGAACAGCTGCTCGATGCGCCCGCCGCGGCGATAGAACTCATTCATGCGTTCTCGCTCGTGCACGACGACCTGCCGGCGATGGACGACGACGACCTGCGGCGCGGCATGCCGACCGTGCACCGGCGCTTCGACGAGGCGACCGCCATTCTTGCCGCCGACGCGCTGCAGCCGCTCGCGTTTTCGGTGCTCGCCGACATGGACCCGGTGCCCGCGGATACCCGCGTCCGCCTCGTGCGTCTGGTTGCCGATGCCTGCGGTTCGATAGGCATGACGGGAGGCCAGGCAATCGACCTCCAGTCCGAGGGCGCCGAACTGCCGGCGGAGGCCCTCGAGCACATGTACGCGCTCAAGACGGGCGCGCTCATTCATGCGGCGGTCACGAGCGCCTGCCTGTTGCGGCCCGGCCTGCCCGCAGAACACGCCCTTGCGCTGGAGGAATTCGCCCGCACCGTCGGCGTCGCCTTCCAGGTGCGCGACGACATCCTGGACATCGAGGGCGAGACAGCGGTTATCGGCAAGCCGGCCGGGTCCGATGCCGGCCACGGCAAGGCGACGTACCCGGGACTGTTCGGCCTCGATGCGGCGCACCGGCGCTGCGCATCCCTGCTCGATGCCGCGTTTGCCGCAATCGAGCCCGTGGGACGGGACGCAGAGCCGTTGCGCTGGCTCGCGCGCTATATCGTCGACCGGGAGTACTGAAGTGGGCGAACGCTCGATTCTCCACGTCGACATGGATGCCTTCTACGCGTCCATCGAGCAGCGCGACGACCCGTCGCTCGCCGGCCGCCCGGTCGCCGTCGGCGGACTCGAGCGCGGCGTCGTCGCTGCGGCGAGCTACGAGGCCCGCACCTACGGGATCCGCTCGGCGATGCCGATGAGCGAAGCTCTGCGCCGCTGCCCCGGCCTCGTGCGTATCGCGCCGCGGATGTCACGTTACAAAGCGGTGTCGCAGGACGTGTTCGCGATCTTCCGCGACGTCACGCCGCTCGTCGAAGGGCTCTCGCTCGACGAAGCATTTCTCGACGTCACGGACAGCCGGCGGCTGCTCGGTCCCGGCGCGGACATCGCCCGCGCGATCAAGGCGCGCATTCGTGCAGCGACGGGCCTCACCGCCTCGGTCGGCGTGGCGGCGAACAAGCTCGTAGCCAAGATTGCGTCTGATCTCGGGAAGCCCGACGGCCTCGTGGTCATCGCCCCCGGAGACTGCCAGGCTCGGCTCGACCCGTTGCAGGTCGCGGTGATTCCCGGCATCGGGCCGAAGACGATCGAGCGGCTCGGCCGTAGCGGGGTACGGACGATACGCGACCTGAGGCTCGCACCCGATGCCGTGCTCGAGCCCGTCTTCGGCCGGTACACGGCCAGGGTACGGGCACGCGCCGCCGGCCAGGACGACCGGCCCGTCGTTGCCGGTCGCGAGGAGAAATCGGTGAGCGCCGAGGAAACCTTCGCGCGCGACCTCGAGGACCCGCGGGACATGGAGCGCGCGCTGCTCGAACTCGCCGAACGCACAGCGGTGCGCCTGCAGAAGCAGGCGCTGTCGGCGGGTACCGTCCACCTGAAGCTGCGCGAGGCGGATTTCACGACCTGCACGCGGCAGCTTGCGCTTCGGCCCGCGACAAACGAAACCGACCGGCTGTACCGCGGCGCCCGCGAACTCCTGCGCACCTGGCTTGCCGACCACGCCGGCGCGCGCATCCGCCTGCTCGGCGTCGGCACCAGCCGCCTTGCCCCGGCACTGCAGCCGGACCTGTTCCCGGGCGACCACGCCGGCCCGGCACCGCCCGTCGATGCAACCGTGGGCGCGATCCGCGAGCGCTTCGGCGACGCTGCCGTCAGCCGGGCACGAACGCTCACCCCGCCCCGGCGCAGGTAGCGCGGCGGGAATGCGTTAGAATGGCCGACCGGCCGCTGCCGCCCGCACGCACATGTACACGAGCTTCTTCGGTCTCCGTGAAAAGCCGTTCTCGATAACGCCCGACCCGCGCTATCTGTTCATGAGCGAGCGCCACGGCGAGGCCCTGGCGCACCTCGTGTACGGCGTGACCGAGTCCGGCGGTTTCATGCAGCTGACGGGCGAGGTCGGCACCGGCAAGACGACGCTCGTCCGCACGCTGCTCCAGAACCGCCTGCCGGACAACGCCGACGTCGCCGTTGTCCTGAACCCGCAGCTCTCGGCGCTCGAGTTCCTGCAGACCATCGCCGAGGAACTCGGCGTGCCGGAGCCGAAGGAAACGAACAGCATCAAGGCGCTGATCGACGCGCTCAACCAGCACCTGTTGCGGGCGCACGCCGAGGGCCGCCGCACCATCGTCGTCGTCGACGAGGCGCAAAACCTTTCCCGGGACGTCCTGGAGCAGGTACGGCTGCTGACGAACCTCGAGACCTCCAAGCAGAAGCTGTTGCAGATCGTCCTCATCGGCCAGCCAGAGCTGCGCGACCTGCTGGCCCGGAACGACCTGCGCCAGTTGGCGCAGCGAATCACCGGCCGCTACCACCTCGAGCCGCTGTCGCGCGAGGAAACGGCGAAATACATCGACCACCGGCTGCGCGTGGCCGGCGCCGTCGGCGAGCTGTTCGATCCCGGAGCGCGCAAGGCGGTGTACCGGCTCTCGCAGGGAGTGCCCCGCCTCATCAACGTGATCTGCGACCGGGCTCTGCTCGGCGCCTACGGCCGCGAATCGCGGCGCGTATCGGCACCGATGGTGCGCCGTGCGGCGGCCGAGATCGCCGGGACGCCCTGGACCGCACCCGGCCGACGCTGGTTGTGGCCGGCGGGGTTGGCCGCTGTCGCGGCAGTGGTCGGCGTCGGCGCATTCGCCGTCTATGAGCAACAGCGGGGTCCCGAGCAACAGGGCGTGGCGGCGGCCGAATCCGCTACGGTCGATCCTGCTACGCTCGATCCTGCTACGGTCGATCCCGCTACGGCCGATCGCACCACGGCCGATGCCGCGTCGGTTGATCCCGCGGCCGGCGCGCCGGAGCCAGGGCAAGAGCCCGCAGTTGCTGCCTTGACCGAACCCGCTGCGGAAGCCGTTCTGGCGCCGACGCTCGACTACGAGCTGCAAATGGCGGGCGACCTCACGGACACGAGCACCGCGCTGGCGTCCCTGTTCGGAACCTGGGGGCTGCCGCCGGAGGCGGCGCCTCGCGACTGTGCCGCGGCGGCGCTCGAGGGCTATGAATGCGTGCACCAGCGCGGCTCGTGGACCAGCCTGCGCCAGTACGACCGGCCCGCGATCCTGACCCTCACCGACAGTACCGGTGCGACCCACGACGTGCTGCTCGCCGCCATCGACGGGACGCGCGCGGAGCTGTCGATCGGCGGCGTCGCCGTCGAACATTCCATCGACGAGATCTCGGACCTGTGGTTCGGGCAGTTCCTGCTGGTGTGGCGGCCGGCGAACGGGGAAGTCGTCGCGCTCGTGCCCGGCTTAGCGCATCCGAACGTTGCCTGGCTGCGACAGAGCCTCGCCGCCATCGACGACAGCTACCGCGCCGAACCGCTCGATTCCGTGCGCTACGATGCGCCCTTGACAGAGCGCGTGCGTGCGTTTCAACGCGACCACCGGCTTCTCGTCGACGGCCTGGCGGGACGGCAGACGCAGATGATCGTCAACTCGCTCACCGGCAACGTGCCGCGGCTCACGGCGCCGCTGCTGGCGCAGGACTAGGGCCTGTTAACGCTACGAACGGGACGGCTGTAGCGGCGGATTCGACGCCAATCAAGACGCGAGGAGAGAGATTTGGTTGTTCCAAATGAACGACGAGCAACGCCGAGTGG
>DASUOE010000027.1:0-6499 GCA_036276805.1 Woeseiaceae bacterium | reverse complement strand
TGTCCCTGATGGCGGCCACGGGCCGCCGCGACCGCCGCGCGTTCACGGAACTCTACCGGCGCTACCAGCCGCGCCTGCTCGCCTACCTGCGCCGCCTGCTCGCGAGCCCGGTGCTCGCCGACGAGATCGTGGACGACGTCATGTTCGTGGTGTGGGAGGATGCAAAAAAATTCCGCGGCAACTCGGCCGTTTCGAGCTGGATTTTCGGCATCGCGTACCGCAAGACGATGAGCGCACTCCGCCGCGAGCAGCGCTACCAGGCGGGTATCGACCGGAGCCGCGATACGAGCCGCCTGCCTGCGGGCGCCGAGCGGAGCTTCGACGTGCTGCACGCGGGCCTCGCTCACCTGAGCCCCGACCACCGGCAGGTCGTCGAGCTCACCTATTTCTGCGGGTTCTCCTACGACGAGATCGCCGAGATCGCCCGCTGTCCCGTCAACACCGTGAAGACGCGCATGTTCCATGCCAGGCGCCGGCTGAAGCACCTGCTGCCGCTGCTCGCCGGCGATGTGCGGGCGCAGGATTACGACCATGGCTGAACCCCTTCCGCACGACCAGGCGAGCGAACTGCTGCCGTGGCTGGCCAACGGCACGCTCGAGGCCGGCGAGCGAGACGCCGTGCGCGCGCATGCGCGCAACTGCGTGCACTGCCGCCGCGAACTCGACGACCTGCAGGCGCTGGCCGCGGCCATCGCGCCCGCGGATGCTGAACTCCTGCCGGTGCCGGACATGCGCCGCATCAACGCACGCATCGATGCCGGGCTCGAGCGCGAACGCCGTGGCCCTGCACTGCTCGCCGGAATGAAGTGGTTCGCGGGCAGCCCCTGGCGGCTCGCGTTCGCGGTACAGACCGTCGTCGTGATCGCACTCGCCGCCGTGTTGCTGCGGCCGCCGGCGCCGGAAGCCCGTTACACGACGCTCAGCAACCCGCCGTCCCTGCCCGCCGGCGACTACCTGCGCGTGGTATTCGACCCCGGCCTCGAACCGGCCGTGCTAGAGGCGTTGCTCGGTACGCACGGCCTCGCGATCGCGGCCGGGCCCTCGGAACGCGGCGTCTACACGTTGAGCTTCGCGCGCGACGCCGTCGCGGCACGCCGCGAGGACGTGCTCGCGCAGCTGGCGGCGGACGAGCGCGTGCTGTTCGTGCAACCGGCCGCCGACGCGACAGCGCCATGAGATCCGTCGTCTTCCTCGTCTCGCTGTTCTGCATCGGCCTTGAGGCTTCGCCGGCGGCGGCGGCCGACCCGCCGCGCATCCTCGTGACGTTCGCCGACCCGGGTTTGAGCCACGCGTCGCGCGCCGGCCCGGCCCGTCCCGGTTATGGCCGGCGCAATGCGCCCTACCTCGTCTCCGTCGCCGTGCGCCGCGCGGCGGATCGCGTCGCCCGCGACCTCGACCTGCGCATCGTCGACGAATGGCCCATCGTGCCGCTCGAGGTGCATTGCCTGGTGTACGCGCCGGCCGGCGGCGACGACGTCGAGGCGCTGCTCGATCGCCTGCGTGCACGGCCGGAAGTCGAATCGGCACAGCGCATGAACGAGTTCCACGTGCTCGGCGAAGCCGTAAACGATCCCTATACCCTGCTGCAGCACAACGTCGACACGCTGGAACTGCTGCAGGCGCACGCGTGGTCGCGCGGCGCCGGCTCGACCGTGACGATCATCGACACCGGTGCCGATTTCCGGCACCCGGAAATTGCCGCGCAGGTCGACGAACACGTGGACTTCGTTGCCCCCGGGGACGGATTGTCGGTCCCGGATTCGTTCGTCGCCGACCGGCACGGCACGGCGGTCGCCGGCATCATCGGTGCGGCAGCGGACAACGGTATCGGCATGGTCGGCGTCGCGCCGTCCGCCCGGTTACGCCTGCTGAAGGCCTGCTGGTACGCGGACGATGCCGCACGTGCCGTATGCAACAGCTTCACGCTCGCCAAGGCGCTCGCGCACGCGGTCGAGTCCGGGGCGCAGGTCGTCAACCTGAGTCTCGGCGGGCCGCCGGATCCGCTCCTCGCCCGCCTGCTCGGGCTCGCGCTTCGCGAGGGCGCAACGGTGGTCACCGCCGCGCCGCCCGGCGGTGCCGGCTTCCCCGCGGATGTGCCCGGCGTGATCGTCGTGCACTCCGCGTCCGCCGACGCGGGCAACGCCGGTGCCGTGCCGCTCTCCGCGCCCGGCGACGAAATCCTCGTGCCGGTGCCGGGCGGCGGCTACGACTACGCGTCCGGAACGTCACTCGCTGCCGCGCAGGTCTCCGGGATCGCGGCATTGCTCGTCGCCGAGCGGCCGGAGCTGACCGGCAAGCAGGTCGTCGGGCTGCTTGCGGCCAGCCGGGTCGACGAGGGCGTTTTCGTCAACGCGTGCCGCGCACTGGCGGAACTCCTCGGCCGCACCGGCTGCCGCGACGACGCGACGGCACATGCGGACGACGTACGATCAGAAGCCGGCGGAGAGACTGAGCACCCATTGTGAGCCGGCCGACAGGTAGGCGAGGCTGCCCGTCGGCGTCTCATTGTCGTACCAGCGAAGATCGACCATCAGGCGGCCGAAGCGCGCCGAGCCGCCGACGTCCCAGTACCAGTGATTGGTCGTGCCCTGCTCGTCTAAGATGTTGTAACCGGCGCCGGCGCTGACGACCCACGCGCTCTGCAACGGCCAGTCGCCGCGCAGCTCCCAGTGCTGTCCCGTGGCGTTCCAGCCGTAGATGTCGTCGCTGTAGCCGTACTCCAGCGACCAGGTGTCGAGGAGCGTCGCGTTCAGCAGGAACTCGGTGTAGTCGTAGTCGAAATACGTGGACTGGCCCGGCCACGTATAACGGAGGACCGTGGCGGCGACGTCGACCGGCCCGTCCGGCGCGTAATGCCAGCCCAGGTAGAAATCGAGCTCCGCGTCGCGGCGCCCGCCGAAGTTTTCGAGATCGACGGTGCTAGCCCACGCACCGAGGAAAAACCCGCTGCCGTGTTCGTAATCGACGCCGGCCTGCACCGCCGGGTTACCGTCCGACAGCGCCTGCCCGCGATACACGTATTCGCTTGCGAGCGTCACCGTCGGCGCCCATTCGCCGGCACCGGCGGGGGCGGCGAGCAGCACGAGGAAGGCGGGTGCCGCTCGTAAATTGAGCCGCAGACCCGCCTGCGTTGCCTGCCCGTCCCCGCTCGTTTGCATGTGTAAGGCCGTCACGTCGTCTCGCGATGCACCGTACTCGATGCGGGCGCGGACGGTAAAGCCCTCGGACCGAAGGGCCTTTGAACCTTTGCGCATGCCCCGGCTACCTACCCGCAAACAACGCCGCAACCCGCAGGCGCTGCCGGTCCGTTCGCGAGGTCTTGCCATGAAGATGTATGCCGACACCAGGGTCGCCCGGAACAGGGTCGCCCGGAACGTCGTCGATTCGCTATTCCGTTGTCTCCTGATTTCCGTGCTTCTCGCCTTCGCGGGCTGCGACAGCGACTCCGGCGACGACACGCCCATGCCGCCGCCGCCGGATACGGCCGCTCCCACGGTGTCCGATGTCGATGCCGGCGGCGGGGCGGCGGTGTCACGCATCGTCACGCTGACCGTCACGGCGAGCGACAACACGGCCGTGACCGCGGTGCGTTTCTTCGTGGACGGGACAGAGGTCGGCAGCGACACGACCGCGCCTTACGAGTTCGCCTGGGACACGGGAGCGCTCGCGGACGGCGACTACGTGCTGAGCGCCGAAGCGGAAGACGCGGCGGGGAACGTCGGCCAGTCCGGCGAGGTGACGGTCACCGTGAGTAACGCACGCCAGTTCAGCGTCACGCTCGGGGGCGACGAGGAAGTGCCGCCGCGTGACGCGGCCGGCAGCGGCAGCGCGGAACTCGACGTGAACCTCGCGACGGGCGTGGTGTCCGGCGAACTCGAAGTCACCGGCATCACGCCGACGGATGCGCACATACACGATGCGTTCGCGGGTGTGAACGGCCCGGTTGCCATCGGCCTCGAGCAGGACGCGGGCAATCCCCGCCTGTTCACCGTGCCGGCGGACGCAGTGCTCGACGCCGCGATGGTGGACAAACTGCTGGCCGGCGGCCTGTACCTCAACGTGCACACGGCCGCGGCGCCGGCCGGCGCGATCCGCGGACAGATACTGCCCGAGGGTTTCGAGCTGTACTTCGCCGACCTCGATGCCGACGAAACCGTGCCGCCGATCGAGAGCTCGGCCACCGGTCGGGCGGCCGTCACATTCGATACGGCAACCGGCGCCCTCGTCGTGCAGGTCCAGGTCACCGGGCTCGACGACGCCACCGATGCGCACGTGCACGACGGCTACGCCGGTGCCAACGGCGCGGTGCTGGTCGGGCTCGCGCAGGACACGGCGGAGCCGGGCCACTGGTTCGTCACCGACGGTACGCTGAACGCGGCCGGCGCTGAAGCACTGGCGGAGGGTCGGCTGTACGTCAACGTGCACAGCCCGGACCACCCGGGCGGCGAGATTCGCGGGCAGATACTGCCGGACGGCATCGTTGTTTTCCGCGCCGACCTCACCGGCGAACAGGAAGTGCCGCTCGTCGAGACGCTGGCCTCGGGCGTGGCGTTCGTGACCTACGACGAGGCAGCCGCACTGGTGAGCATCCACGCGACGACCGACGGCCTGGACGACGCCTCGGACGCCCACCTGCACAGCGCCGTCGGCGGCGTGAACGGGGGCGTCGCGATCGGCCTCACGCAGGACGGCAGCGACCCGGCACACTGGTTCGTTGAGGAAGCCGCCGTTTCGGCGGAACTGGCGGCGGCCCTGCTGGCCGCCGGCACCTACGTCAACGTGCACAGCCCCGATCACCCCGGCGGCGAGATCCGCGGCCAGGTCGTGCCCGACGACATCGTCTTCGCGAGCGGCCGGCTCGAGGGCCGGCAGGAAGTGCCGGCGATCGACACGAGCGCGAGCGGCTCGTTCGCGGTGACGGCGGACCCCCAGACGATGCGGGTCACGGTCCATGCCACGACGATCGGCCTCGACGACGCCACCGCCGCGCACCTGCACGATGCCTACGCCGGCATCAGCGGCGGCGTTGCCATCGGGCTCGCACAGGACGCCGGCGACCCGGCGCACTGGTCCGTGACCGACGCGGCCGCGACCGCCCCACAGCTCGACGCGCTGCGCGCGGGACGCCTGTACGTGAACGTGCATACGCCCGCCAATCCGGCCGGCGAAATTCGCGGCCAGGCGGCGCCGCGCGGCATCGAGGTGCTGTTCAATGCGCTCTCGGGCGACGCGGTCGTGCCGCCGGCGGATACGCCCGCCGGCGGTCTCGTCGCGACGACGACCGACCTGGCGACGCGCGAGTTCGTCGCGGTCGTCAACACGACGGATGCCGACGACGCGACGTCCGCCGGCGTCCATGCCGGGCCGGCGGGCGCAAACGGCGACGAAATCCTGCCGCTCGGGCAGGCGCCGGCGCTCGACTCGCAATGGTCCGCGATGACCGTGCTCGACGAGGCCGGTTTTGCCGCCTACCTCGACGACGGGCTGTATGCAGAGGTCGCCACGCCGGCGCATCCCGACGGGGCGCTGCGCGCGCAGATACTGCGATCGGGGGCGCCCGCGCCGGAGCCGGAGCCGGATACGGAGGCGCCGGTCGTAACGCTGGCATCGCCCGGCGATACCGTCAGCGGTACCGTGACCCTCGAAGCCGACGCCACGGACGACACCGGCGTCACCGAGGTGCGCTTTTTCGCGGACGACGTCCTGATTGACAGCGACGACAGCGCGCCGTATTCCGTCGACTGGGACACGACGGGCGCGGCGGACGGCGAGGTCGTGCTGACCGCAGAGGCCGAAGACGCGGCGGGCAACATCGGCACGTCCGCCGAGGTCGTCGTCACCGTCGACAATGCGGAAGAGGTCAGCTTCGCCGCACTGCAGGGCGACATCTTCGGGCCGTTCTGTTCGGGCTGCCACACCGGTCCCAGCGGGAGTGCGCTGCCGGGCGGCATGGACCTCTCGAGCACGGCGGACAGCTACGCGTCGCTCGTCGGGGTGTCGAGCATCCAGCAACCGACGCTCGATCGCGTGGAGCCCGGCAACCCGGATGACAGTTACCTCGTCCGCAAGCTGGAAGGAGGCCCGGACATCACCGGCACGCGCATGCCGCAGGGCGGGCCGTTCCTGAACCAGGCGGCGATGGACCGTATACGCCAGTGGATCACGGACGGCGCGCCGAACAACTGACCGTGCCCGTAGGAGCGGCGGTCACGCCGCGAATTGGAGGTGGCCGGAGGCCATGACGTTATCGCCGCGGCCGAACGGTGCAAACCGTTCGCGGCCTTACGGCCGCTCCTACAGGAGCGAACGCTTGCGACCGTAGGAGCGGCGGTCACGCCGCGAATGGGACGTGGCCGGATGCCGTGACGTCATTGTCACGGCCGGATTGCCGCAAAGCGGATTGCCGCAAACCGTTCGCGGCCTTACGGCCGCTCCTACAGGAGCGAACGCTTGCGACCGTAGGAGCGGCGGTCACGCCGCGAATGGGACGTGGCCGGAT
>DASUOE010000026.1:0-10972 GCA_036276805.1 Woeseiaceae bacterium | reverse complement strand
CTCGGCGGAACTCACGAAGTACGCCGCGAACGCCATGCTCGCGACGAAGATCAGCTTCATGAACGAGCTCGCCAACATCGCCGAGCGGCTCGGCGCCGACATCGAGAAGGTGCGCATCGGCATCGGCTCGGATCCACGTATCGGGTATCACTTCATCTATCCCGGCGCAGGCTACGGCGGCTCCTGTTTCCCGAAGGACGTGCGCGCACTGACGCGGTCCGCGGCCGAAGCCGGCTACGACGCCGAACTGCTCGCGGCGGTGGAGGCGGTAAACGACCGCCAGAAGCACCGGCTGTTCGCCAAATTCGAGCGGCATTACGACGGGACAGTCGCGGGCAAGACGGTCGCGTTGTGGGGCCTGTCGTTCAAGCCGCGCACCGACGACATGCGCGATGCGCCGAGCCGCGTGCTGCTCGAGGCGTTGCTGGCGGCCGGTGCGCGCGTGCAGGCCTATGACCCGGAAGCGATGGACGAAGCGCGCCGCCTGTACCCCGACACGCCGGGGCTCTCGCTGCACGAATCCGCTTACGAAGCGCTCGACGGCGCCGACGCGCTTGCCATCGTGACGGAATGGCAGGAGTTCCGCAGCCCCGATTTCGCGCGCCTCGCGGAGACGCTCGGCGACCGTGTCGTCATCGACGGCCGCAACCTCTACGACCCTAAACTTATGGAAATGCACGGCCTAAGGTACTATGCCATCGGCAGGGGACTGGCCTGACGACTTGTCCCTCCGCATCCCGCCGTGCGCTGCCCGTCCACCCGGCGACGCGGCAAAAAGTAAATAAAATCAAGTTGATACGTTGATGTCTGAACTCCTTCCCGTGATATTGTCCGGGGGCTCCGGTTCCCGGCTCTGGCCCGCCTCCCGCACGGGGTACCCGAAGCAGCTCCTGTCGCTCGGCAGCGACCGCACCATGCTGCAGGCTACCGCGCTGCGCACGGAGGACATGCCGGGTGCCGGCAGATCGTGCATCGTCGTCTGCAACGAGGCGCATCGCTTCCTCGTGGCCGAACAGCTCCAGGAGGTCGGCCGCGACGCCGAGATCGTCCTCGAGCCGGAGGGCCGCAATACCGCGCCCGCGGTGGCCCTGGCGGCGCTGCTCGCGGCCGGGCGGGATCCGGAGCAATTGCTGCTCGTCATGCCTGCCGATCACCGGATCACGAACCCGAGCGAGTTCCAGGCCTGCATACTGCGCGGCATGCCCGCCGCGCGCGAGGGTCGCCTCGTCACCTTCGGCATCGTCCCGGTCCGGGCCGAGACCGGGTACGGCTATCTCAAGGCGGAGCCGGACGGACCGCGGGCCGTGCCGGTGATCGAGTTCGTGGAGAAGCCGGATCGCCAGACGGCGCAGGCCTACGTGTCGAGCGGCCGCTACTTCTGGAACAGCGGCATCTTCCTGTTCACCGCGCAGGCGTTTCTCGATGCGCTCGCCCTGCACGCACCTGACATCCACGCGGCGTGCGCCGCAGGCATCCGCGATCGCCACGACGGCAAGGACTTCGTGCGTCCGGAGCCCGGCGCGTTCCTCGCCTGCCGCGCCGATTCGATCGATTACGCGGTCATGGAGAAGACGACGCAGGCGCTCATGGTGCCGATGGACTGCGGCTGGAGCGACGTCGGCTCCTGGGAGGCGCTGCACGCGGTCAGCAGCAGCGATAACGACAACAATTCGGTCATGGGCGATGTCCTGCTCGAGGACTGCCGCAACACCTACGTATCGGCGGAAAGCCGGCTCGTCGCGGCCGTAGGGCTCGACGACGTGGTGATCGTGGAGACGAAGGACTGCACCCTGGTTGCACGCAAGTCGCGCTCGCAGGACGTGAAGAACATCGTCGATCGCCTGAAGCGACTGAAACGCGGCGAGGCCGAACTGCATCGCCAGGTGTTCCGGCCGTGGGGCAGTTACGACAGCCTGGAAGCCGAGGACGGGTTCCAGGTCAAGCGGCTGGTCATCCGGCCCGGCGCCGTCATCTCGCTCCAGCGCCATGCGCATCGCGCCGAACACTGGGTGGTCGTTAAGGGCAGGGCGCGCATCACGCGCAATGGCGACGTATTCGACATCGGCGTCAACGAAGCGGCCCATATCGCCGTTGGCGATGTGCACCGGATCGCGAACCCGTTCGATGAGCCGGTGCACGTCATCGAAGTGCAATGCGGCGACTATCTCGGCGAGGACGACATCGAGCGCCTCGAGGACATCTACGGCAGGGAGGGCACCACAACATGAGCATCTCCATCGAGTGCTTCAAGGCATACGACATCCGCGGGCGCATTCCCGACCAGCTGAACGAGGACATCGCCTACCGCATCGGCAATGCGGCGGCCGCTTTCCTCGGCGCGCGCAGGATCGTCGTCGGCCGGGACATGAGGCTCTCGAGCGCCGGGCTGACGGATGCCGTCGTCCGCGGTCTCGTCGAAGCCGGCGTGGACGTCGCCGACATCGGGCTTTGCGGCACGGAGATGGTGTATTTCGGCGTCATGCACCTCGGCGCGGACGGCGGCATCATGGTGACCGCGAGCCACAACCCGGCGGACTACAACGGGCTCAAGATTGTGCGCGAAGAGGCGCGGCCGATCAGCGCGGACTCGGGCCTCGTCGATATCCGCCGCCTTGCAGAGGCCGACGAGAGGCGCCGGGCGGGCAAGCCGGGCAAGCGCACGAGCGTCAGCGTGTACGACGCCTACATCGCCCACATGCTCGGTTATGTCGACGTCGACAAGCTGAAACCCTTAAAGCTCGTCGTCAATGCCGGCAACGGCTGTGCGGGGCTCGCGATCGACGGGCTCGAGCCGTCGCTGCCGTTCGAGTTCGTGAAGATGCACCATGCGCCGGACGGCACGTTCCCGAACGGGATCCCGAACCCGCTCCTGCCGGAAAACCGTGCGCCCACGATCGCGGCCGTCCGGGAACACGGCGCCGATTTCGGCATCGCCTGGGACGGCGACTACGACCGCTGCTTTTTCTTCGACGACCAGGGCGGCTTCATCGAAGGCTATTACGTCGTCGGCCTGCTCGCCGAAAGTCTCCTGAAGGCGCACCCGGGCGGCCGGATCGTGCACGACCCGCGGCTCACGTGGAACACGCTCGACATCGTCTCCGCCGCCGGCGGCGTGGCCGTGCAGAGCAAGTCCGGCCATTCGTTCATGAAGGAGAAAATGCGCGAGGTCGACGCCATCTACGGCGGCGAGATGAGCGCTCACCATTATTTCCGCGAGTTCTCCTACGCGGACAGCGGAATGATCCCGTGGCTTCTCGTCGCACAACTCGTTTCCGAGTCCGGCAAGAGTTTGTCCGAACTCGTCTCCGAACGGCAGGCCCGCTACCCTACGAGCGGCGAGATCAATCGCACCGTCGCCGATTCCGACGCCACGCTCGCCATGCTGCACGAGCGCTACGCGGACGACGCCGAAAACGTGGACGCCACGGACGGATACAGCTTCGAGTTCGCGGACTGGCGTTTCAACATCCGCGCGTCCAACACGGAGCCCGTCATCCGGCTGAACATCGAAACACGCGGCGACCGGTCCCTGCTCGACGTCCGGACCCGGGAACTCCTGGCCCTCATCGACGCAGGCCCCTGAGCGACCCCGGCCCCTGCATGACCCGCCCGGCATCCGTCGGCTGCCTTTGCGGGTCGGCGGGGTTTTGCGCTAGTTTCGGCACTGTTTCGAGTACCGGCCGGCGCCGTTGCGCCGGCGCGGGAGGCTGAGGTGGCAGGGTTCTCCGGCAGTTTCGGGCAGTTGTTTCCCCTGGGCTACGCGCTCGCCGCGGCCGTTTTCGCGGCGCTCGTCTTCATGATCGCCACGCTGTGGCGGCAGCGCGCGAAGGGCAGCGCGATCCTTCCGGTCCTGATCGCATCCTTTCTCTCCGCGCTGCTGCTCGGCGCCTTTCCTGCCGACGGCACCGAACGCCTGAGCTTGCCGGTCTATTTCGCAGAGTACCTGTTCGACCTTGCGTGGATCGCCTTCCTGGCCCTCGAAATGCGCGGCGCCATCGCGGCCCGTGCGTCCCGCGCCGTGTACCTGGGCTCGGTGCTCCTCGTGGCGCTCCTGATCGTCATCGGGGCCCTGGTCGCGTTCCTGAGCTTCGCACGCAGCCATCCCTACGTGCTGACCCGGTTCCTGGCATGGGGCTCGATGGTCACGTCGCTCGCGGGTGTGGTCGTGCTTGAGCAGGTGTACCGCAACACCCGCCGTACGCAGAAGAGCGGCCTCAATTACCTCGTGGTCGGGCTTGGCGGGATCTTCGTCTACGACCTCGTCATGTACACGGCGAATGCCGTGTTCCGCACGGACGTCTCCCTGTTGTGGACCGCACGAGGCTACGTCATCGCCTTTTGCGCCGTGCTGATCGGTATCGCGATCCGCAAGGTGCCGGCGCTCGGGCAGGGACTGTTTTTTTCCCGCCACGTCTTCTACTTCTCCTCGAGTCTCGTCGCCGCGATCGTATACCTCGCGATCGTCACCACGATCACGTTGTACCTGCGGCATGTCGACGAACGCTGGGGCGCGGTTCTGCAGGTCGTGTTCGTGAGTGTTGCGCTCCTGATGCTCATGATGCTGTTCATGACCGAGAGATTCCGTGCGCAGGCCAAGGTCGTGCTCGACAAGCACTTTTTCGAACGCAAGTACGATTATCGCCAGGAATGGCTGCGACTGAACGACACCCTGACCTCGAGCGCCGACTCGCTGCCGCCGCGCAAGCGCGCCATCAAATCGCTCGCGCAGGTCGTCGGGGCCCGCAAGGGCCGCCTCTGGTCGCTGAACCGCGCCACCGGAAAGTTCGAGCCGGTGACTGGTTGGAACGAGCCCGCAGCAAAGTTCGCGATTGACGGCCACGATCCGCTGGTGCGATTCGTAGCGGAGACTGGCTGGGTCATCGACCTCGCACACCCGGGAGACGAGTCGGCCGAGTTCGCGCAGGGCGGCGGTTCGCCGGCGCTCACGGAACTGCCGGCCGACGGGTTGCTGATCCCGCTGTTTCTCGAGGAACAGCTGGTGGGATTCGTCACGCTGAGCGACCTGAACGCGCGCATGAAGCTCAATTTCGAGGACCTGGATCTCCTGAAGACGGCCGGCTCGCAGGTTGCGAGTTACCTGGCGCAGCAGGAGTCCAGCGAGAAACTCGCCGAATCCCGCCAGTTCGAGGCCTACAGCCGGTTCACGGCGTACGTCATGCACGACCTGAAGAATGCAATCGCGCAGCAGTCCCTGGTCGTCGACAATGCCGAACGGCACAAGCGCAACCCGGAGTTTGTCGACGATGCGATCGCCACGATCAAGGGCTGCGTCGTCCGCATGAGACGTGTATTACGTCAGCTGCAGCAGCAGTCTCTCGACGAACGGTTGAACCGCGTCGACCTGACGAAGCTCATCATGCAGGCGGAGTCCGAATGCGACGACCGTCCGCCGGTTCCCGTCCTGTCGATGCCCGACGTACCAGTCGTGGTGCTTGCGAACCGGGAGCGCCTGCTGATGGCGGTCTGTCACGCGGTGCGCAATGCGCAGGACGCAACGCCGCCCGACGGCTCGATTGGCATCCGGCTCGCGACCCGGGATGGGCGGGCGCACATCACCATCGAGGACACCGGCAGCGGCATGGACGATGCCTTCGTCCGGAACCGCCTGTTCCGGCCGTTCGACAGCACGAAGGGCGTCGAGGGCATGGGTATCGGCGCCTACCAGGTACGCGAGACGCTGCGGGCGATCGACGGCGACGTCGCCGTCGACAGCGCGCCGGGCAGGGGCACACGCTTCACGATGAGCATCCCGCTCGCCCCGGCGGCGGAGCAGGCCGCCGCGCCGCGCAAGCCGGCGGCTTAAGTTTTTACAGCGCGTCGGCTTCCATCAGGAGCAGGATGTCGCCGGCCGTCAGAGCCAGCCGGTTCTCCCCCATCTCCTCGAGGTCCTGTGGCATGCCGCCGACGTCCCCGAACGCGGGGATCGTGGCCTGGCGCAGGGGATTGAACGTCGTTTCGCTGCAGGTCGTGAGCACGCTGTTCACGGACTGGTCGATGTAGTAGACGAGGTCGGAATTGACGCTCGGGTCGACCAGCAGCCCGCCCATGCCGACGCCCGCCGGGCAGGCGCCGAGCTGTGCGAGCGTCGTTGCGTTCAGCACTCGCCCGTCGCGGTCGTAGATCTTGCCGTCCTGCACCTTGAGACTGCCGGCAACGGCGGCTCCGCCCGTCTGCGAGTCGAGCGTCACGCCGTTGCTCGTGATCGACAGTCGGCTGATCGTGCCGTCGGCGACTTGCGCAATGCCGCTGTCGCCGTCGAAGAAGAACACGTCCTGCGGATTACCGATCACGATGCCCGCGACGACACTCGGCAGGCGCACGCCGGCGTCGTACACGGACAGCCGTCCGTCGGAGCCGACCAGCAGCCGGTCATTGTTGGTCGGCGCCACGGCGATGGCGTTCGCGAACTGCGGCGCGTTGGCGTTGTACGGTTCGAGCTGGATGTAGCCCTGCAGGACCTCCGTACCACCACTCAGGTCGACGACCGCGATGCGGTTGGACTCGCCGAGGATGATGTACGCGCGGGTGTCGTCCGGCGTGATCACCAGGCGATCCGGCTCGGAGCCGACATAGACGCGCGACTGGATCTCGCCGGTGGCTGCGTCGATCCGGGCAATCGAATTGCCGTTCAGGCCGGAGTAGCTCGGCAGGAGCGCGTACAGCACGTTCTGTGTATCGTTGTAGATGACGTCGAAGACGCCGCAGTCGATCTGCACGAAGAAGCCGAATATGATCTGGTTCGTGAGGTCGAACGGCTGGCAGGGGCTGTTGTTGCGGTTCGAGGTCAGGATTGTCTTGTCCACGACGTGAATCTCGGTGTCCGTCGCGAACACCATCCGCTCGCCGGCATCCAGCATGCGCACGAAATTGCCGGTCACCGGCAGCCGGTAGGCCCCGCGCAGGATCAGCGTGTCATGGTAGCTCTCGAGGAGCCCCGACGAGCTGTTGAAGACGAAGATGTCGCCGGAGTTGGCGTTCACGGCCACGCCGTCGCGGGCGGTGGACGGTTCGGACTGGTTCAGGCGAATACGGCCGAAGATCGTGCCTTCGACGACGTCGAACACGCGTCCCGACGTGGTCACGATGGCCGGGTTCACGGCATCGAGGCCGACGGGTTCCGGCGTCAGCGCGATGGCGGCGTTCGCCTGCAGGCCGAAGTTGGCGCGTGTCGTGCCGAGCGCCAAGCCGCCGGCGCCGAGCGTTGCGGATGACGCCGGGTAATTCGCCGACACCGTATTCACCCCGACTATGGTGTCGGCTTCGAGGAACTCGAACGTGATCGGGGCGGCCGGCGAATTGATGACGCCTGGCAGCGCCGCCCCGTCGGCATAAGCGATCATCTCGGTGTTGTTCGTCATCGACACGACGACCGTCTGCGGCTGGCCGGGCGCCACGCGGAGCTGTTTCGCGCGGCGCGTGCCGCCGAGGCTGGTGCGCGCACCGGGGACGAGATTCGGCAGGGTGACGAACTGGATTTCCGCCGTGTCCTCGAGGCCGAACCACAGGCGCGTGCCGTCGTCGGAAACCGCGAGCGGTCCCGGGCGGTCGGCGATGGCGACGAAGTCGATTTCGGCCAGCGTGTCCGAGTCGATGATCCGGATGCCGGTATCGTCCGATACGTAGAGCCGGCCGTTGTTCGGGCTCTTCGCAATGTCGTTGACGGCGTAAGCGGCTTCCGTCGATGCGATGGGTACGACGATCTGGGGCGGAATATCGCCCGGAACCGAAAACATCAGCGCGAACAGCGAGACGTCGAAGAAGTCGGACCAGTCGCCCTGGCCGCCGGTGATGACGCCGGCATCGACGAACGAGCCGTCGCCTTCGGGGTCGACGACCACGTCGACCGCGCCGCCGCCGACGGAATCGGCACGGGCGGCGCTGTTGCTACGGCCGGAGCAGCGCAGCTGGCCGGAATCCGGCAGTTCGCCGACCACCGCGATGAGGCGCGTGGGCGTCGAACAGCTGAAAGCGCCATTGAGCGTTTCGCTTTCGACATCGAGGGCTACGGTCTTCGACATTTCGCCCGTGCCGGTGACGCCGCGCGTAATGCTGTAGTTGGCGTAGGTGTCGGTGTTATCGCCGGCGGTGTCGACCACCCGCAGGGCAAGCTCGTCGCCGAAGCGCTGATACACCCTGAGCGTCTGGATGACCGTGTCGTACAGCGCCTCCAGTTCCAGTTCGCCGGACACCGAGACTTCTTCGGCACCGTCCGAGAACTGCATGGGCGTCGCTATCGTTACGCGCATCTTGGTCTTCGCCGCGATGTTCTCGTTCAGGACGTAACTGCGGAACTCGAGGTTCGCCGATCCCGTGATCGTGTAGCGGAGATCGAAGTCCTCGCAATCCGCGGCGTCCAGCACGGCGCTTTCGTTCGTGCCCGGAAGGCCGTTGCCGTTGAGATCCGTCAATGTCATCGTGACGCTGCCCGTGTCGCAGGGGAGCGTCACCATCGTCTCTCCCGCTTCCGCCATCCGGGTCATGCTGTCGAGGATGAGCGAACTCAGGTCGACGACGACTTCGGTCAGGCGCGCATCGAGCGCGATTACCTGGTTCGCGTTTGCCGCAGTGATCGGCAGGGGGTCCTGGGGTGTCTGCACCGCTGGCGGCGGTGTCACCGGGCCGGAACCGCCGCCGCCGCCGCCGCCGCAGGCGCCGGCCAGCAATGCTGCGGACAGGAGGGGGAGGAGTGCGTTGCTCGATTTCATGACGGGTCGTGCTCCATGAGTTCGCTCGCGCCGCCGGACGCCACCGGCGCGGCGAGCCACGTTTCCTTGCGTCCCGGGGTCAGGGCCCGGCCTGCGCTGTGTGTGGCGAAGGCCGCGCCGACAGAGGTTCGGTTTGCACCGGCGCGTCGCCTTCGCTGTTGACTGCGGTTCGTCAGGGCCCGTCACCGTCGTTGTGCGCGACGACGTTGGCGGGCCCCGGTGCCAGGCGTGGTCTCCCCCCTCGACGAACGGCACCAGGTTGGGGGCGGAGTCGATTCTCTCACAAATCCGGTAATTGCGCGGCAGGAGAGAATTTGGCGCGCAGGAGAATGCTCCGGAGACGCGCGGAAGTCCAGCTTATGTCAAGGAACCCGCGGCGAACGGCAGGGCCGGATGCGAAAGGAGTCCGCCGTCGCCCCGTCGTGTGTGAAATCCGGCACATTTTCGACAATCTGCTCTGCACCCGCGAGCCGGGCGGCCGTGCGCCTTCTGCGGTCCTTCAGGCAGTTGATGTCAGAAAGAGGAATCGCGCGTATGTGCTTGTACCGCCGCCGAAAAGCCGGAGCGGCTGCGCAAACCGCCCCGGCCGGCTCGCGGCCAGTTGGCGCCGGTCGTCACAAACCGGGAGCGCGTTCGGACGGCGCGCGCCAAGTGGAAAAACCGGCAAAACCCGTTGTTTTACAAAGAAAATCCACTCGCGTTATGTCGCACTTTTGAGACAGGTGACAGCGCGTTTTCGATTCTTCATCATGCGCCCGACGCGCTGGCAATTTGACTTTTTGCCGGCGATGGGTTTCCGGCGCAGCAAGTTGACAACGCAGCTAGTTGACAACTATGTCGCGCGGCAGACCGCAACGAGCGCCACCGGACGCATACGCACGTTCCGGACGGCCGCAGAGTTTCACGTCATCGACGGGGAAGAACGCTTGACACTTCGCTTGGGCACCGACAGTCGTCCCGTGTTGCGGGTTTGCGCGCACGGGCGTCTGTCGGGCGTCGTGTCACGTCAGGGCAGCGATGGCAATCGTGACCGATCAGGAGATTTTATTTGATGTTCCAACGGGTTCGACTCATTCGCGGCATCGCGCTCGCGGCCATCTCTTTCGGCGTACCGGCCGCCGCCTTTGCCGACCACCCCTGGCTTGACGACGCCAATCGGCGGTCCCCGACCGCCGACGCCAGCCTCGATAAACTGAGCCACGGTTATCCGCGCGTCCTGGTGCACGAATTCGTGAGCGGCGTGTCCGCCGAGGCCTATTCGAAGTACGACTTCGTGGACGCGCACGGGACGCATTTCGAGACCTTCGAGACCGTGCAGTCGAAGTATGACGGCACAACGCGCATGCTGCGCCACATCTCGGGGCGCGCGTACCAGTCCTACAACTTCGGCACGTGCGTCATCTCGAGCGGTATTGCCTTCGAGGCGACGACGAGCGCCAGCCAGGGCGGGCCGAAGAGCGCCGGCTGCGGCATCTTTGCGGGCCACTGGCTGTACAAGGCGGGCACAACGACGCGGCAATCGATTGCTGCAGGTGCAACGACGATCCCGGTCAACGATCCCTCGCGCATAACGCAGGGCTCGTACGTCGTCATCTACGACGCGCCGGCAGGCTCCTTCAGGAACGCGGAGCATGCGCGGGTGACGGGCGTCAACAAGACGAACAACACGATCCAGGTTGCGCGCGGTTTCAAGTCGAAAGCGGCCTCCCACGCCGCCGGGTCCATCGTCGCCGAGCACGTCATCGGCCAGGGCAGCGACAAGCAGCTCTGGGCGTTCAACATGAGCAGCCAGTCCGCCCAGGACGCCAATGGCAAGACCTTCGGGGAGTTCTACGCCGACTGGATCGGCAAGAACCTCGAAAAGTACGGCACGGGGCAGCAGACCAGCGCTGACGTCGCCGGTGTCATGTTCGATGCGGATTTCTACTACGAGCTCGCGAACACGAAATCGGATGCGAACAACGACCTCGTCGTCGACAACGGCCTGGCGCCGAATGGCACCAACTGGCTCGGCGAAGGGCTCGACGCGTTTTATGCCCGCGTCTCCAACCGGCTGCCCGGCAAGTACCTGCTGACCGGCGTACACGACGGCCGCGGTTACCATGCCGCGCACGGCACGCAGATGGAGAACTGGCTGGACTTCGGCAACGGCGATTTCAAGCCGACGCCGAAGTACAACAGGATTCCCGACCTGTTCGCGACCTACCTGTTCAATATGGCCGACCGCAGCTCGGGACCGCCACTCG
>DASUOE010000025.1:0-10399 GCA_036276805.1 Woeseiaceae bacterium | reverse complement strand
CGTCGGCACGGTACAGTAGTCCCGTGACAGAGGAAACGCGACAGGGACAGTGGCCGCGAACGACCGGGGCCCAGGCGACGCATGCCGCGGTGCCTGGATGACCCGCCGCCCGGCGCCCCTCGATGCCGCGACAGACGCCCTGTTCCTCGACGTCGACGGCACGCTGCTCGCCATCGAGTCCCACCCCGACGCGGTCGTCGCGGATGCGCACCTTCGCGAGCTGCTGGACACGCTGGCCCGCCGGCTCGATGGCGCGCTGGCGCTCGTCAGCGGCCGCACCGTCGGCGCGCTCGACCGCATGTTCGCGCCGCTCTGCCTGCCGGCGGCGGGGGCGCACGGCTCCGAGCTCAGGATCTCCGACGTCGCGAGCCGGGATGCCGCGCACGAACTGCCGGCGCACGCCCGGAAGGCCCTCGAGGCGTTTGCCGCCGCACACGAGGGTGTGCTTCTCGAGCCGAAGCCCGGCGGCGCGTCGCTGCACTATCGACGTGCCCCGGCGCTCGAGGAGGCGTGCCGGCGCTTCATGGCCGGGCTCCTCGACGACCTGCGTTCGGAGTATCGCGTCATCGATGGCAAGATGGTGCTCGAGCTCGCGCCGCGGGCCGCCAGCAAGGGCGAGGCGATACTTTCGCTGATGCGCGAGACGCCGTTTGCCGGACGCCGCCCGGTGTTCGTCGGCGACGACGTCACCGACGAGGACGGTTTCCGCGCCGTCAATTCGCTGGGCGGCGTCTCGGTCCGCGTAGGCGCTCTCGACGACAGCACGGCGAAGTGGTCCCTGGCCGATATTGCTGCGGTCCGCGAGTGGCTGCACGCTCTCGCCGCCACCAACCCGGACGACACAGGAGATTCGGCCGTTGCCCAGCCTTGATATCGGAGTAATAGGAAACTGCCAGGTAGCGTCGCTCATCGACGCGCGGGCCACGATGATCTGGAGCTGCATGCCGCAGCTCGATTCGGATCCCGTGTTCTGCAATCTCCTGCGGCGGGACGACGAAGCGGACCTGCCGGGCCATTTCGGCATCGAACTCGCGGACTTCGCGCGCAGTGAGCAGGAGTACCTGAAGAACACGGCCATACTCTGCACCACCTTGTACGATCGCCACGGCGGCGCCGTGCGCATCACCGACGTGGCGCCGCGCTACCCTTACGTCGGACGCATGTTCGCGCCCATGATGCTGCTGCGCCGCGTCGAGCCCATGGCGGGCAGCCCGCGCATTCGCATCCGCCTGCACCCGGCGCGGGACTACGGCCGCGAGGCGTCACCGGCGCGTGCGGGAAGCAATCACATCAGCTATGCGTGCAGCGACACCGTGCTGCGGCTGACGACGAATGCATCGCTTACCCATGTGCTCGAAAGCAACATGTTCCTGATCGACCGCGCGATCTATCTCATCCTCGGGCCGGACGAGACGGTCGCCGAATCGCCGGAGGAGTCGTTTTACAGGCACTACCGCGCGACGCGTTCGTACTGGCAGGATTTCTCCCGCAGCCTCTCCATCCCCTTCGAGTGGCAGGAAGCGGTCATCCGCGCGGCGATCACGCTGAAACTGTGCACGTTCGAGGATACCGGCGCCGTGGTTGCGGCCCTCACCACGTCCGTGCCCGAAGCCGCCAACAGCGGCCGCAACTGGGATTATCGCTTCTGCTGGTTGAGGGACAGCTTCTTCGTGGTGCAGGCGCTGAACCGCCTCGGCGCTACCGAGACGATGCAGCGCTACCTGCGCTACATCATGAACATCGCCGCCGATGCAGGCGACGAGGAACTGAAACCGCTGTACGGCATCAGCGGCCGTTCGCTCACCGACGAAGTGATAATCGAGTCGCTGTCAGGGTACCGGGGCATGGGACCGGTGCGGCGCGGCAACCAGGCATTCGAGCAAAAGCAATTCGACGTGTACGGCGCCACCGTGCTCTCGGGTACGCAGCTGTTCTTCGATACCCGACTGATCGAATCCGGCAGCGAGGCGCAGTTCCACCGCCTGGAGGTGCTCGGCGAGTGGGCGCGGCGCAAGTACAACCAGCCGGATGCCGGCTTGTGGGAGTACCGCGGCCGCGCGCGGGTACACACGTACTCGAGCATCATGTGCTGGGCGGCCTGCGACCGGCTCGCGAAAATCGCCGCGAAGCTCGGCAGGCCCGGCCGGACGAGCTACTGGCGTCGCTCGGCGGACCAGATTCGCGAGCACGTGCTCAATGCCGCGTGGGACCCGGAACAACAGGCGTACACCGAAAGCTTCGGCCGGCCGGAGATGGATGCGAGCCTCCTGACCATGCGCGACGTCGGCATCGTCAAGGCGGACGACCCTCGCTACGTATCGACCGTCGAGCAGATCGGCCGGCACCTGCTGCGCGGCACGTACATGTTCCGGTACGTCGCGGCCGACGACTTCGGCGAACCGGAGAACGCCTTCAACATCTGCACGTTCTGGTACATCGATGCGCTCGCGAGCATAGGGCGCATGGACGAGGCGCGCGACCTGTTCGAGAACATGCTGGCGATGCGCAACCCGCTCGGGCTGCTCTCGGAAGACATCGACCCGCTGACGGGCGCCCTGTGGGGGAATTTCCCGCAAACCTACAGCATGGCCGGCATCATCAATGCCGCCGTGCGGCTCAGCCGCCCATGGGAGCACGCTCTGTGAGCGCCGTGCCCGCGAGCCCTGTGCCGGACGCGGAACGGCGGCTCATCATCGCCTCGAACCGTGTCGCGGTGCCGAAGCGGCGCGGTGCGGCGGCGGGCGGGCTGACGGTCGGCGTCCTCGCGGCACTGAAAGACCAGGGCGGCGTCTGGTTCGGGTGGAACGGCAAGCTCACGGAGACCGAGTCGCCGGCGCCGGAGGTGACCACGCGCGGCAACATCGATTACGTCACGATCGGCCTCAACGAAGTGGACTTCGAGCAGTATTACAACGGCTACAGCAACAAGGTGCTGTGGCCGGTATGCCATTACCTCTTGGATTTCATCGAGTACGACAGCAGCGACTTCCACGGCTACCGGCGCGTCAACGCGCTATTCGCGCGAAAGCTTGCGTCGCTTTTGCGGCCGAGCGACATCATCTGGGTGCACGACTATCACCTCATTCCGCTCGCGGCCGAGCTTCGAACCGCCGGCTGCGAGAACCCCATCGGCTTTTTCCTGCACGTGCCGGTCCCGAGCTACGAGGCGTTCCGCGCGGTCCCGGGTCACGAGTACCTGCTGCGCTGCCTGTGCGCGTACGACGTCATCGGGTTTCATACACGGCGTGATCTCGCCGCGTTCAAGACCTGCCTGCGCGAGCCCATCGTCGAGGCCGACGTTACCGACGGCAATCGGATCCGCGTGCCCGGCGGCGAGATCATCGCCGACGTCTATCCCATCGGCGTCGACGTCGACGAGATCATCGGCCTCGCCGGCGACGCCAGGGATTCGAAGGCGATGCGGGCGATGGTGGAAAGCCTGAACGGGCGCGAACTCATCATCGGTGTCGACCGTCTCGACTACAGCAAAGGCCTCACCCAGCGCCTGCTGTCCTACGAGCGACTGCTCGAAAAGTACCCCAACGCGCAGAACAACCTCGTGCTGATGCAGATCGCGCCGCCGACGCGCACCGGCGTGCGCACGTACGACGAAATCCGCTCCGAGCTCGAACAGACGTCGGGACGCATCAACGGCAGGTTCTCCGAAACCGACTGGGTGCCGATCCGCTATCTCAACAAGGGCATCGACCGCCGCACGCTCATGGGCATGTTCCGCCACGCCAGCGTCGGAGTCGTCACGCCGGTGCGCGACGGCATGAACCTGGTCGCGAAGGAATACGTCGCCGCGCAGGACCCGGAGGACCCGGGCGTACTCGTGCTGTCGAGCCTCGCCGGCGCGGCCTGCGAACTCGACAAGGCGCTGATCGTCAATCCCTACGACCGTGACGAAGTGGCAGACGGCATCGCCCATGCACTCAACATGCCCCTCGCGGAACGCCAGGACCGGCACGCGGCCATGCTCGAGACGCTGCGCGTGAACGACATTACGGCCTGGCGCACGCGCTTCGTCGACGACCTGCTCGCGCGTACGCGCGGCCGCTGAGCGAGGGCGGCCGGACGCTCAGCCCGCGCGCGGCAGAGCCGCCGTCCTGGAGATGGCGCCTTTCAGCAGCTCGACGATGAGCCAGACGAACGCGATCGGCAGCAGGATCGTCTGCAGTACGAACAGGACGATCAGGTCGACGATGTGCTCGCTGGCATTGCCGACGCTCTCCTTCAGCCGCTCGAGACGACCCTCGACGTCCAGCGACTGCAGAGTGCCGCGAACGGAGTCGCCGAAGCGTTCGAGCATCGAGCGGTCCGGGGCCGGAGTGGGCTCCGGCGCCTCCTGGATGGCCTCGATCCGCTCGCTGGCGGCCTCGAGCGCCGCGGTGGCCGCCTGCTGCTCCTGCTCGAGGAAGTGCCGCGCTACCACGTTCGTGCCGAGCACGAGCGCGGGTACGAGGAACCGCAGCACTAGCACGAGGAGCAGGATGCGCGTACCCGCGATCACCCAGCGGTTGTTCACCGGCGCCGGCCACCACAGCGCGACGAGGGCGAGAAGCCCCGCGGCGCCGAGCAACGCCGTGAAGCCCCACCAGCTCGTCATCTCCAGGAGGACGTTCTGCAGGCCGAGCGAACTGGCCGCGACCAGCATCACCGCCGAGAACTGCTCGACCAGGTCGTTGACGGGGTCGAGGATCTCGCCCACGCCCAGGTTGACGCCGACGCCGCCCGGTTCGACCGCGATTTCCGTACCCTGCGCAAGCGAGATGACTCCATTCAGCGTGCGCGCCGCCGCAAACGTCACGAGCGCCTGTTTGAACGCGTCCTCTGCAAACGTTTCGGCGGTGTCATCGACGACACCGCTGGTCGCGAGTGCAACGGATGCAATGACCACCAGGGTCCAGAGTAGGCGGCGAGTCATCGCGCACCATCGGGTCGGGCGTTGTTCGCGATTGAACACATGTTGCTGCACCTCCCGGTGATGCCGACCGGCATGCGGCAGGGCAATGCTATATAATCCGGCCGGCCGCTCAAAGAGCGGTGGGAGCGACGGTGGCCGCACACTACAAATACAGGGCCTTTATCAGCTACAGCCACAGTGACGAAAAGTGGGCTGCCTGGCTGCACAGGTCGCTGGAGACGTACCGCATCCCCCGGCAGGTCGTGGGTTCGGCGACCGAGTTCGGACCTGTCCCGGAGCGGCTGGCACCGGTCTTTCGCGATCGCGAGGAACTCTCGACCGCGACCAGTCTTGGGGACACCCTGACGCAGGCGCTCAGGGACTCGGCGTGCCAGATCGTCATCTGCTCGCCGCGCGCTGCGAAATCCCGGTGGACGAACGAAGAGATCCTGACCTTCAAGCGCCTCGGCCGCTCGCACCGTATTTTCTGCCTCATTGTCGACGGAGAGCCTGGCGCGTCCGCGAATCCCGCGACCGCCGACCAGGAATGCTTCCCGCCGGCTCTGATCTACGAGATCGGCGACGACGGCCAGCTCACGGACGTCCGCAGCGAACCGATCGCCGCAGATGCGCGTCCGGGAAAGGATCCGAAGCAGGCGGCAAAACTCAAGCTCATTGCGGGCATGCTAGGCGTGGAGTACGACTCGCTGCGCCAACGCGAGGCGCATCGGAGGCATCGGCGCATGATGGTGCTGACGGCGGCGGCGTTCACAGGTATGGCGGTCACCTCCGGGCTTGCCATAACCGCTTACTTCGCGCGTGTCGAGGCCGAGCAGCAGAGGAACGAGGCCCAGCGACAGGCTGAAACTCAACGCCGCACGACTCAGTTCTTCGTCGACATGTTCCGCGTGTCGGACCCCAGCGAGGCGCGCGGAAATACCGTCACGGTTCGCGAGGTGGTCGACAAGGGCGCGGCGCGCATCGAGGTGGAGCTCGCGGACCAGCCCGAGGTCCAGGCGTCGCTCATGGATGCAATGGGGACGCTCTACACGGGGCTCGGCCTGTACGACTCGGCGTTGCCGCTCGTAGCCAAGGCCCTGTACAGCCGCCAGCAGCTCTTCGGCGACATGAATACCGACGTCGCGTCGAGCCTCACGCACTTGGGCGAAGTACAGGCGCTGACCGCCGAATACGATACAGCGGAGGAAAACCTGCGCAAGAGCCTCGCCGTGCGTCGCGAACTTCTCGGCGACGAGTCGCCGGAAGTAGCGGATACGCTGACCCAGCTGTCCTATGTACTGACCCGTCGTGGCGAATTCACGGAAGCAGAGCCTCTCATCCGGGAGGCGCTCGCCATCCGCAAGGCAGCGCACGGGAACGAGCACGAAGATGTCGCCGAGAGCCTTGAAGCGCTCGGGCTGAACCTCTTCGACCGCGGCGACCTCGCCGGTGCGCTGCCGGTGCTCCGCGAGGCCGTTGCCATGCGTAGGGCAACGCAGGGCGATCTGCCGCCCGGGCCCGCACTCGCCTCCGCCCTGAACAATCTCGGTTTCGTGCTGCTTGAGACTGGCGAACTGGACGAAGCTGAACGCCTGTTCGCGGAGTCGTTGGACATCAAGCGAGTCGTCTTCAACAACGAAGCTCACAACGAGATCGCGATGGGCCTGAACAACGTCGCCTATGTCCTGCACATCCAGGGCGACTTCGATTCGGCGGAGCTGATGTACCGCGAACTCGTCGAGATGCAGACTTCCCTGCTCGGCAAGAACCATCCGGACGTTGCGGGATCGATGAACAACCTTGCGTTCCTCTATCACGACCGTGGTGATACGGCAGCAGCAATCGAGCTTGCCCAGGAGTCTCTCGCCATAAAGCGCGCGGCATATGGGAACGAGCACCCGGAAGTCGCGCGCAGCCTGAACGTGATCGCCATGTGGAGCATGGAGGAGGGCGATTACGCGACGGCGGAGCCCATGCTGCGGGAGTCGCTCGCGATGAACGAGGAATCGCTCGGCCGCACACACCCTGACGTGGCCGGGAGCCTGACACTCCTCGCGAGTTGCCTGGTCGGGCGCGGAGCCCACGACGAGGCGCTAGGCCTTGCTGTCGAGGCTCGCAGGATATTCAGCGAGACGCTGCCGCCCGATCACTGGCGTACGGCGGTGGCCAAGAGTACGGAAGGTGCTGCACTTGCCGGCATGCAGCGATATGAGGAAGCAGAACCGCTGCTCGTCAGCAGCCACGAAATTCTGATAAAGGACGAAAGCGCGCTTGGGCTGTTCGTCGCGGAGGCCACGCGCCGGCTGGAGGCGATGTACGTCGCATGGGGCAAGCCGGACAAGGCGGCGGAATACCGCGCGATGCTCAACTAGAACCCCGGCTTCACATAATGCGACAACACAGCGGTGCGGTGCCCGGGGGAACTTGAGTCCGGCTGGCGGAATGCGTAGATTGTGGGCGCGATCGACATTAAGGGAAGGGACGATCGCGAGCGCTGTGTGTACGTCACGACGATGGTCGGCGAAGCAGAACGATAAAACCGACATCGCCCCGCCCCCCCGGACGAACGCGGCAGGCGTCGCTGCCCGCCGCGCACACGGCATGAACAAATGCTTCCAGGCTGGCGTTAGCCAGGCCGCGGGGCAACTACAGGAGATACAACAGTGAATAGCGAGCGAACGGCAGTCCACGTCCTATTGGCGAGTGCTACGGTTCTGCTGGCGGGTGCGGTGCAGGCCGAGCCTGTCCTGAGCCCGACCACGGGCCATTATTACGAGGTCCTGCCGGGCCCGGGTATCACGTGGGACGAGGCCGACGCCATTGCCGCTGGCCTGTCTCACCTTGGCGTACCCGGTCACCTCGCGACGATCACATCGGCGGAGGAAGACCAGTTCGTCGACCAGCTGCGGCAGGATGCGCTCGACGACAGCGTTATCGCCCAGCCCCAGGTATGGATCGGCGGCTACCAGGCCGACGGCGCCGGCGAGCCCGGCGAGGGCTGGCAATGGGTGAACGGAGAGGGCGCGATCCCGGGGACGGATTCGACCGACCCGTACGCCAACTGGGCTCTCGATGAGCCCAACGACACGGGTGAAGGTGACGGCCTCGAGCAGCACCTGACGCTCGGTCGCTTCGGCCTCGGCGCCGGCTGGAACGACGAAGGTTCGGCCCTCGAAACAATTGGCGGCTTCATCGTGGAGTTCGACAACACCGCGGCGGCCGGGAACTGCCTGGAGGACGACGACGGCGCTTCCGAACTGACCGGCGGCTGCAACCCTTCCGGGGTTCAGCTCGTGCAACTGCCGAACGAAAGCGACATCCAGCCGGGTTACAGCATCAGCCAGTTCCTCGTGAAACCGGACCCGGACAAGAAGGACGACTACCCGCAAGCCCAGTTCTGCCCGGGGGAGTATGCATTCCCCGATATCCGCGTCGATGTGAACGGCCGGCCGAACGGCCCGATGGTACCGCTCGACGTCTTCGCGGTCCTCGGCGGCGGGGAGCCGGGAGCGCTGATAATGGACGCGCACACGTACGGGTCGCCGTGTTTCGCCGTCGTCAAAGGCGCGGCCAACTTCGAACTGGTCGACGTCCTGGTGGAGGGCGGAGTTGCGACGAACACGCAGTACCCGGACGACGTTCCGGGCATCGGCGGCACGTTCGCCTGCTACGATCCGGTCACGAACCCGGACCTGCAGCTCGGCACGCAGTTCACCTACCAGACTGATGACCTGCAGCTGATGGCGGAACGCACGGCGGCGGCAATGACGAACTACTGCAACAGCCCGTCGCGCGGCGCCACGTTCAAGTTCTCGTATTACGTGCTCAATACGCACGAGGATTGCGGACTGGATCGCAGCCAGCCAGGCGGACGGAAAGCCGTCATCCAGTGTTTCGAGGACCTGGCGGTGGCCAAGTTCGACATGCTGGAGATCGCGTTGTTCGCCGCGGCCGACAGCCTGGTGCGGCCGAAGTTCAGCGCCCTGACCAGCAAGCTCAACCAGGCGCGCAGCATGATCGACACGGGCCAGTACGCCAAGGGCGAGGCCCGGCTCCTGGAACTGCTCACTATGGTCCGCAGCGGCACCTGGACCCCGGACAGCGACAACGATCCCGGCAACCTGGAGATGCGTATCCTCAATCTCCTGTTCAGGATCGACCAGCTCCAGGCGGCGCGCGCCACGTCCTGACCCGTCCGCGCAGGGTCCGGCTGGCAGAACAGGCGGTGACCGGACGGTCACCGCCTTTTTTTCCGCCGATCCACTTGCGGTAAGCTGCGCCCCTAATGGTTGCACGACTCCGCAAAAGGCAGGACAGCGCCCGCAGCACGGCATCACGACCGCTCGTCGTCGGCGTAACCGGGCATCGCGACCTGGTGGCGGGCGAAGTCGCCGGCATCGAGCGACGCGTACGGAACGCCATCGCGGGACTCGCTGCCCGGTTTCCGGGCCGCCCCCTGCGCATTCTCTCGCCGCTCGCCGAAGGGGCGGACCGGCTCGTCGCGCTCGTTGCCGAGGACCTGGGGCTGGAGCTGTACGTGCCCTTGCCGCTGCCGGAAGCGCCCTACGCGAAGGACTTCGAGTCGAGCCGGTCCTGGGCAGAGTTCGGGCGGCTGACCCGGTATGCGAAGGAGGTGACCGTGCTCCCGCTGGCGCCGGGCAACACGCTGGCCGCCGTTGCAGACTACGGCCCGGCGCGGGACCGCCAGTACGCCGAAGCCGGCGCATGGGTAGCGGCGCACGCAGACGTTCTCATTGCCGTCTGGGACGGCAAGACGACATCCGAACTCGGAGGCACGGGCCACGTCGTCGAGTTTCGGCGGCACGGCACCATGCCAGGCTACGTGCCGTGTTTCGTCGAACGTCCGACGCACGACCTCGTATTGCACATCGCCTGCACCCGGGACCGCCTGCACGGGGAACCGGCCGACGGGCTCGAGCCACTCAGCGTCCGCTGGCTGACGCGCCGCAAGCACGCCACCGCGGAAATGCCCTCGCACTACGTCGAGCGGCTGAACGAGATTGCGCCGCTCGCCGCGGAATCGTCTGCTGCCTCATCGGCAGTGATCGACAGGTCTTACCGGTTCCCGCTGGTGATCGGCGTCACCGGGCACCGCGACCTGAAAGTCGACGAGATTCCCGCGATCCGTGAGCGCGTGCGCACCCTGCTCGAAGACCTCGCCCAATGGTACCCGCACCGGAAACTCCGTCTGCTGTCACCGCTCGCCGAGGGCGCCGACCGGATCGTCGCGGAGGTGGCCCTGGCACTGGACATCGAGATTAGCGTGATCCTGCCCATGCCGCGGAATGTCTACTACTCAGACTTCAGTTCCGAGCAGTCCATCGCCGAGTTCAATCTGCTGTACCGCCGCGCGAGCGATGTCCTGACCCTGCCGCTGGCACGCTTCAACACCGCGGAATCCATTCTTGAGCCGGGACCCGCCCGCGACCGGCAGTACGCGCAAGCGGGCGTATTTCTCTCGGCGCACTGCCA
>DASUOE010000024.1:0-3633 GCA_036276805.1 Woeseiaceae bacterium | reverse complement strand
CTGCAGGTCGACTCGGCGGCGACGAGTTCGCGCTGATACTTCCCGACACGAACCACGAAGGCGCCACGGCGGTTCTCGAAAAGCTGGCGCGCGCGTTACAGGATCCGGACGGCGACACAAACGGCGTCAGATGCAGTATCGGGGCGCTGACGATCAGCACGGGCGAGCCATCGGCCGACGCGATTGTTGGCCAGGCGGACGCGCTGATGTACGAAGCCAAGCAGGCCGGCAAGAATCGCTGCATCATTCGCGACTTTGTCGCCTCATAGGCCGTCGCTGCCCGGCGCATTGTGCCGGCAACGTAACGCAGATGATCGCGACGCCTTCGGCGCCGCGCCGCTGCGTGGCATGAATATTGCTGGTGTAATTCCCGTATGTGTATTCCCAATATGTGTATTCCCCCAGGTCGACAGAAGCATGAAGACGACGGCAGCCTTCCTGTCTGATCGGATCGGAGTGACCCTCGGCGAAAGCATCCTGCTCGTGGCGGTGCCTGCAGCGGGCTTCGTCGCGGCTCTCGCCATTTCGTTCATCGGCCGCCGCCTGGAAGCCCGCGGCCGGCTCGCGCTGCTCGCCGCCGTCATCCGGCGGACACGCCGTGCCCTGAAGTTCCTGCTGCCGGTCGTTGCGCTGGCGCTCGCATTGCCGGGGCTGGGATCCGCCGACGGCTTCATCGCGTACCTGGTGCGCGCGCTGGCGCTGCTTGCAATCGTACTCGGCGGCTGGTGCGTCGTGGGCGTCGTGCGCGGCTTCGTCGACCATGTCATCGCCACCCACTCGCTCGAAGTGGCGGACAATCTCGAGGCCCGCCGGGTACAGACGCAGATCCGCGTTCTCGGCCGCGCTGCCGTGTTCGTCGTCATCGTCGCGACGCTGGCCGGTGTGTTGATGTCGATCCCGAGCATCCGCACCGTAGGTGTAAGCCTGTTCGCATCGGCGGGCATTGCCGGTCTTGCCATCGGGCTCGCTGCCCGGCCCGCGCTCGCCAACCTCATCGCCGGCATCCAGATCGCTTTGACGCAGCCGATCCGCATTGACGACGCGGTGGTCGTCGAGGGGGAGTGGGGCTGGATCGAGGAGATCACCATGACGTTCGTGGTCGTAAGGATCTGGGACCTCCGGCGCCTGGTGCTGCCGATTTCGTGGTTCATCGAGAACCCGTTCCAGAACTGGACACGGACGACCGCGGACATCCTCGGCAGCGTAATCCTGCACATGGACTACCGGGTACCCCTGGACGCGGTGCGGGCGGAGTTTGCCCGCGCATTGCGCGACTCGCCGCACTGGGATCGTAAGGTCGAGGCCGTGCACGTCGTCGATTGCACCGATCGCACGATGCAGATCCGGCTGCTCATGAGCGCCGCGAATTCGCCGGCGGCCTGGGAGCTTCGCTGCGCGGTGCGCGAGCGTTTGATCGGCTATCTGCAGGAACACTACCCGGACTCGTTGCCGCGCCTGCGCCTGGAAGGGGAGGCGGGCCGGCCGCCCGAAGCTGCCGGCGACGGCGCCGAAGAAGGCAAAAAAGACTAGGACTGCCGGCGCGCGACCGGACCCCGGCGGCGCTGCCTACTCGTCCGTCAGGCTGATGCGGCCGCACAGGACCGCGTTTTCAAGGTTCGTGCCGTCTTCGACGCGCAGGCGCTCGGCGGAAATGGCGCCGTGTATGCGCGCCGTTCGGCGCAAGACGACGGTGCCGGTACCGGCGAAGTCGCCGTCGACGGTGCCCGCAATATCCGCGGACTCTCCCTGGATGTGTGCCCGCACACGGGCGCGGGCGCCGATTGCGAGGTTTTTCGCACCGTCGATGCGGGAACCGTCGAACGTACCCTCGATCGTCAGGTCCTCGGCCAGCGTCAGCTCGCCGCGCATGACCACAGTCGTCCCGATGATGCTCGGGCCGTACTCGCCGGGTTTGAAAGCCTCACGGGAGGCGGCCGGTTCCCGGCCGGTCCCGTCGTGCGTTAGCGATTCCGACCGCTCAGCTTCCACCGGTGATCAGGTGGGAGCCGCCCTCGGCGACGCTAAGGTTCGCGCGCTTGAGGGCTTCCTGCTTGGTCGTCGTGGACACGGATGCGGACGTGGATGTGGACGCCGAGCGCAGCGGTGCCTTGCGTTCCATGTCCACGGACCCGGAGAAGTTGGCGCCGTCTTCCATGACCAGCCGCTGCGCGTATATGTTGCCGCGGACGACCGCCGTCTTGTGCAGCTTCACGAGTTCGTCGCCGCGCACGTCGCCTTCGACCTCGCCCATGATCTCCACGACGCTCGCGTGGATGTCCGCGTTCACCCGGCCCTGGCGCCCGATCGTCAGATTCTTGTCCTGGTGCGCGATCGACCCTTCGATCTCGCCCTCGATGACGAGGTCTTCGTTCGCCTGCAGCTCGCCCTTGAACCTTAGGGTCGGGCCGATGACCGACACGTTGCGTTTCCGGACGTCCGGGTCCGGCGCCTTGGGCGCGGTCGGTTTCGGGGCTGGAGCATCCATTGCCCAGTCCGTCATCGATTGCGCCTGTTCATCGCTCTTTTTCCTGAACATCTCTCGTACTCCTGACCCTTGCGGTTGTTTTCTTATGAGTTTCCGCCTGTCATGCTCCCCGGCTCTGGCATACAGAATAGCCGATTCGACGGTGCAGTCTAATGCTTTTTTGCCGTGGTTTTCCCGTGGGTCGGGGCTCCGCCGGAGTCCCGCCGCCGGCAGTACCCCCCTGCCGGATTCGCGGTGGCGCGCGGGCCGGCTGAGGAGGCGTCTCCGCACCGGAGGCGGGCTGATTCCAGCATGAACGTCAGAGAGCGCATCGTGTTCGTCGATGCCCTGCGCGGCTACGCGCTGATGGGCCTGTTCCTCATTCACATGGTGGAGTACTTCGAGCTCTACTGGCTGCACCCGGAGCCGGGGCCAGTAAACACCGTGATGTTCGCGCTCTTCGGCGGCAAGGCCTACGCGATATTCGCGCTCTTGTTCGGGCTTAGCTTCTACATCATCCTGAGCCGGCAGGCGGCCCGGGGCGTGGATTTCCGCGGGCGCTTCGCCTGGCGCGTGACGCTCCTCCTGGTCATCGGCTACCTGCACGGCCTCGTCTACGGCGGCGACATCCTGCAGGTGCTCGCGGTCGCGGGCTTCCTGATCCTGCCGTTCTGGCGGGCGGGCGATCGCGTGCTCGCGGTCGCCGCCGGGCTCTGCCTGCTGCAGGTCCCGACGTTCGCGTACGTTACCCTCGTCGACGCGCTCGGCGGTTACGTGCGGCCGTTTTTCCTCGATCTCAGCCAGGCCGCGTACCGCGTCTACGCCGGGGGCACTTTCGCCGACGTGCTGGCGATCAATGCCTGGCAGGGGATGCAGTTCAAATGGTCGTTCATGCTGGAAAGCGGCCGCCTGTCGAACGTCGTGGGGCTGGCGCTCGCAGGCTGTCTCATCGGCCGCAGCGGGTTCATCGTCGATGCCGAACGCTTCCGGCTCGCCTGGTGGGCAGGTCTTGCCGCGCTGGTGGCAGCCTGGTGGCTATTGACCTGGCTGCGCGGGCCGCTCGTCGCCGCGCTCGGGAACATCACGACGGGCTGGTTCGCGGGCAACGTTGTCGACATCTACCGCAACACGCTGCTTGCCGGCGCGACCGTGCTCCTGCTCGCGCTGGC
>DASUOE010000023.1:0-8035 GCA_036276805.1 Woeseiaceae bacterium | reverse complement strand
CGGAGGCGCCGCGCGAGGTCGGCTTCGTCGACGGGCTCAACACCACCTGGCGCGACATCAAGGTCTACCAGTACTACGACGAGGCGGCAGCGCGCTGGCACGCCTACGCCTACGTGACGACGGACGGCGCGTCGGACGGCCTGTTCGTCATCGATCTCGGCGGCCTGCCGCACTCGATCGCTCGCGTGGGCTACGCGTCCGACTTCTCGGCCGCGCACAACATCTTCGCGGCACACACCGACTATGCCACCGGCCTGTCGCTCACCGGGGCAACGCCGGGCCTCATCGTTGCGGGCTCGAACAACGGCGGCGGCGGCTACCGCGCGTACTCGCTGACGGATCCCGCCGCGCCTGACTTTGTCGCCATGCCGGCAGGCTCCGCCGGCGACTACATGCACGATGCGGCATCGATCCTCATCCGCGACGCGCGCAAGGACACCCAGTGCGTGAATGCCGGCGAGTACTGCGAGCTCCTGTTCGACTTCAACGAGTCGACGGTCGACGTCTGGGACGTCACCGGCGGCGCGACGCCGGTGCGGCTGAGCCGGACGCCGTATGCGAACGCTTCCTACACCCACTCCGGCTGGCCGTCCGAAGACGGGCAATACCTGTTCGTGCACGACGAACTGGACGAGCAGGGACTCGGCCTCAACACCACGCTGCGCGTGTTCTCGCTGGCCGATCTCGCGGCGCCCGTGCAGGTGGGCGAATGGCAAGGGCCAACGCGGGCCATCGATCACAACGGGTTCGTCCGCGGCAACCGCTATTACATGTCGAACTACAGCCGCGGCCTGACCGTGCTCGACATCTCCGCTCCGGCCGCTCCTGTGACCGCCGGCTTTCTCGACACCTACCCGTTCTCGGACAGCTCGAACTTCACCGGCGCCTGGGGCGTTTACCCGTACCTGCCGAGCGGCGTGCTCGCGGTCAGCGACATCAACACTGGCCTGTACATCATCGCCGACCAGACGCTCGCGGCGGCTGCCGGTACCCTGTCGTTCACCGCCGGATCGTTTGCGGGCCAGGAAGGCGGCCCCCTGGCGGTGAGCGTGCAGCGCACCGGCGGCACCGCGGGAGCCGTCACCGTGGCGATCGACGTGCTGCCGGCGACCGCGGGATCCGACGATGTCCTGGCCGCGGCGCGGACCCTCACCTGGGCGGACGGCGAATCGGGCACCAGGTCGCTGTCCTTCGACGTCGCCGCCGATGGCGCCGTCGAAGGCCTGGAACGGCTGCTCGTCAACCTGACAGCGCCGACAGGCGGCGCGACCCTGTCCCCGGCGGCGACGGCGAGCGTGTACATCTCCGAGGCCGGCACGCCGGCGCAAGTCGGCTTCGACCGCGCCGAGGCCGAGGTTGCCGAGCGCGGCTTCGGGACGGCCGTCCTCGTGCTCCGGCGCACCGGCAGCGCCGTCGGCGCCGCCAGCGTCGACTGGGCCGTGAGCGGGGGTACCGCGACCGCCGGCGCCGATTACGCCGGCGCCACCAGCGGCACGGTCGACTGGCCAGCCGGGGACGCCACGCCCCGCTGGCTCGAGTTCCCGCTCGTCGACGACGGCGTCATCGAGGACGACGAGACGTTCGACGTATCGCTCAGTGGCGCTGCGGGCGCCGGGCTCGCACCTGCCGCGACGGCTCGTGTGACGATCATGGACGGCGCCGGCAGCAACAGCGCGCCGGTCGCCGTCGCCGGCGGCAACCTGAACGTCGCGGCCGGCGCGGCCGTCACGCTGAACGGGTCGGCCTCGAACGACCCCGACGGCGACACACTGGAGTACGCCTGGCAGCAGACGCTCGGCCCGGCCGTGACGCTCTCCGGCGCGACGACCGCGACCGCCACGTTCACGGCGCCGACGGTCACTTCGGACACGCTGCTCGCCTTCGAACTCACGGTCACCGATCCGCGCGGCCTGAGCGACGCGGCGAGCGCGAACGTAACGGTGCGGAGCGCCGGCGAGTCAGGCGGCTCGGGCGGCGGCGCGTTCGGCCTCTTCTCGCTCCTGGTGCTCGCGGGAGCCGCGCTCCGGCGGCGGCTTGATACAGCGCGCATGCCCGGCCAGCGCCTCTGAGAACCGCTCGCACGGGCGGGCCTGCAGTCGGCGCGCCGCAGCGCGCACTTACTCGAAGGGATGTTGCCTGACGATCGTCTGGTCGCGGTCGGCGCCGGTCGAGATGATGGCCACCGGCACGCCCGCCAGCTCTTCGATGCGCTCGAGATAGGAGCGCGCGTTCGCCGGCAATTCCTCGAGCTTCGTCGCGCCCACCGTCGAACTCCGCCACCCCGGCCATTCTTCGTACACGGGCTTGCAGTCGGCGAAACGATCGACGATGACGGGCAGGCCGGCGATAGGCTGGCCGTCGATCGTATAGCCCACACAAATCTGGATGTTCTCGAGTTCGTCCAGCACGTCGAGCTTGGTCACGCACAGCCCGGAGACGCTGCTGTTGACGATCGACCGGCGCAGCGCCACGGCATCAAACCAGCCGACGCGCCGCGGCCGGCCGGTGGTCGCGCCGAATTCAGCGCCAACCTTGGCCAGGTGCTCGCCCGTGACGTCGAACAGCTCGGTCGGGAACGGGCCCGCACCGACGCGCGTGGTGTAAGCCTTGACGATACCCAGGATGTAGTCGAGGTCGCGCGGACCCATGCCCGTGCCGGTGCTTGCCGCCGCGGCAACCGTGTTCGACGAGGTCACGAAGGGGTACGTACCGTGGTCGATGTCGAGGAATGCACCCTGGGCACCTTCGAAGAGAATACTGTCTCCCGCGGCCGCGATGTCGCTCAGGATCTGCGTCACGTCGGCAGTCAGCGGCGCCACGAACTCGGCGGCTTCCAGCGCATCGTCGAGCGTGCGGACGAAGTCGACGGGCTCCGCGCCGTAATATTTCCGCAGCAGGAAGTTGTGGTAGTCGAGAATCTCGCCGAGCTTGGCCGCGAAATTCTCGCGCATGAACAGGTCGGCGACCCGGAGAGCGCGCCGCGACACCTTGTCTTCGTAAGCGGGACCGATGCCGCGGCCGGTGGTGCCGATCGCCGCCGCGCCACGTGACTTCTCGCGCGCGAGATCGAGCGCCGCGTGCGACGGCAGGATCAACGGGCAGTTCGGGCTGACTTTCAGGCGGTCGAACACCGGCACGCCGTTCGCGACCAGTGCGTTCGCTTCCTTGACCAGCGCCTCGAGCGAGACGACGACGCCGTTGCCGATGAGACAACTGACGCCGTCGCGGAGGATGCCCGACGGAATCAGGTGCAGCACGGTCTTCTTCCCGCCGATGACCAGCGTGTGACCCGCATTGTGGCCGCCCTGGAAGCGCACGACCGCGGCAGCACGATCGGTGAGCAGGTCGACGATCTTGCCCTTGCCCTCGTCACCCCACTGCGTGCCGACGACGACGACGTTCTTCCCCATGAAACGGCCCTGGCGGATCTGGTGAGCGTCGGCCGGCTACTGCCGGACGACGAACAGGAGCACGAGGCCGACGACGATGAGTACCAGCCCGACCGTGCGGATGTGATTGTCACCCAGGCGTACGATTTCCGCCACCATCTGCCGGTAGCGCGATGGCGCGGCGAACGGCAGCAGGCCCTCGATGACGAGCACGAGAGCCAACGCCGTCAATATCTCGACCCACATGCGAGCAGCCGGGCGTCAGTCGCGACGGCCGTCGGACTGGTTCAGGTAGCGGAAAAACTCGTTGTCGGGATCGACCACCAGGATGTCGCCGGGCTGGCCGACCGAGCGCTTGTAGGCATCGATGCTGCGATAGAACGCGTAGAACTCGGGGTCCTTGTTGTACGCGTTCGCATAGGTTTCCGCGGCGCGCGCATCGCCCTCGCCGCGGATCTTCTCGCTGTCACGATAGGCTTCGGCCAGGATGATGGTGCGCTCGCGATCGGCCGACGCGCGGATCTCGGCTTCGTTCTCACGGCCTTCGGCGCGGCGCTCCGCAGCGATGCGCTGGCGCTCCGCCTCCATCTGCGCGTACACCGAGTTGCGCACCTCCTCCATGAACTCCACCTGCTTCACTCGGAAGTCCACGAGATCGACGCCGAGGTCTTCCGCGGTCCCTTCGGCGCGGTCCAGGAGGTCGCGCATGAGTTCCGCGCGGCCGACGGAAATCGCTTCCGCCACGGTGCGTTTGCCGAACTCCGTGACGATGGCGTTCTTCACGATTTCCCCAAGGCGCATCTCGGCGATCTCGCGGTCACCGCCGGAGGACGTGTAATAGCGCACGGGGTCGGTGATGCGGTACTTCACGAAGTAATCGACGTCGAGCGATTCGTTCTCCGCCGTGAACACGCGTTCCGGTCGGTCGCTGATGGTGAGGATCTGGCGCGAAAACTTCCGCACGTCCTCGACCAGCGGGATTTTCCAGTGCAGGCCAGGCTCATAGGTCGACGCGACTACCTCGCCCAGCCGGCGCTTGATGGCCTGCTCGCGCTCGTTCACGGTGAACAGGCTCAGGCCCGCGATGACGAGGATGATGCCGGCGGCGACGAACCAGCCGAAGCGCCCGGAATTCATCAGCGCGTCCTCCGTTCACGTGCGTTGGTCTCCGCCGTGTCCGTTGCCTGCGGCTGGTCGGACTCGTTCGCAGGCTCGGTTGCCGGCTGCCGGGACGGGGCCGCGGAGCCGCTTTCCTGCAGCAGCCGGTCGATCGGGAGGTACAGCAGGTTGCCGCTGCCTTCCGCGTCCAGGATGATCTTGGTCGCGTTGCCGTACACTGCCTCGATGGCATCGATGTACAGGCGCTCGCGCGTCACGTCGGGCGCCTGCTGGTATTCACCGAGGAGCGACTCGAAGCGCGCCGCCTCGCCTTCCGCGTTCGCGATGACCTGGTCGCGATAGGCCTGGGCATCCTGGAGCACCCGCGCTGCGGCGCCGCGGGCGCGCGGGATGATGTCGCGCGCATAGGCGTCCGCCTCGAGCGCGTAGCGATCGGCGTCGTTGCGCGCCTTCTGCGCGTCATCCACCGCGGCCTGCACGTTCGCCGGATACTTGACGTCCTTCAGGGATACCGACGTCACGGTGATGCCGGCCTCGTAGCTGTTGAGCGTGTTCTGCAGCGTCGACTGCGTGCGCGAAGCGATCTCGTCGCGCCGGCCTGACGCGACGAGCGAATCGAGCTCCGACGTACCGACCACCTCGCGGAGCGCGCTCTGCGTCACGTCCTGAAGCGTCACGTCGGGAAGCTCCACTTCGAAGCTGTACATCACCGGGTCGGAGCGCCGGTACTGCACGACCATGTCGATGAATACGTACTGCATGTCGGCGGTCAGCATTTCCGTCCGAAAGGCATAGTCGGTGATGCGTATCGTGTTGACGAGGTCGACGGTCTCGATCGGCACGGGCAGGTGCCAGTGCAGGCCCGGCATCGTCGTTTTCGTGTACTTGCCGAAACGCTGGACGACGCCGCGCTCGGCCTCGTCGACGCGATAGAAGCCGGTCAGCGCCCAGGCAACCAGCGCGAACGCCACGATGAACCAGCCGCCGCCGCGGCCGCCGGTCGCCGTACGCCCGGAACCGCGTTTACCGCCGCCGAGGAGCCCGCCCAGGCGCTTCTGCCAGTTCTGCACGATCCTGTCGAGATCGTTCGGCTCCTCGTCACCGCGCTTCCACGGATCCTTGTCTTTTCCGGGTTCGTTCCAGGCCATAACCTCAAAACAACTTCATATCAGGGAGACGCAGCCGCCGCGCCCGGTTCGGCCCGGGCACCCGTAACGGGCTTGAGTGAGTCGGCGGCGAGGTTCTCATGCTTCAGGAACCGTCGCAAATCCTTTTCGGGCATCTCGAGTTCGAGATCCCACCCGCCGTCGTCCTGCTGGACCTCATTGATGACAGCGCCAAGCTCGAAGAGTTTCGCCCGCTGCCGTCCTTGCGAGTGGTCGAGGCGCAGCACGCCGTGCAATACCTGCCGGCCCAGCCGCTCGCCGATGGCCTCGGTGAGTTGCGGCAGCCCCTCGCCCGTAACCGCCGAAATCCACACGGCGCGACTGCGCCCGCCGCGGTGCACCGGCGCCCGCCGGCGCCGGTCGAGCCGGTCGATCTTGTTGTACACACGGATCTGCGGAACCTTGTCGGCATCGAGTTGCCTGAGCACGGCGTTCACCTGGCGTACGCGCTGCCAGCGGTGCTCGTCGCTCGCATCGATCACGTGCAGGATCAGGTCTGCCTCGCGCGCTTCCTGGAGCGTCGAACGAAACGCGGCGATCAGTTCGTGCGGGAGGTCACGGATGAAGCCCACCGTGTCCGCCAGCACGACCTCGCGCCCGTCCGGGAGCCGCAGCCGGCGGACCGTCGGATCGAGCGTCGCGAAGAGCTGGTCCTTCACGTACACGCCCGCCTCGGTGAGCGCATTGAACAGCGTCGACTTGCCTGCGTTGGTATAACCGACGAGCGCGACGGTCGGGATTTCGGCACGCTCGCGATTGCGGCGATTCATGGTGCGGCGGCTGTCCACCTGCTCGAGGCGGCCGTTCAGAACGCGGATGCGGTGGCTCAAAAGCCGGCGGTCGGTCTCGAGCTGGGTTTCACCCGGGCCGCGGAGGCCGATGCCGCCCTTCTGGCGCTCGAGGTGGGTCCAGCCGCGGACCAGGCGCGTCGACAGGTGCTCGAGCTGCGCGAGCTCGACCTGCAGCTTGCCCTCGAAGCTGCGCGCGCGCTGGGCGAAGATGTCGAGGATGAGCCCGGCGCGGTCGAGCACCCGGCACTTCAGCTCGCGCTCGAGGTTGCGCTCCTGGCTCGGGGTGAGTTCGGTCGAGGAGATGACGAGCTCCGCGTCATGGCGGGCGACGCTCGCCCGCACTTCCTCGAGCTTGCCGCTGCCGATGAAGTGCTTCGGGTCGGGCCGCTTGCGGGCGCTGACGATTTCATCGACGACGATTGCACCTGCGGAGCGTGCGAGCTCCGCAAATTCTTCGCGTTCGGGTTCGTCTGGTGCGCCGCTCGGGCTCGCGTGGACGAGAACTGCTCGTTCACCGCTTTGCGGTCGTTCAAACAAATAATGCCTCCACGGAACGTGGAGGTGTTGGCTGACTACTCGTCGCTTTCTCCATCGTCATCCGGCAACGGCAGCCGCACGTTGCGTGCGGGCACGACCGTCGAAATTGCATGCTTGTAAACCATCTGGTTCACGCTGTTCTTCAACAACACGACGAACTGGTCGAACGAATCGACCTGTCCCTGCAGCTTGATTCCGTTCACGAGGTAGATCGAAACGGGAACCTTTTCCTTGCGCAGAATGTTGAGAAACGGGTCCTGCAGTGTTTGCCCTTTCGCCATGTCGGGTCTCCATCTTCTTGTTGTTTTGAACAGCACGTCCCGGTGGCGCCGGTATGCCCTGTCGTGTGTTCAGTCCAAGCGTTGGAAAAATGGTATCAGAAACGCCGATATTGCGTCGATCACATCCTCTTCAAGAGGATCGAACACGGTGATCTCCGCATCGCCCCTGAGCCAGGTGAGCTGCCGCTTGGCCAGTTGCCGGGTCGCTGCCAGCGCCCGGTACCCGGCTTCCTCGAGCGTACATTCGCCGGCGCAATACGCCCACAGCTGCCGGTAGCCGACCGCCCGCATCGAGGGCGCGGCGCGGTCGAGACCCGGACGTGCCATCAAGCCTCGCACCTCATCGGGAAATCCGTTCGCAATCATGTGCTTCAGCCGCGTTTCGATGCGCTGGTGCAGGACGCTGCGCGGCCGCGGCACGAGCGCGACGCGCACGAAATCCAACGTCGGCGCCGGCGATGCGCCTGCCGCATGCCAGTCGCTCAGCGTACGCCCGCTCGCCCGGTAGACCTCGATGGCGCGCTGGATGCGCTGGGCGTCGGCCGGTTCGATACGTGCTGCGGCCGCCGGGTCGTAGCACTCGAGTTCGGCATGCAGCGCCGGCCAGCCCCGGGCCGCGGCCTCGGCATCGATTGCGCGGCGCAGGTCCGGATCGGCGGCGGGGAGCTCGGCGATGCCCGTCACGAGCGCGCGGAAGTACATCATCGTGCCCCCGACCAGCAACGGGATGCGCCCGGCCGCGTGAATTTCAG
>DASUOE010000022.1:0-7095 GCA_036276805.1 Woeseiaceae bacterium | reverse complement strand
GCCGCGGGGATGCGTTCCGGGATCCTGACGATCGCGGTGCTCGCAACGAGCAGTATGCACGCGAGCGCGGCGACGCCGGCTGCAAAAGGCGCACGCGGCGGCAGCGCGAGGACTACCTCGCCGAGGGCTCGCCGCCGGGCGCCCGCGATCGCTTGCTGCCGAAACAGTTTCGCCTGCAAATGACCTTCCGCCATGCAATGCATCGAAGCATTCGCGGCGCCGGCATGTGCCGCGACAATGCAGCGGTTTCGCAAAGTTTTGCGACCGCTCCGCCGGTGTGCGATAACGCGGGCTCCGCGGAGATGGCCGGCATGGGCGAGTTCGACTACAAGCAACGCATCGACGATGCGCGTGTCTACGACGTCGCGATCGAATCGCCACTCGAAGAGGCGACCAACCTGTCGCGACGACTGCACAATCGCGTGCTCATGAAGCGCGAAGACCTGCAGCCGATCTTTTCCTTCAAGCTGCGCGGCGCGTACAACAAGATCGCTGCGCTTCCCGACGCAGCCGTGGCGGCCGGCGTCATCTGCAGTTCAGCCGGCAATCATGCACAGGGCGTCGCGCTCGCCGCACGCCGCCGCGGCGTGCGTGCGGTGATCGTCATGCCGGTGACCACGCCGCGCATAAAGGTCGAGGCGGTCCGGGCGCTCGGCGGCGAAGTCGTGCTGCACGGCGACGCGTACGACGATGCCTACGCCCACGCCCGCGACATCGAAGCGCGCGAAGGGCTGGCATTCATTCACCCTTTCGACGACCCCGACGTCATTGCGGGCCAGGGCACGATCGGCCGTGAGATCCTCCGGCAGGCGGTAGGACCGATCGATGCCATCTTCGTGCCGATCGGCGGCGGGGGGCTGATCGCCGGCATTGCCGCATACGTAAAGGCGGTCGCGCCGCAGGTTCGCATCGTCGGCGTCGAGCCCGACGATTCGGCCGCCATGCAGGCTTCGATCGCGGCGGGACACCCGGTGACGCTCTCGCACGTCGGCATTTTTGCGGACGGTGTCGCCGTGCGGCGCGTCGGCGACGAATCGTTCCGCCTGTGCCGGCGCCACGTCGACGAATTCATGACCGTAGACACCGACCAGACCTGCGCGGCAATCCGCGACATTTTCGAGGACACGCGCTCGATCGTCGAACCGGCAGGCGGACTCGCCGTCGCCGGCGCCAAGAAATATGTCGAGGAACACGGCTGGCGGGATCGTACGATCGTTACGATCAGCTGCGGCGCAAACGTCAATTTCGACCGCCTCCGCCATATCGCCGAACGCGCGGCGGTGGGCGAGCAGCAGGAGATGCTCCTGGCGGCGGAAATCCCCGAAACTCCGGGCAGCTTCCGACGCTTCTGCCGTGCCCTGGGGAGGCGCGGGATCACGGAATTCAACTATCGATACAGCGACAACCAGAAGGCGCACATTTTCGTCGGCGTGCAGCTCACGGGCGGCGCCCCCGAGCGGCGCGCCATTCTCGCCGACCTGTCGGCTGCGGATTACCCGGTCGTGGACCTCAGCAACAACGAGATGGCGAAGCTGCACGTGCGCCACATGGTCGGCGGCCGGGCGCAGCGTGTCGCCAACGAACGCCTGTTTCGCTTCGAGTTTCCTGAGCGGCCGGGTGCGCTGCTCGACTTCCTGGATGCGATCGGTACGGACTGGAACATAAGCCTGTTTCACTATCGCAACCACGGCTCCGATTACGGCCGTGTGCTGGCGGGCATCGATGTCGCGCCGGAGGAAACGGCGGAACTGGAAGCGCACCTCGCCGTGCTCGGATACGCGCATTTCGAGGAAAGCGACAACCCGGCCTACGCGATGTTCCTCGGCTGATCCGGCGGATCCTAGTCGCGGTAGGACGGGTCCAGCCGGTCGAGCTTGCGCAGGAGCCCCGGCCATACGAGGCGCCCGCCGAGCCCACGCGTCACCTGCTCGGCCTGCGCCTGTATGCCCGCGACGATGGGTTCCGGCACCGAGACTAGCGGCTTACCGGTCGACTGGGCCAGAAGCTGGATCTGGCAGGCCGTCTCGAAGACGTACATCAGCAGGAAAGCGTCGGCGACCGTGGTGCCCGTGGTCAGGAGGCCGTGATTGCGCAGCACGAGGCAGCTCTTGTTGCCGAGATCGGCGACGAGACGGGGTTTCTCGGCCTCGTCGAGCGCGACGCCTTCGTAGTCGTGGTAGGCGAGCGTCGCGCAGGCGAACAGTGATGTCTGCGAAACCGGAAGCAGCCCGTCGCGCTGCGCTGAAACGGCGACGCCCGCCCTGGTGTGTGTGTGCAGGACGCAGCCCACGTCCGGCCGCGCGGCATGTATTGCGCTATGAATGACGAATCCGGCCGGGTTGATGTCGTGCGCCGACTCGCCGACCTTGTTGCCCTCCAGGTCGACCTTGACGAGGCTGCTCGCCGTGATTTCCTCGAACAGGAACCCGTACGGGTTGATGAGGAAATGTTCTTCGGGGCCCGGCAGACGTGCCGAGACGTGGGTGAATACCAGATCGTCCCACCCGTACATCGCAATGATGCGGTAACAGGCCGCGAGGTCGACGCGCACCGCCCGTTCGTCACTGGCGATCGCATGCCTGTCGGTCATCGGTCATCCCCGGCATCGTCGGCATTCGCCGACAGTTGAAGGCAAGCATACCCCCGGCTATGGTTTGTTGCATACGCAACCCCGCTACCCGGAATAAGCCCGGCGTGTTATTCCAAACTCGTTGCAACCAAATACGGCATCCACGCATCCAAGCTACAACGATCGAGCACGAGGTGTGCCGACACAGGAGCTGATCGCGCTGCGCCGTTCCACGTGCGGCGCGGCAAACCGGGTTGACGTAACAAACTGAAAATCCCTTATGCTGTTTGTTTCGTTCCGACTGGGCGGTGGCGCAAGCCACCGCCTTTTTTTGTGGCCGTGTCGACCGGTCACCACATGTCGCGCAGGCGTGATGCAACGTCTATACGCGTGGCCGACCGCGAGTGTCCCGGTCCGGCCGCGGCATCGGCGCCGGCGTAGCGCGGCGCAAAAGTCGCAAGCAGCTTTTCGCTGACGAATCGGCTCCGGGCGCCGTACACGTGGCGGTCGCCGTCGCGCCGTTGTTGCGTGACGTGGAAACGCAGCGGCGCCATGAGCGTGAGGAACCGACGTGCGCGGGTCATCGCGACGTACAGCAGGCGCCGCTCCTCCTCGACCTGCGCAGGCGTCCCGGTCGCGAACTCCGACGGGAAGTTGCCGTCGGTGACGTTCAGCAGGAACACCGCTTCCCATTCCTGGCCCTTGGCGGAATGCACGGTCGACAGCACGAGATAATCCTCGTCGAGCAAAGGGTCCCCGGAGAGATCGCCCGCCGCCGCCGGCGGGTCGAGCGTGAGCTCCGTGAGAAAGCGTTCGCGGCTCGCGTAGCGGGCCGATACCTGCTCGAGCTGTTCGAGATCCGCTTCACGCGTGTCGGCGTTGTCGTACAGGCGCTCGAGATGCGGCCGGTACCAGCGCCGCACGGCAGTGACCTGCGCCTGCCAGCCCGGCGTGGCCGCAGGCGCGGAAGCGAGGCTTGCGAGCAGTCCCACGAAATCCGGCCATGCACCGCACGTTCCGGGCGGCGGCCGGAAGCCTGCGAGCGCCTCCAGGGAATAACCGCCGAGGATGAGCAATTCGAACGCCTTTCTCGACGAGGCGGGGCCCATCCCGGGCAACAGCTTCAGCACGCGAAACGCCGCCACCTCGTTCTTCGGGTTTTCCGCCCACTTGAGGACGGCCAGGAGGTCCTTGACGTGCGCTGCCTCCAGGAACTTGAGCCCACCGTACTTCACGTACGGGATATTGCGCTTGACGAGCTCCACCTCGAGCCGGTCGCTGTGATGTGAGTTGCGGAACAATACTGCCTGGTCGCGCAGGCGCATGGAGCCTTCGCGGTTCGCCAGGACCGTCGTGACGACGTGCTCGGCCTCGGTGTCGGCATCCTCGACGGTCACGTATTCCGGCCGGGCGCCGGCACCGCACTCGGACCACAGGTTCTTGCGGTACTGCCGGTCGCTTTCCGCAATCAGGCAATTGGCGCTGTCGAGGATCGCCTGTGTCGAGCGGTAGTTCTGTTCCAGTGTGACGACGCGTGCCGTGGGCATGTAGCGGTCGGGGAACGCCAGGATGTTCTCGACGTCGGCCGCGCGGAACGAGTAGATGGACTGCGCATCGTCGCCGACCACGGTAACGCCCCGGCCGTCGGGCTTCAGCGCGTCGAGGATCTCTGCCTGCACACGATTCGTATCCTGGTATTCGTCGACCAGCACGTGGTCGAATGCACCGCCGATCTCGGCAGCGAACTCGGGCTCGGCCACGAGATGCCGCCAGTAAAGGAGCAGGTCGTCGTAGTCGAGCGCCTGGATTGACTGCTTGCGCGCCACGTACTGCCGGTACAGGTCGCGCAATTCGGATTCCCAGTCCGCGCACCACGGGTAGTTCTGTGCGATCGTGTTCGCGAGAGCCTCCCGCGCGTTCACGACGCGCGAATAGATCGCGAGACAGGTATCCTTTTTCGGGAACCGCCGGTCCCGCGTCGACAAGCCCAACTCGTGCCGCACCACGTCGAGGAGATCGGCGGCGTCGCCGCGATCGAGCACGGAGAATCCCGGGTCGAGGCCGAGGTTGGCCGCGTAGCGGCGCAGGATCCGGTTACCCACCGAGTGAAACGTCCCGGACCACGGGAGACGCAGCGCGCCGCCCCCCTCGCGATCGCGGACGGCGCGCAATACGCCTTCGGCCCTGCGGGTCATTTCCTCGGCCGCGCGCCGCGTAAAGGTGAGCAGCAGGATGCGCCCGGGGCTCACGCCCTCGACCACGAGATGCGCGACCCGGTGGGCGAGGGTCATCGTCTTGCCGGTTCCCGCGCCGGCAACGACGAGCAGCGGAGCGGCGGTGAAGCCGTGCTCGCCGACCTCGCCCCACGCGGCCGCCTGTCGCTGTGCGGCGTTCAGGCGGTCCAGGTGGCCCGCGGCCGGTGGTGGCATCCTGCTGTTCGATTCGAGCGCTTGCAAAGCTTCGAGGCTCCCCGGGCAACCGTATCTGTATTTTTGTCCAGTACTGGATGTATTTACAAGTCGGTCGCCTGGACAGCGCAGGCTCGCGCCGGGACTGCCCGTGGTCCCGCGGGCGGTTCGGGCGCGCGACACGGCGTTCGACGGCTCGTCTGCCAGGCGGTAATCTCCCGCGGTCGTCACCGGGATCGGGAACGTGCCGGAAACACTCGTCATCGTCGGCGGCGGGCATGCCGCCGGCCAGGCAATCGCCTCGCTCAGGCAGCAGAAATACCGGGGCCGTATCGTTCTGCTCGGCGAGGAAACGCACCCGCCGTACCAGCGGCCGCCGTTGTCGAAGAAGTTCCTCGCCGGGGAATTGTCCGCTGAGCGCCTGTATGTCAAACCAGCGGCCTTTTACGACGCGCCCGATATCGACGTACGGCCCGGCACGCGGGTCACGGGTATCGACCGTGACCGCGGCGCGGTGACGACGGAGGATGGCCTGACGGTCGCCTGGGACGCACTCCTGATCGCAACCGGCTCACGGGTGCGCCGCCTCCCGGGCGACGAGACACTGCCGGCCGGCATCCATTACCTGCGCAACATCGCCGACGTCGATGCTATCCGCGCCGATTTCGCCGTGGCGAAGCGCCTGGTCATAGTCGGCGCCGGTTACATCGGGCTCGAGGTGGCTGCGGTTGCCCGCACCCTGGGCCTCGACGTCACCGTGCTCGAGATGGCCGGGCGGGTCATGAGCCGGGTCGTGTCCCCGGCGGTCTCGGCGTTCTACGAGTCGGTGCACCGGGCTCAGGGCGTCGACCTGCGCCTGAACACCGGTCTCGCGGGCTTCGCGGGCAGGCCCCGGGTCCGCGCGGTCGTCACCGCCGCGGGTGACGAAATCCCCGCGGACGTCGTTGTAGTCGGCGTCGGCATCGTTCCCAACGTCGAGCTCGCAGCCGCAGCCGGACTCGAGGTCGATGACGGCATCGTCGTCGACGCCGGCTGCCGCACCAGTGACCCCCGCATCTATGCGATCGGCGACTGTACGTCTCATCCGAGCGCAATCTACGGGCGGCGCGTACGGCTCGAGTCGGTTCCGAACGCCCTCGAGCAGGCGCGCACCGCGGCGGGCAACCTGTGCGGCGGCCGCCTGGAACACGCAGAGGTCCCCTGGTTCTGGTCCGACCAGTACGACCTGAAGCTGCAGATCGCGGGCCTGTCCCAGGGCTACGATTCCGTGATCGTACGGGGTTCGCCCGCCGACCGTGCCTTCTCCTGCCTGTATTTGCGGGACGGCCGGCTGCTTGCAATCGACGCCGTCAACACGCCGCGTGATTTCATGCAGGCGAAAGCGCTGATCGCGTCACGCGCGCATCCCGACCCTGCGCGCGCAGCGGACGCGGCGTCACCTCTCAAGGGCCTCGCCGGCTGATCAATCCGACTCGCCGTCGGTCCCGGACGCGAGCTGCTCTCCGGCGGGCGGAAAGTCGATGGTGAGCTCGCCGTCCGCGGCGACCGCTCCGGCCGTGGCCGAATACGCCGATGCATTCAGATACTCGACGGCCTCGAGCTTAAGGCCCGCGTATTCGCCGCTGCCGCCAAACACGCGCGCCGTACCCAGAGCGTTCGGCCCATCGCTCAGCAGGCCGCGCCAGCTGCCCCGCCAGCTGTCCGCGGCGCTCCAGTGGGCGGGCACGACGATATCGCGCAGGTACTCCCAGTGATTTTCCCGCTGAGCCACGAACAACGTGCCTTGCCGCGCCACGGCGAGATGCCACGCGGAATCGACGAGGTAGTTGCCGTTCAGCAGATCGGACTGCTCCGACGGCGACGAGAACTTGATGCCTAAGCCGACCGTGTTGCCGCGGTAGTCGTAAAGCTCGAGCACGCGTACTTCCGTGTCACGGACGGTCGGTTCCCACAATTGCGCGACCTTCGCGGGTACGGGTTGCGCCCGAGCTTCGCCGTTGTTCGTTAAGAGCAGCGCTTCGTCGGCGACGGCGGAATAGCCGAAAATCACCTGGCGGCCGTCGCTCACCATCAGCGGCGTCACGCTTTGGGCTGACGACATCGGGTTGTAGTACATGA
>DASUOE010000021.1:0-3877 GCA_036276805.1 Woeseiaceae bacterium | reverse complement strand
TCTCCTGGATGACCGACGGGCGCGTCAGGCACAAGAGGTCGTTGTTGCCCTTGAGGTCGCGGTCCCAGTCGGCGAACCGTTCGCCGCGGTAGTCCTCCTCGCTCAGGCGGTAGCTCTGGATCATGGTGCCCATCGCGCCGTCGAGCAGCAGAATGCGTTCGTCGAGCGAGCGAAGCAGCTTCGCGATGCGGTCACGGCGTTCCATTCAGTAATCCTGCGGTCAGGCCGCCGCCTGCTTCGGGCGGACGCCCAGCGCATGGCAGATGGCGTAGGCCAGTTCGGAGCGGTTCAGGGTGTAGAAGTGAAACTCGTCGATGCCCTCGGCCTGCAGCCGCCGGACCTGCTCGATGGCGATGCTCGCGGCGATCATCCGGCGGGTCTCGTCGTCGTCGTCGAGGCCGGCGAAGCTGTCGACGAGCCATTGCGGCACGCTCGCCCCGCAACGCGCAGCGAAGCGCTGCAGTTGCGGAAAACGGGTGACCGGCAGGATACCCGGCACGATCGACGACTCGATACCCGCGGCCGCGCACAGGTCGCGGAAGCGCAGGAACAGGCCTACGTCGAAGAAAAACTGCGTGATGGCGCGGGTGGCGCCCGCGTCGAGTTTGCGCTTCAGGTTGTCGAGGTCGGCGAGCGCGCTCACCGCCTCGGGATGCACTTCCGGGTAGGCGGCGACCGAGATGTCGAAATCGGCGATGCGCCGCAGGCCGGCCACGAGGTCCGCCGCATGCGGATAGCCGTTCGGGTGCGGACGGTAATTCGCGCCGTCGGCCGGCGGGTCGCCGCGCAGCGCAACGAGATGCCGGACGCCCATGTCCCAGTACTCGCGCGCGATGTCGTCGATCTCGCCGCGGTCCGCGCCGATGCACGTGAGGTGCGGCGCAGCAGTGAGCCCCGTCTCGCGCGCGATGCGCGAGACGGCGGCATGCGTGCGCTCGCGCGTCGAGCCGTCCGCGCCATAAGTGACCGACACGAAGCGCGGCGCGAGCGGCTCGAGACGCCGGATGGAATGCCACAGGGTCTCGTTCATCGCCTCGGTATTCGGCGGGAAAAACTCGAAGGAGACCTGGACCGGTGACGGATGCGGTGTCGGCATACTTATTAATACCCGGGTCGATAGTCGCTAGGCGGCGGCGCTGGATTCGCCGGCGTGGGTGGCGACGGCGAGGAGCCAGCGCGGCTCGACCGCCGGCAGCGCTTTCGGCGCCGAGAGCCTGAGTCCGGCCGCGCGCGCGTGCGCGACGAACCGCGCCCGGCCCGCGTCCACGCCGTCCGCGCTGACGGACGAGAGGAACAGGAGGCGGCCGCCGCTCTTCAGCAGGCGCTGCGCCTCGGCGATGGCGGCGAGCGGTTTCTCGGCGTCGTTCAGAACGTCGTCCAGCACGACTGTGTCGAACTCGCGGTCCGCGAACGGCAGGTCGTACATGTCGCCCTTGCGCAGCGTGCAGTTCGGCAGCCCGGCAAGCAGCACTTCCGCGCGGGCGAAACGCCGCGCGTCGGCATCGATGTCGACGCCGACCGCGCGCTGCGCACGGGACGCGAGCAACTTCAGAATGCGGCCCTGGCCGCAGCCGATGTCGATGAGATCGCCGAGCGGCGTCGAGACCGTGAGTTCCACGAGCGCCCGGTGCAGGCTGCGGTCGCCCTCGGGCGTCTCCTGCGCCGGCGCGCCGCCGCGCAGCGCCCGCAGTCGCTCGAGGTCCCGCCGGAAATCGGGTTCGTCTTCCGGGAACAACGCCAGCAGCCGGCGCAGTGTCGCGGCCGGCCGGCCGCGGACCGGCGCACGGTAGTAGACGTAATGGCCGTCCCGGAAGCGCTGCAGCAGCGCCGCATCGCACAGCACCTTCAAGTGCTGCGAGATCCGCGGCTGGCTCTGGGAGAGCACGTCGGTCAGCTCGGACACGCTGCACTCGCCCCGGACGCACAGGGCCACGAGCCGCAGGCGCAGCGGGTCGGCGAGGGCCTTGAGCCTGGCTAGCAGGGCTTCCGTCTCGGGTTCCATAAAAGAATAACGATTCGTTTATATGAGTGATCGAGAGTGTAGCACCTGGCGGGACGCGGAGGGAACCCCCGTGTTGGAGCGGCGCTCGCGCCGCGAATTGGCTGCGCTCTTTTCCGGTCGCGGGGGAAAGCGTCGTTCGGTCCGGCCGTGTCGTTTTAATCCTGGCATCCGGCCAGGTCGAACTCGCGGCGCGAGCGCCGCTCCTACATGAGGCGATCGGGACCGGAGACGACGTTGTCGGCGAAGATGCGCGAGACGTCGACGGCGTCGTAGCGCCGGCGGCGCCCGCAGTACTCGCAGGTGATTTCGACGCGGCCCTGTTCTCTGAGGACGCCGCGCACCTCGGCTTCGCCCAGCATGCGCAGCACCTCGTCCGTGCGCTGCTTCGAGCAGCGGCAGCGAAAGCTCACAGGCCGGGCTTTGAACACCCGCACGTCGTCCTCGCTGAACAGCTTGGCGATGAGGTCGAGGCCGGAGGCCGACGGGAAATCGTCCGCCGACAGGGTAGCGGCGAGATAGCCCAGGCGGTTCCAGTCGTCGGCGTCGATCGTCTGCCCGGGCATCTGCTGGAGCAGGAGGCCGCCCGCGAGCGCGGTATCGCTGACGAGCGCTACGTGGCTCGGCAGCTGCACGGAGCGTTCGAAATAGTTCTCGAGGCTCGCGCCTAAAGACTCGCTGCGGACTTCGACGATGCCCTGGTAGGGCCGGTCGCCCGCGTCGACCGTGATGGCGCAGTGCGCCTGCTGCATGAGTTCGTCGAAGGACCGGGCCGTGACCGGCTCCGCCTCCGTCGCCATGCCACGCAGTTCGAGTTCGCTCGTGCACTGCATCACCAGCATGCGCAGGTCGCCGGCGCCCTGGATCTGCATGGTGACGGCGCCGTCGAACTTCAGGCTCTGCGCGATGAGCCCGGTCGCGGCGGCGGCATGGCCCAGCGTTTCCTTCACGATCGGCGCGTAATCCTGCGCGCGCAGCATGCGCCGCCAGGCACGCGCGAGATAAATGATCTCGCCGCGCACGGGCAGCGCCTCGAAGGCGAACGGGATGACGTGGTCGGCGAACACGCTCCGCCCCGTCAGGACGACGTGCCGGGACCCAGGCGCTCCCGGAGCAGCTTGTTCACGACGCCGGGGTTGGCCTTGCCCTGGGTTTCCTTCATCACCTGCCCGACGAAGTAGCCCATGAGCTTGTCCTTGCCGGCGCGGTACTCGGCGACCTGCCCGGGATTCGCCGCGATGACGCGGTCGATGACGGTTTCGATCGCCGACGTGTCCGTGATCTGGCGCAGCCCGCGGGACGCGATCACCTCGTCCGCAGTGCCCTCGCCCGCCCACATCGCATCGAATACCTCCTTCGCGAGCTTGCCGGAGATCGTGTTGTCCGCGATACGGGCGACGAGACCCGCGAGGTCGGCCGGCGCGACCTTGCTGCCTGCGATCTCGAGCCCATCGCGGTTGAGGGCGCCGGTGAGTTCGCCGAGTACCCAGTTGGCGACGGCCTGCGGGGCGGCGGCGCCCGCACCCGCCGCGGCCTCGAAGTAGTCGGCGAGCGCGCGGCTGCCCGTCAGGATGTCCGCGTCGTCGGGCTTGAGCCCGTACTGGGCGACGAAGCGCGCGAGCTTTGCGTCGGGCAGCTCCGGCAGGCTCGCCCGCGCGGCCTCGATAAACGCCGCGTCTATCTCGACGGGCAGCAGGTCCGGGTCCGGGAAATAGCGGTAGTCGTTAGCCTCCTCCTTGCTGCGCATCGCGCGCGTCTCGTCGCGCTCTGCGTCGTACAGGCGGGTTTCCTGCACGACCTTGCCGCCGTCCTCGAGCAGGTCGATCTGGCGCTCGATCTCGTAATTGATGGCGCGCTCGACGAAGCGGAAGGAATTCA
>DASUOE010000020.1:0-2712 GCA_036276805.1 Woeseiaceae bacterium | reverse complement strand
ACCGGCTACGCCTTTTCGCTGTCGACGGCACAACTGGTCGCGGTGCTGATGATTGCACTGCTCACGTGGACCAATACGCGCGGCATCGAATACGGCCGCGTCGTGCAGAACATCTTCACCGTGGCGAAGACCGGCGCCCTGGTCGCCCTCATCGGCGTGGGCCTGTTGCTCGGCTGGAATGCCGAGGCCATCGCCGCCAACTTCGGCGACTTGTGGACGCCGCGCAGTGCCGTGGACGTCGTGCCGGGGCTGTCGGCCGCGACCGCGTTCGGGCTGTTCGTGGCACTCTGCGTGGCGCAGACGGGCTCGCTGTTTTCGTCCGACGCCTGGAACAACATCACCTTCACGGCCGGCGAGGTCAAGGAGCCGCGACGCAATCTGCCGCTGGCGCTCGCGCTGGGCACCGGGATCGTCACGGCCCTGTACCTCGCGGCGAACCTCGCGTATCTCGTCACGCTGCCGCTGGCGGCGATTCAGAACGCGCCAGCCGACCGTGTCGCCACGGCGACGCTCGAGCAGATCGTGCCGGGGCTGGGCGCCGCGCTGATGGCCGCCGCGATCCTGATCTCGACGTTCGGCTGCAACAACGGGCTCATCCTGGCGGGCGCCCGCGCCTACTACGCCATGGCGCGCGACGGCCTGTTCTTCCGGCGCGTTGGGGATTTGAACCGCGCGCGAGTGCCGGCGGCCGGCCTCCTCCTGCAAGGGTTCTGGTCGGTGCTGCTGGTGCTGCCGCGCACGTTCGACCCGGCGACGGGCCGATACGGCAATCTTTACGGCAACCTGCTCGATTACGTGATCTCGGCGGCGCTGATCTTCTACATCCTCACGATTGCCGGCATCTTCCGCCTCCGGCAGACGCGCCCCGACGCCGAACGCCCCTATCGCGCCTTCGGCTATCCGTACGTGCCAGCGCTCTACATCCTGGGGGCGGGGACGATTCTGTTCGTGCTGTTCGCCTATCGACCTGCGACGACGTGGCCAGGGCTGGCGATTGTCGTGCTCGGGGTGCCGGTGTACGTGATGTGGCGGAAGAAAGCGTAGGTCACCGCGGACGCACGCCGTGCGCCCCTACAGTTCTGGAAGAGAGTTCAACGCGCGCTGGATCACCCCGATCGCCTTTGCGGTCAGCCGATACTCCGAAAGATCCGAGGGGGCCGCCCAGACCGCCGCGTCCACGTCGGAGCCGGCCTGCAGGGCGCCGCCCCGCGGCGCGCACAGATAGTCGATCAGCACGAAGTGGTAACGCACGCGGCCCTCGGCATCGAGCAGGATGCGATCGAAGACCTCGACGACTGGGCCCACTTCGACTTCGAGCCCCGTCTCTTCGTGCATCTCGCGCGCGACGCCGGCTTCCAGCGACTCGCCGAGCTCGAGCGTGCCGCCTGGCAGGCTCCACTGGCCGGCCAGCGGCTCGAATCTCCGCCTGATGAGCACCACCCGGCCAGCCTCGACGATCACCGCGCCGACGCCGACCACCGGCCGCGGCGGATACTGCCGCGGTGTCAGCGCAACCGCACCGGCGGGCCGCTCGCTGCCGTGCACGAGAGGGCCTTCGGCGCTCGTGACGCGCACCCCCTCGCGCGCCGCTTCACGCTGATGCGTGATGCGACTGCCCGCGAGCTCGAAATCCGAGACGCCGGTCCGCTCGCGCACCTGGCGGCCCCCGTCTCGCGACTCGCGCTCGACCCATTCGGCGCGCATGACGCCCGTGTCGACGCGACCGACCATCCGAAGCCGACGGCGGGTGCCGCCGCCGAACCCTGGCGCCCATGCCGAAAACCGCGCGTCCCATGCCGCGGCAATCGCGTCGCTTCCCTGCCAGCGCTCCTCGTCTGCGTCGACCACCGCACCGTCGGCGTAGAGCCCTCTGAGCGCCGGCAGGTCGCCGCGGTTGAACGCGGCAAACCAGTCGCGGACGAGGTCGAACGGGTCGCGGCTCATACCACGCCCATCACCTTGACCACCACGCGCTTGCGCCGCTGGCCGTCGAACTCGGCGTAGAACACCTGTTCCCAGGGCCCCAGATCCAGGGCGCCCGCCGTGATCGGCAGCATCACCTGGTGGCCGACGATCGTGCGCTTCAGGTGCGCGTCGGCGTTGTCTTCGCCGGTCTGATGATGGCGATAGTCGGAACGCGCCGGCGCGAGCGTGTCGAGCCACTCCTCGATGTCGGCGATGAGCCCGCTCTCCCAGTCGTTGACGTAGACGCCGGCGGTGATGTGCATCGCCGAGACGAGCGCCATTCCCTCGCGGACGCCGCTGCGCTTCACGATGGCTGCCACGTCGTCTGTGATGCGGATGATCTCGCGGCGCTTCTTCGTGTTGAACCAGAGATAGTCGGTATGGACAGTCATGGGACTGCGATCGGCAGGTTCTGGAGGTTCCAACGGTTCTGGAGGTTCGGAAGGTTCTGGTTCAGGAGGTTCCAATGGTGCTGAAGGTTCGCGGCCGCGCAACCACGCGGCCGCCGAACCTCTGGAACCTCATGAACCCTCTGAACCTCTAAGAACCCCCTGAACCCTCGGAACCCCCGGAACCTTCAGCACCGACAGAAATCAGTTGAAGACTCGCGTCCGCATTCAGGTCCTCGCCTGCGCGGACGCCGGCGGCAAAGCTCCGCAGGCCCGCCGCGGCAATCATCGCCGCGTTGTCGGTAGAAAGCGCCAGGCTCGGGATGAAGACCGGCATCCCGACGCGCTCGCCGCGGGC
>DASUOE010000019.1:0-9777 GCA_036276805.1 Woeseiaceae bacterium | reverse complement strand
TCGCCGCCCGGCTCCGCGGCGAGTGCGGCCGCGGTCGCAGCGGCCGCGCTGTACTGGCTCTTCGCATACTCCACCTCGAAGATGCGCGCCAGCAGGTCGCGCCGGTCCTCGCCGCTGACGGAATTGCGGACGTTCATCGCGAAGGCGCGCCGGTAGTGCTCGAGTTTCCCGAAGTCGTCGCCCTCCAGCGCGGCGACCCGGCCGGCCATGAGGTTCAGCATCGTGGACTCGTAGAGGTTCCAGCCGCCGAGTTCGACTGCCGCGTCGAGCTGCTCGCGCGCCGGACCGGCCTCCTCGTCGTAAACGTGGCGCACGATGCGTCGCGAGCGCCGGATGAAGTTCGCGCTGGCGGCGTCGCGGCCGCGGTCGATCTCGAAGTACGCGTCGATGACGTTGTTGCCGATCTCGTGCGCGCCGGGCGGCTCGAAGCGCCACCTGTCGAGCATCTCGCGGACGGCGTGCTCGAACGGCGCGCCGCCGGCCGCCTCGACGACGATGGGGTCGGTCGCGCGGCCGTCCGGCGTGACGACGAAATTGACGCGCACCCAGCCTTCCTGCCCGGTCCGCACGCCGCCGGGAAAATTCGGCGCCGGCCGCTCGATCGGCACCGCCCGCACGTCGCTCGCATCGACGTCGGTCTGAAAAAGCGCCTGGCCAAAGGCCGGCACGGCAGCGGCCGCGGCAGCAACGGCCGCGGCGAAAGCAAGCTGTCGCATGAACAGATCCCCGGTTTCTTTCCTACGATGCGCTCAGGTCGCGAAAAGTTGCGCCGGGTCGGCGAAACTCTTGAATTCGAGGGCATTGCCCGACGGGTCCAGGAGGAACATCGTAGCCTGTTCGCCGGTCTCGCCGGCAAACCGGATTCGCGGCGAAATGAGGAATTTCGTGCCGGCCGCCTCGAGGCGTGCGGCCAGCGCCTCCCACTCCGGCCGCGGCAGCACGACGCCGAAATGCCGGCCAGGGACGTCGTCACCGTCGACGGCATTGGTCGCCATGGCATTGGTCGCCGTGGCGGCGCCATCGTCGTCGACCAGGTGCAGCGTCACCTGGTGCCCGAAGAAGTCGAGGTCGATCCAGCGCGAGGCGGTGCGGCCGGTGCCGCAGCCGAGCGTTCCGCAATAGAAGACACGCGCGGCGGCGAGGTCGTGCACCGGCACGGCGAGGTGAAACGGCGCGAGCCCGCCGCTCACGTCGCGTCGCCCAGCCAGTCGCGGGGGCGCAGGTAATCGCGATAGAGCCGCGCTTCGTCGCTCTCCGGCGCCGGGTGCCAGGCGTACTGCCAGCGCACGAGCGGCGGCAGCGACATCAGGATGGATTCCGTGCGCCCTCCGGACTGCAGGCCGAAGAGCGTGCCGCGGTCGTACAGCAGGTTGAATTCCACGTAACGGCCGCGGCGATAAAGCTGGAAGTTGCGCTGCCGTTCGCCGTAGCGGTGCTTGCGCCGCTGCGCCACGATGGGCGCATACGCTTTCATGAAGCTGTCTCCCGCGGCGCGCACGAAAGCGAAGCAGGCATCGAAGTCCGGCTCGTTCAGGTCGTCGAAGAAGATGCCGCCGACCCCCCGCGTCTCGTTCCTGTGCTTCAGGAAAAAATAGTCGTCGCACCAGGCCTTGTAGCGCGGGTAGGCGTCGGGCCCCAGCGTCTCGCAGGCGCTCCGGGCGGTGCGGTGCCAGTGTTCGACGTCGTCGCGGAACGGGTAGTACGGCGTCAGGTCGTAGCCGCCGCCGAACCACCATGCCGGCTCGGCATCGCCCTCGCCGGCGACGAAGAAACGGAAGTTCGCATGCGCCGTCGGCACGTAGGGATTGTGCGGATGCAGGACGAGCGACACGCCGAGCGCCTGGAATTCCTTGCCGGCGAGTTCCGGGCGGTGCTTCGTCGCGGAGGGCGGCATGCCGGCGCCGTACACGTGCGAGTAGTTCACGCCTGCCTGTTCGAACACGCCGCCGTCGCGCAGCACCCGGCTCCGCCCGCCGCCGCCGCCCGGGCGTTCCCAGGCATCTTCGGCGAAGGCCGCCTTGCCGTCGATGTGCTCGAGTTCGGCGACGATGCGGTTCTGCAACGACACGAGGTAGTGCCGGACGTCCTCCAATGCCTTCATGCCGGAGCTGTCATTCAACGCCTTCATCCCGTCTCGATCATGCGCGCGCCGGCCGTACGACCGCGCCGGTGGCGAGGACCCGGATCTCCGAAGGTCCTCGCGCCGGCCCGCAATCGCCCGGCGCAACGTAGTCTACAAGACCCGCGAAGCCGCGGCGGAGCAGGTAGCGGTTCGCCGCGACCGGGCGGCCGGAGCGGTTCGCGCTCGTGGACGTGACCGGCATGCCGGCGCCGCGGCAGATCGCGAGCGCGACCGGGTTGCCCGCGAGGCGCACCGCAACCGTCGCATGCCGTCCCATGAGGAGCGGCTCAAGGAGCGGCGAGATCCGCGGCCCCGGGCTCGCGAGCCACGTGACGGGCGCCGCGGGCGCCGGCGGCGGCAGCCTGTCGAGATCGTCGTCGGCCACCCAGCCGGCGAGGTGCCCTGCGTCCGCGGCGAGCAGGATCAGGCCTTTGGCGGCGTCCCGTTCCTTGATGGCGAGGAGCCGTGCGAGCGCGCGGGGTTCGTCCGGAAGGCAGCCGAGCCCGAACACACCCTCGGTCGGATAGGCGATGACGCCCCCCGCCACGAGGGCGTCGACGGCGAGGCGGACCGGCATGCGCATCGGGTTACCCGGCGATCACTCGCCGTCGCCGGCGGACTTCCTGACTGCGGGCTTCTTCGCTGCCTTCTTTTTTGCCGCTTTCTTTTTCTTCTTCTTGCTGGTCTTCTTGCTGGCGGTCTTTTTCTTCTTCGCCGCGGCCGCGGCGGGCCCGGCGGCACCTGCCGGGGTCGCGGCCTTCTTCGCGGTCTTCTTCTTGCCGCGGCGGCCGCGCTCCGGCGCCGCGGCTAAGAGCTCGCGGCATTCCTCGAGCGTCAGCGTTTTCGGGTCGCGGTCCTTCGGCACGCGTGCGTTCTTCGCCTTGTCCGTGATGTACGGCCCGTAGCGCCCGTTCAGCACCTGGATGCCGTCCTCCGCGAAGTCGCGGATGATGCGGTTCGCATCCGCGATCTTCTTTTCCTCGATCAGTTCCAGCGCGCGCGGCAGCTCGATCGTATACGGGTCGTCGTCGCCGCGGAGGGAGACGTACTTGTCGCCATAGCGTATGTACGGCCCGAACCGGCCGACGCTCGCCGTCACCGGGTCGCCGTCCGGCGTGTCGCCCAGCTTTCGCGGCAACTTGAAGAGTTCCATCGCCTCGGCAAGCGTGATCTCGTTCATCTTCTGCCCGGGGCGCAGGCCCGCGAACTTCGGCTTCTCCTCGTCGTCCTTCGTGCCGATCTGCACGAACGGGCCGTAACGTCCCATGCGCACCGTTACCGGCTTGCCGGACTTCGGGTCCGTGCCGAGCTCGCGCGCCTGGGCTACCTGCTCGCGGGTGACGGACGTTTCCTTTTCTTCGACGAGGTCGCGGAACGGCCGCCAGAACTCATCGAGCAGCGGGACCCATTCCTTCTCGCCGAGCGAGACGGCGTCGAGGTCGTCCTCGAGTCGTGCCGTGAAATCGTAGTCGACGTACTGCGTGAAATGGTCGGTGAGGAAGCCGTTCACGATGCGGCCGATGTCGGTCGGAATGAAGCGCTTGCCGTCCGTTTCCACGTACTCCCGGTTACGGAGCGTCGCGATGATACTGGCGTAGGTCGAGGGGCGACCGATGCCGTATTCCTCCAGCGTCTTCACGAGGCTTGCTTCGGTGAAGCGCGGCGGCGGTTCGGTGAAGTGCTGCTCCGGGCGGAGCTTCGTGAGTTCGACCACGTCGCCTTCCGCGATCTCCGGCAGCAGGCGGTCGCCGTCGTCGTCGCTGCTGTCGTCGGTGCCTTCCTGGTACACGGCGATGAAGCCGGGCTCGACGAGCACCGAGCCGTTCGCGCGGAAGTGATTGCCGTCGGGGGCGGCCCCCGCCGCCAGGTCCACGGCAACGGTGTCGAAGACCGCCGGCACCATCTGGCAGGCGACCGTGCGCTTCCAGATGAGCGAATAGAGCTTCATCTGGTCCGCGTCGAGCGCGCTTTCGAGGGACTCCGGCGTATACGCGACAGAGGTAGGCCGGATGGCTTCGTGCGCTTCCTGCGCATTCTTCGACTTGTTCTTGAAGACCCGCGCTTCCGCGGGCACGTTCTCGCGGCCGTAGCGCTCGCCGATGAACTGCCGGATCTCTTCGAGCGCCACCTGCGCAAGCGTCACCGAGTCGGTGCGCATGTACGAGATGAGGCCGACGTTGCCTTCGCCCGGCAGCTCGATGCCTTCGTAGAGCCGCTGCGCGATGCGCATCGTGCGGTTCGTGTTGAAGCCGAGCTTGCGCGAGGCTTCCTGCTGCAGCGTCGACGTCGTGAACGGCGCCGCGGGGTTGCGCTTGCGCTGCTTCTTGCTGACCGCGATGGCCGTGAGCCGGCCGTCGGCCGCCGCGAGGATCGTCTGTTCCACCTCGCGGGCAGCGCCTTCGTTCTCGAAGCTGAACTGCTCGACTTTCTGGCCGCGATAGTTGAGCAGCCGCGACACGAATCCCTGCCCGCCCTTGGCGAGATCCGCTTCGATGGTCCAGTACTCGCGCGACTTGAATGCCTCGATCTCCAGTTCGCGTTCCACGATGAGGCGCAGCGCGGGGCTCTGGACACGGCCGGCGGACAGACCGGGCTGCACTTTCTTCCACAAGAGCGGCGAGAGATTGAAGCCGACGAGGTAATCGAGCGCGCGTCGCGCCTGCTGTGCGCCGACGAGGTCGCCCGAGATGTCGCGCGGGTGATCCACCGCTTCGCGCACCGCGTTCTTCGTAATTTCGTGAAACACCACGCGATACACGGGCTTGCCGTCGAGCGCGCCGCGCTCGCGCAGGAGTTCCACCAGGTGCCAGGAAATCGCCTCGCCCTCGCGGTCCGGGTCGGTCGCGAGATACAGCGCTTCGGATTTCTTGAGCGCGCGAACGATTGCGTTTACGTGCTTCTCGTTGCGCTCGATGATCGTGTACTTCATCGCGAAGCCGTTGGCCGGATCCACCGCGCCTTCCTTCGGCACGAGGTCACGCACGTGCCCGTAGGACGCGAGCACGTCGAAGTCCTTGCCCAGGTACTTGCTGATGGTTTTCGCCTTGGCGGGCGATTCGACGATGACGAGATTACGGGCCATGACTGAAAAAGGGGCACTCGGGGCTGGGAGAACGAAATCCGGGCCGCGGTTGAATACATGCTCGGGTACGGCATGTCAAGGAAGTGCAGGAGCGGCGGTACCGCCGCGAACGCGTCGCGGCCCGATGCTTCAGCGGAATCAGCGCGGCCGGATCGCCCGGGCCTTGTGCACCCGCAAAGCTGCTCCGGCGCGCGCCGGCCTAGTGAATCAGGCCGTTATCGTCATCGAAAACAAGATCTTCCATCCGGGCGTAGGCAAGTTCCTGGCCCGGCTGGCTGAAGAGCACCATGAGCACGACCCACTTGATCTGCTCGACGTCGATGTCGTGCGACTCGAGCGCGAGCAGGCGGTCGATCAGGATCTCGCGCTGCGGCGGCGAGAGGATGCCGATCTGCTCGAGATACAGGACGTACCCGCGGCAACTCACGTCGAGCCGCTCGAGCTCGCACGCGCTGTAAATGCGGGTGCCGTGGGCCGTCTGCGGGTTGAGCGGGAGGTTTTCCTGGTGTTCGGTGAGCCCGTCGAGCCAGTCGAGGGCGCGGTCTATCTCGCGGTCCGAGAAGCCGGCCTTGGCGAGTTCGAGCCTGAGCTCGTTCTGGTCCGGTTCGGGCTCTTCCTCGGTGTCGATGTACGTCTCGAAGAGGTACATCAAGACGTCGAGTACGTTTTCTTTCATGCCTGGAGCAGCTCCATTTCGCTGGGCTCTTGGACCCTCAAAGCTGGAAGTCTGTACGCGTCAGCGCAAGAGCGCGTAACGTCCGCCGGACAGTTTCTCGACTATGCCGTCTAGCTCCAGGATAAGAAGCATGGAGGAAACCTGGTCGATCGTCAATCCGGAGCGGGACGCCAGATCGTTGACGGTGACCGGGTCGTGGGCCAGGTTATCCCGCAGTCTGCGGTAGTCGTCATCCTCACCGGCGGCGCGGGCGGACGGCGTTTCTGGGGCCTCGTCTGCGAATTGCAAGACGCGCCCGGCCAGCGCCCCGAGTTCGGCGACGATGTCCTCGCCGGATTCGACCAGTTTCGCGCCGTCCCGGATGAGCCGGTGGCAGCCGCGTGCCATCGGATTATGTATCGAACCCGGCAGCGCGAAGACCTCGCGGCCCTGCTCGGCGGCGAGTCGCGCGGTGATGAGCGAGCCGGAGTGCCGGGCCGCCTCGACCACGAGCGTGCCGAGCGCGAGCCCGCTGATCAGGCGGTTGCGTTGCGGGAACAGGGGCCGCATCGGCGGCGTGCCGAGCGGGAACTCGCTGACGAGCGCGCCGTGTGCGGCGATCTCGGATGCGAGTTCGCGATTCGCCGCCGGGTAAACCGTGTCGATGCCGTGGCCTAAAAACGCCACTGTCTTCGCGCCCGCGGCGAGCGCCCCGCGATGCGCGGCGGCGTCGATGCCCGCGGCAAGCCCGCTCACGATGCAGAAGCCGTTGCGGCCGAGGAAGCGGGCGAATTCGAATGCGTTCTGCATGCCGCCCTTCGTCGGGTTCCGGCTGCCGACGATGGCGAGGCAGGGAAGGTGGAGTGCGCTCGCATCACCCACCACGAAGAGCTCTGCGGGCGGGTCGGCGATCGCTGCGAGCAGCGCGGGGAAATCGGCGTCGCCGCGAGCGATCCTGCGGTGGCCGGGTTCCGCGAGCCAGTCGGCGAGGGACTCATCGGCTGCGGGCGCGTTCACGCCCTCATCATAGCGGCCGCCCGCGGACCCCGCTGGCGAGAATGTACGCAGCAGCGGCGGTAACGGCCTCCAGGAGCGGCCGTAAGGCCGCGAATGTTTCGTGGTATCCGGCCGCCGTCAATTCGCGGCGTGACCGCCGCTCCTACGGCCGCAACGACCGGCGGGTCAGATCGGATTGCGTACCGCGTCGTGGATGTGGATCGCCTGGGTGGCTTCCATCACGAGGCCGTAGGAAATGCCGTCGTACACCTTGAACACCATGACGGTGCCGGCTTCCTCGTCGGGCAGCTTCACGTCGCCGCCTTGGATCTCGTCTTCCACCACTTCGCCGGTCTGGAAAACCGTCAATACGTCGCCGGTCTCGAGGCCGTCGCGGGCGCCGCGATTCATTACCACGACCTGGTACTGGCCGATCTGCGTGACGCCGCCGATGACCGACATGATCCGTCCGTCGATCGCGCTCGAGGGCGCCTTGGGGAAGAAGTTCAGCGGGATGTCCGTCTGCTCCGGGAGCAGCCGGTCGCCACGGATGGCCTCCTGCGCCGTGTCGGTGAGCCACACTGTCGCGGGGTCGCCGCCGCGGCGCAGCGTGCCGTCGCCGACCCAGATGCCCTGGTAACCGACGACCCTGTCGTTGTCGGGATCGACGAGCGGGTCGCCGATGTGCACGACGCTGTAGCGCGTGCCCGGCGAGTCGCTGTCGAGGCCGCGCACGTAGATTTCATTGCCCGCCGCCGCGATGAGGTGGTCGCCGCGCGTCTCGAGCAGGTACGGAAGTTCGTCGGCCTGTTTCTTCTCGAGGACGACGCCGGAGCGCAGGAAGGCCGAGATCGCCTCGTAGGGTATGCTCGTCACGGCCTCGGTCAGCGGCGTGACGCGTGCCTGCGGCGAGAGGCGATAGGTCGACGCCCGCACGTTCGTGATCCGCGGCTGGCCGTCGATGTAGACGAGCCCCAGCACGTCGCCGGGATATATAAGGTGCGGGTTCTCGATGTTCGGGTTTACGTACCAGATTTCGGGCCAGTACCAGGGGTCGTTCAGGAAACGGCCGGCGATGTCCCAGAGCGTGTCGCCGACCTGCACCACGTACTCGTCCGGGTGGCCCGCCGCCAGCGGCACGGCCGAGGACACCTGGGTGAGCTCGGGTTCGTAGGCCGCGGTCTGCGCCGACTGCGAACTGCCCGCGGAACTCGACCGGCTCGCGGAACTCGAAGAATATACGGGCGTGCTTGCCGGCGCCGGATCGGCGGCCTGCGACGTATCGTCGCCTGCAAACGGGTTCAGGGAGCAGCCCGCCGTGCTCGCCGCGAGGGCCAGTGCCGTCAGCCGCAGGGCGGAAGTCAGGGTCTCGGTCTTGGGGAACATGGCGTTGGAAGCGCTCCAGGTGATCGTTCGGTCGGATGGCGGTTTTCGGCGTTGCTATAATATGTCGGGCCGTACCCGCCGGGGCTGCCAATTACGTCACATTTCCGGCCCCGGGAACGGGTCCGGAAGCAGGTTTTGCGGCGGAATTGTCCGTCATCATATTCAATACCGTCAAACATTTAGGCGCGCCCCGTCACGAAAACCGAAAGGCGCGGACCCTTTAAAACCGAAAGCCGGACCCCAAAGTGTCACTTAAACGGGCCCGGGAAAACCGCCACTATTTATGTCAAAGCTCACGATAATCGAATTCCCGGACCCCCGGCTCCGGAAGAAAGCGGCCCCGGTCGAGGTGGTCGACGATGCGCTGCGCACGTTCATCGACGACATGTTCGAGACGATGTACGCCGCCCCGGGCATCGGCCTTGCCGCGACCCAGGTGGATTTCCACCAGCGCCTGCTGGTCGCTGACGTGTCCTCCGATCGCTCGGAGCCCCACGTCCTCATCAATCCGCGCATCCTCGAGAAGGACGGCGTGGCCGTCACCGAGGAAGGCTGCCTGTCCGTGCCCGGCTTCTACGAGGAAGTCGAGCGGGCGAACCACATCCGGGTCGCGTTCACGGACCGCGACGGCGAGGAAACCGAGATGGATGTCGAGGGCCTGCTCGCCGTGTGTATACAGCACGAGATGGACCATCTCGAGGGCAAGCTCTTCGTCGATTACCTGTCCGAAGCCAAGCGAAGCCGCATCCGCAAGCGGCTCGAAAAAGACCGCCGCCAGACCGCGTCGGTCGCGTAGCGGCCGTTGACACACGCCTGCCGGCGCAGGACGACGGCGTGCCCGCGTCGGCAGCCGGGCGGCCCCGGTTCCTGCCGATGACCGAACCCCGAATTCTGTTCGCGGGCACCCCGGCGTTCGCACTCGCCTCGCTCGAGGCGCTGGTCGCAGACGGCATCGTGCCGCTCGCCGTGCTGACCCAGCCGGACCGCCCGGCCGGCCGCGGCAGGCGGCTCGCGGCGAGCCCGGTGAAGCATTTCGCGGCGGCGCGCGGCATCCCGGTGCTGCAGCCGGCGACGCTCAGGGGCGAGTCCGCCGGGCCCGTCATCGCCGAACTCCGTTCGCTCTCCCCGGACCTCATGATCGTCGCGGCCTACGGGCTGCTCCTGCCGCAGGCCGTGCTCGACCTCCCGGTGCACGGCTGCGTCAACGTGCACGCGTCGTTGCTGCCGCGCTGGCGCGGCGCGGCGCCGATCCAGCACGCGATCCTCGCCGGGGACGCGGAAACCGGAATAAGCCTCATGCAGATGGCCGCCGGGCTCGACACCGGCCCGGTGTTCGTCAGGCGGGCGTTGCCGATCGGCGAGCAGGACACCGCCGGGACGCTGCACGACCGCCTCGCCCTCGAGGGGGGCGAGCTCCTGGTCGAGAACCTGCCGCGGATACTCGCCGGCGAGCTCACGCCCGAACCGCAGGACGACGCCCTGGCCGTCTACGCCCCCAAGCTCGCGGCGGCCGATGCCGAGCTCGACTGGCGCGAG
>DASUOE010000018.1:0-12834 GCA_036276805.1 Woeseiaceae bacterium | reverse complement strand
CGCAGGAACAGCGCATCAGGATCGCGGTGCAGAAGTCGGGCCGCCTGACCGATCATTCGCTCGACCTGCTGGAGCGCTGCGGCCTCAAGTTCACCAAGAGCAAGGACCAGTTGTTCTGCTACGGCGAGAACATGCCCGTCGATCTCCTGCTGGTGCGCGACGACGACATCCCGCAGCTCGTCGCGGACGATATCTGCGACCTCGGCATCTGCGGATTGAACATCGTGGAAGAAAAGCGCCTGAAACTCGCGGCCGAAGGCGTGCGCGCGCCGTTGCGCGAAGTGTTCAAGCTCGATTTCGGTCATTGCAGGCTGTCGCTCGCCGCGCCGGACGGCACGGAATTCGACGGGGTCGCATCGCTGCAGGACAGCCGCATCGCGACGAGTTACGTGCATGTTCTGCGGTCTTTCCTGGAGCGGAATTCGATCGGCGCCGAGGTCGTGTACTTCTCCGGTGCCCTCGAAATAACGCCGAAGCTCGGGAAGGCGGATTACATCTGCGACCTCGTCTCGACGGGCAGCACGCTCGCGGCAAACGGCCTGGTCGAGGTGCTGACGTTGCTCGAATGCGAAGCTATCGTCATCCAGACCGAGGCGCGCCTGGGCGCCTTCAAGCAGGGCTGGGTCGACCGCCTCCTCCAGCGCCTCGACGGGGTCCTGCAAGTGCGCGAAAGCAAGTACATCATGCTGCACGCACCGAGGTCGGCGCTCGCCGAGATCCAGGCACTGTTGCCGGGTACGGAGGCGCCGACCGTGCTGCCGCTCGAAGGGACGACCGATCGTGTTGCCGTACACGCCGTGTGCAGGGAGAACGTCTTCTGGGAGACGCTCGAGAACCTCAAGGCAGCCGGCGCGAGCTCGCTGCTCGTTCTCCCGGTCGAGAAGATGCTGGCGTGAGCACAGCGGTGACCGACTTGCCGATACACGACTGGTCTGCGCTAGCGGCGCGTGCGCGCCACGCCCTGCTCGCGCGGCCCGCGGCGGGCGGCATGCAGCGCCTGCGGGCGGACGTCCGCGCGATCCTCGCTGACGTGCGGCAGAACGGCGACCGGGCGCTGCGCGAACTCTCGCGCCGTCACGATCGCGTCGACCTCGCCGAATTCGAAGTCTCGCGTGCCGAGAAGCAGGCGGCGCAGACGATCCTCCCGGATGTGGCCGTCGCGGCCATCGACCTCGCGATCGCCAACGTCCGGCTGTTTCACGAAGCGCAGGTACCCGCGCCCTTTTCGATCGAAACGATGCCCGGCGTGCAGTGCGAGCGCGTGAGCCGCCCTATCGACGCGGTTGGGCTGTACGTCCCGGCGGGCAGCGCGCCCCTGCCCTCTGCCGCGGTGATGCTCGCGGTGCCGGCGCGCATCGCCGGCTGCCCGCTGCGGATTCTCTGCACGCCGCCGCGGCCCGACGGTTTCGCGGACCCCGCGGTCGTCGTCGCAGCAACCCGCGCGGGCGTCGAGCGCATATTCAAGATAGGGGGCGCCCAGGCGATCGCGGCGATGGCCTACGGTACGGAGACGGTGCCCAAGGTCGCCAAGATTTTCGGCCCGGGCAATCCCTGGGTTACCTGCGCCAAGTCGCTGGTGGCGAGCGACCCGGACGGCGCCGCAATAGACATGCCCGCCGGTCCGTCGGAAGTCCTGGTCATAGCCGACGGCGGCGCGAATGCCGATTTCGTCGCGGCCGACCTCCTGTCGCAGGCCGAACACGGCCCCGATTCGCAGGTGCTGCTTATCACCACGAACGCGGCGTTCGCCGGGCGCGTGCGCGACGCGCTCGAACGGCAGTTGTGCCAGCTCGGGCGCCGTGACGTCGCCGAAAGCGCGCTCCGGAACTCCAGGCTCATCCTGGTGGATTCGCTGGATACCGCCGTACGGATCAGCAACGACTACGCGCCGGAACACCTCATTCTTCAGTGCGACAATGCCCGCGACCTGCTGCCGACCGTTCGCAATGCAGGTTCCGTCTTCGTCGGCGCGTGGACGCCCGAAGCCGTCGGCGACTACTGCAGCGGTACGAACCATGTCCTGCCGACCTACGGTTATGCAAGGAGCTACGGCGGGCTCGGAGTCGACCAGTTCCTGCGCCACATGACCGTGCAGGAACTGACCCGGGACGGGCTCCGCCGTATTGGCCCGGCCGTGATGACGCTCGCCGGTCTGGAAGGCCTCGATGCGCATGCTGCCGCCGTACGGCTGCGGCTGGAGGCGGGCGTATGACTGTGGCGTCGCAGCGGCGCACGGCGGATGCACGATGAGCATCGCTTCCATCGCGCGTAAGGAATTGCGCGGCCTCGCGCCTTACAGCGCCGCCGAGCAGGTGGAGGACACGATTCGCCTGAATGCGAACGAAGCACCCTGGCCGAGCGGCGACGGCCGTTTCCGGCGGCCGCTCAATCGCTATCCGGAGATCCGGCCGGTGCGCCTCCGCGAGTCGCTTGCCCTGCATTACGGCGTCGCCGCCGGAAACCTGCTGGTCACGCGTGGGAGCAGCGAAGCGATCGACCTGCTCGTGCGCGTGTTCTGCCGCGCCGGGCGCGACAGCGTCGTGACGCCCGCGCCGACGTTCTCGATGTATAGGCACTACGCCCGGATCCAGGACGCAGCGATCCGCGAGGTACCGCTCACGCGGGCGGCGGACTTCGCCGTGTCCGCCGATCGCGTGCTCGCTCGGTGCGACGACACGACGCGGCTCGTGTTCCTGTGTTCGCCGAACAACCCCACGGGCACCGAGCTGCCAGCGGAGACGCTGGTCGACGTGCTCGCTGGACTTTCAGGACGCGCGGCCGTGGTCGTCGACGAGGCCTACGCGGAGTACTCGGCCGGGCCGTCGGCCATTGCGCTGCAGGATGCGCACGACAACCTGCTCGTCCTGCGTACGCTCTCCAAGGCGCTGGGCTACGCCGGCGCCCGGTGTGGTGCCGTCATCGCGCCGCGCGAAGTCGTGGACATGCTGGATGCCGTGCAGGCGCCGTACGCGCTCGCGACGCCGGTCGTCGAATGTATCGAGGACGTGTTGACGCCCGCAGGCCTGCGGGCGGCCGCCGGCAGGGTCGCCGCAACGGTTGCCGAGCGCCGCCGCCTCGCCGCCGGCCTCGAATCGCTGCCGGCGGTCCGGCGGGTGTTCCCGAGCGGCGCCAATTTCCTGCTGGTCGAACTCCGCGACGCGCCCGCGGCGCTTGCGCGAACGCGGGCCGACGGGATCCTGATCCGGCACTTCGGCGGCGAACTTGCCGACTGCGTCCGGATCACAGTGGGCCTGCCGGTGGAGAACGAGCGGCTCCTCGACAGCCTGCGCAAACTGCCGGGAGAGCAAACGTGAGCCACAAGGTACTCTTCATCGACCGCGACGGAACGCTGATCCGCGAGCCGCCCGACCACCAGGTCGATGCGCTCGACAAAGTGCAGCTCGTAAAAGGCGTCATCCCGGAGCTGTGCACGCTGCGCGATCACGGCTATCGCTTCGTCATGGTCACGAACCAGGACGGACTCGGCACGCCGGCGTTTCCCGCGGAGCAGTTCCAGCTCTGCCAGGAGTTCGTCCTGGCGCTGTTTCGCTCGCAGGGCATCGTGTTCGAGGACGTGTTCGTCTGCCCGCATCGCGCGGAAGATCGCTGCGACTGCCGCAAGCCCCGCACGGGCCTGCTCACCCGCTTCCTCGCGGCCAACGACCTCGACCTCGAGCGTTGCGCGGTCATAGGCGACCGGCAGACCGACCTCGAACTGGCGCGGCGCATCGGTGTCGAGGGTTTCCTGTTTGACGAGGACGGCGATTATGCGCTGACCTGGCCCGGTATCGTCGACGCATTGGTCCGCAACGAACGCACGGCGACCGTGGAGCGAAATACGAGCGAGACGCGCATACGCCTGACCGTCAACCTGGATACCGAGGGCCCGCAGGACATCGCGACCGGCATCGGGTTTTTCGACCACATGCTCGAGCAGGTTGCCCGGCACGGCGGTTTTGCCCTGTCACTGCGGTGCGACGGTGACCTGCACATCGACGAGCACCACACTGTCGAGGACGTCGCCATCTGCCTGGGCACCGCGCTCCGCTCGGCGCTCGACGAGAAACGCGGAATCGGCCGCTACGGATTCCTGCTGCCGATGGACGAAAGCGAGGCGCAGGTGTGCGTCGACCTTTCCGGGCGCAGCAACCTGGTGTTCGAGGCGGACTTCCCGCGTGCTGCGGTCGGCGAGCTGTCGACGGAAATGGTGCGGCATTTCTTCGGCTCCCTCGCCGAGTCGCTGCGTGCGGCGATCCACATCCGGGTAACCGGGGAGAACACGCATCACATGGTCGAGGCGTGTTTCAAGGGCGTCGGCCGCGCGCTGCGGCAGGCCGTCCGTGTGGACGGCGCGGCACTTCCGTCAACCAAGGGATTCCTCGCCTGATGGCCGCAGCGGTGGCCATCATCGACAGCGGCGGTGCGAACATCGCGTCGCTCCTGTTCGCTTTCGAGCGCCTCGGCGTGACGGCGGAACTCAGCGCCGACGCACGCCGCATTCGGCGGGCGGCGCGCGTGGTGCTGCCAGGCGTGGGCGCGGCGCGCGACGCCATGCGACGCCTCGAGGACCGCGGCCTCACAGCGATGGTGCGGGAACTGACACAGCCGGTGCTCGGCATCTGCCTCGGGATGCAGTTGCTCGGCCAGTCGTCGGAGGAGGACGGCGTCGACTGTCTCGGCGTCCTGCCGGGGACAGCCCGGCGGCTGCTGGCCCGACCCGGTGCACCGGTACCGAACATGGGCTGGTGCCCGGTGCGCCCGAGGAACGGGCACGCACTGCTCGACGGCATCGACGACGGCGCCTGGTTCTATTTCCTGCACAGCTACGCCCTGCCGGTCGACGACCTGACGGTGGCGACCGCGACGCACGGCGACGCTTTCGCGGCGATGGTCGCCCGCGACAACTTCTTCGCGGCGCAGTTTCACCCCGAACGCTCCGCCCGTTCCGGGGCCCGACTGCTCCGGAATTTCCTTAGCTGGTCGCCATGACCCGCCAGCCGATGCACCCGTTGCGATGAGGATCATCCCGGCCATCGACCTTCGCGGCGGCCGCTGCGTCCGGCTCGAGCAGGGCGATTTCGCCCGCGAGACCGTCTACAGCGACGATCCGCTCGCGGTGGCGCGGCGTTTCGGCGCCCTCGCCGTCTCGGAACTGCACGTCGTCGACCTCGACGGTGCGCGGACCGGCACACAGGCGAACACGGACGTCATCCGCGACATCGTGGCCGGCACCCCGCTCGAAATCCAGCTCGGCGGCGGGATACGCAGTGCCGAGCGCCTGGAGCACTGGTTCGCCACGGGGGTCCGCCGCTGCGTGCTCGGCAGCCTCGCGGTGACCGCGCCGGAGCAGGTGCGGCGCTGGCTCTGCGTGTACGGCGGCGACCGAATCGTCCTTGCACTCGACGTGAGCCTGCGCGCGGACGGCGAACCGATGCTCGCTACCGACGGCTGGACCCGCACCACGGAAACGTCGCTGTGGGAGTGTCTCGACGGCTATCTCGAGGCAGGACTCCGACACGTCCTGTGCACGGACATCAGCCGCGACGGTGCGCTCGCGGGGCCGAACGTGGAGTTGTACCAGCGCGTGCTGGCACGCTATGCGGGTCTGAAGCTGCAGGCATCCGGCGGAGTACGTCATGCGGAGGACCTGCGCTCGCTCGCTCGCGCCGGAGTGCCGGCGGCGATCACCGGCCGCGCGCTGCTCGACGGGCGCATCGCCGCGACGGAGGTGGCGTCATTCCGGCCAAGCGCATAATCCCGTGCCTCGACGTGCGCGACGGGCGCGTCGTCAAGGGCGTGCAGTTCCGGGACCACCGGGACGTCGGCGACATCCTGGCGCTCGCGACCCGCTACTGCGCCGAGGGTGCGGATGAGCTAGTGTTTTACGACATCACAGCGAGCCCGGACGGCCGCAGCGTTGATCGCAGTTGGGTCAGCCGCGTGGCCGCCGTGCTCGATATCCCTTTTTGCGTGGCGGGCGGCATTCGTGACGTGGCCGGCGCCGAAGAGGTGCTGAACAAGGGTGCCGACAAGATCTCGATCAACACGCCCGCGCTCGAAAATCCCGCGCTGATCGACGAACTGGCGGCCCGCTTCGGCTCCCAGTGCGTGGTCGTGGGCATCGACAGCCGCGCCGACGAAGACGATTACGCCGTCTACCGCAATACCGGCGATCCCGCCAAGACGCGCGGCGCCGGGCGGCGCACGCTCGACTGGATGCGCGAAGCAGCGGATCGCGGCGCAGGCGAGTTCGTGCTGAACTGCATGAACCGGGACGGCGTGCGGCAAGGCTACGATTGCGACCAGCTCGCCGCCGCACGCGCCGTGTGCTCCGTGCCGCTCGTGGCTTCCGGCGGCGCCGGCGCGCCGGTACATTTCCGCGACGTGTTCGTCGCCGCGAATGTCGACGGGGCGCTCGCGGCGAGCGTGTTCCACACCGCCGCCGTCGGAATCGCCGAACTGAAGGCCTACCTGCTGGAGTCGGGCATCGACGTGCGTCCACCCGACCCGGCGGCCGGGAACCGGGAGTGACTGATGCCTGAACCGGATTTCATCGCCGAACTCGAATCCATCGTCCGCGAGCGGCTGGCAGAGGACAGCGACGACAGTTACACGGTGCGGCTGGCACGCGCCGGCTTGCGCCGGGTTGCGCAGAAGGTCGGCGAGGAAGGCGTGGAAGTGGCGCTCGCCGCGGTCGCGGGCAGTCGCGCCGAGTTCCTCGAGGAGTCGGCGGACCTCGTGTACCACCTGCTCGTACTGCTGGCGCTCCACGATGCGCGACTCGCCGACGTCGCGGCCGTGCTCGCCCGCCGGCACGCGAACTGAAGCACGCGGGGACGAGCGCCGCCGGGATCAGATAACGACTTCGGGCGCGACCGGCCTGCGGTTGTAATACGAACTCATGACATAGCCGTAGGCGCCTGCGTTGGCGATCAGGACGACGTCGCCTTCCCGGGTCGGCGGCAGCAGGCGGTCGGTCCCGAGCCGGTCGCCCGTCTCGCAGATCGGCCCGACGACCGTCACCGTCTCGCTCGGGGGCTCGTCGAGGCGCGAGAGGTTGACGATCTCGTGATACGCGCCGTACAGCGCGGGCCGGATGAGCGAGTTCATGCCCGTGGCTACCCCGACATAGCGCATGTCGCCCTTGCCTTTCACCTGTGTCACGTGCGTCAGCAGCACGCCGGCGCGCGCGACGAGATAGCGGCCCGGTTCGAGCCACAGCGAATACCGGGGATAGGCAGCCCGGACTTCCGCCAGGGTTTCGTCGAGGCGCGCGAGGTCGAACGGCTTGTCACCGGGCTTCTCGGGCACGCCGAGACCGCCGCCGAGATCGATGGTGTCGACTCCGGGGAAGCGCTCCGCGACCTTGACAAGCGCCGACGCCACGGTGCGCCAGTTCTCCGGATCGATGATGCCGCTGCCGCTGTGCGCGTGGATACCGACGACCTCGGCGCCGGCGGCGCTGATCAGCGCCTCCAGTTCGTCGAGTTCGAAGGCCGGCACGCCAAATTTCGAATGCACGCCAGCCGTGCGCACGTGCTCGTGGTGACCACGGCCCTGTCCCGGGTCCATGCGGACGAACAGCCGCGTACCGGCAAAGAGCTCGGGCCACTCTCGCAGCGGGTGCAGGTTGTCGAGTGTCAGGCGCAGGCCGGCTGCGATGGCCCACTCATACTCGGCGCGCGGCGCAAAGTTGGGTGTGAACAGGATCCGGTCGACGCCGAGCCCGGGGACCTCGGCCTGCAGCCACTCGACCTCCCCGGGGGACACGCACTCGAAATCGATGCCCTCGGCCGCGAGCGTGCGCAGGAGTTCCGCGTTGAAATTCGCCTTAACGGCGTACAGCACGCGATCGATGTTCACGAGCCCTTTCAGGCCGCGCGCCGCTTCCTGCACGCTCGAACGATCATAGACGTAAGCGTTCAGCCGATCGGCCGCGACGGCGAGCAGGTCCTTGCGACGCCGAACCCACCAGGCCTCACGACGGGCATGGGCCTTCGCTTCGCCGCCGAACAATTCCTCCCAGCTCGGGCCGAATGCCGCGCTGCCGCCCGTCTTGCGGATGACGGTGGTATGCAACTTGGTGACGAGCCGCTCGCGCTGATCCGCGCCGATGACGAAGCTCAGGTTGAGGTCGTTCGCCGCCTGGCTCACCAGGTGCACCTTCTCTTCCTCGAACACCTCGAGGGCCGGCGCGAGGCGCGGCAGAATCGTGCGAATCTTGCGCCCGACGAGGCTCACGGCTGCACACTGCTCGACCACCCGCACCCGGCACAACGTTGCCAGCTCCTCGAGCAGCGATTCCTGCACGTCCGCCGGAAACGCACCGTCCGCGGTATCGACCGAAACGGTGACGTTCGTTTCCGATGTCGACACGAAATCGATGGACAGCCCGTGATCGCTGAACACCGCGAAGGCACGCGCCAGAAAGCCGACCTCGTGCCACATGCCGACGCTGTCCATCGACACCAGCGTGATATTCCGGCGCGAACAGATGCCCTTGACCTGGGGCTCGACTTCCTCCGTGACGGCGGCGATCACGGTGCCGCTGATTTCCGGCGACGACGTGCTGCGGATGAAAAGCGGTATGCCGTGCGGCCGCAGCGGCGAGATGCAGCGCGGGTGCAGCACCGAGCTGCCGGCGGACGCGAGCTCCTGTGCCTCGTCGTAGTGCAGTGCGACGAGCAGGCGCGCGGACGGGACAAGCCTGGGGTCCGCGCTGAACATGCCCGGCACGTCCGTCCAGATTTCGAGCCGCCGCGCCTGGATCTTGGCGGCGAAGTAGGCGGCGGACGTGTCGGAACCCCCGCGGCCCAGAAGCACTGTTTCCCCGTTCCTGTTGCGCGCGATGAAGCCCTGTGTCAGGACGACCTTGCCGCACGCAGCCAGCTGGCGCGCAAGCCCGGGATCCGCATCGTAGCTGCAGACGGCCGAGAGATAGCTGCGGCTGTGCTGCGATGCATTGCGGGTTTCGCTCACCAGCAGGTCGCGCGCATCCATCCACTCGACGTCGATCCCGCATTTCGCGAGCCAGGCGGCGCCGAGCCGCGTCGCCATCAGCTCGCCGAGCGCCATGATGCGCACGCGCACCCGGTTGCTCACCTCGCGTATCAGCCGGATGCCGGCAAGCAGCTGCTCGAGTTCGTGGAGGTAGTCGCCGACGAGCGCAGGTCCGTCGATGCCGAGATCGGCGGCAAGCGCGAAATGCTGCTCCCGGATCCTGTGCACGCCGGGCTCCGGGTCGCCGCCGATTGCCTCGTCCATCAACGCATGCAGTGCGTTCGAGACACCCTGCAACGCCGAATGCACTACGACGGGTCGTAACCCGTCTGCGACCCGCGCCCTGACGACATCCGCGATCGTCGCCCAGTTACGGGACGTCGAAACACTCGTTCCGCCGAATTTGAGAACCACCCACGGCGATCGTGCGATCGCGGCCGGGGCGCCCAGTTTCTCACTCGCCTCGAAGGGCGCTTCGGTGGTCATCTGCAGGTCAACGGCCTCCGACTGACGGATCCGCGATCCGCTGGTCCAAAAAAAAACCCGCGAGGAATTCCAGGCGGGTTCGTTGGCAAGGTCCGGGTTTTATATTACGCGGTACGCCTGCCATTGGCACCCACGCACCTCTGGCGCGCCATCTGTTCTAATGGTTCTTTAGCATCCGTTAAAGGTCTGCCGTGGCACATTACGTGGGTGTCTGAAGGGTATATGCGCAAAGTAGAGCTAACCTGCGCTCAAACGTCAAGTTTTCGCTGATTGCGCCGCCCGGGCGCCGGCCCGTCACGCGGCAGGAACCGCGGTCAGTCCCCCCATTCCGGCGGCCGCGTGACCGCGCCCTCGGAGGCCGACGATACCTCCGCCCGGTATTTCGCGAGCACCCCGGTCCGCACGGGCGACGGCGGGCGCCGCCATGCCGACCGCCGTTCGGCGAACTCCGCCTCGGTAACGGCGACATTGACCTCGCGGCGCACCGCGTCGATGACGATCCGGTCCCCGTCGCGCACCAGCGCAATGGGGCCGCCGACGGCCGCCTCCGGTGACACGTGGCCGACCACGAAGCCGTGGCTGCCGCCGGAGAAGCGCCCGTCCGTGATGAGCGCGACGTCGGCGCCGAGGCCCTCGCCCATGATCGCGCTCGTCGGGCTCAGCATTTCGCGCATGCCCGGCGCACCCTTCGGGCCCTCGTAGCGGATCACGACGACGTCGCCCTTCCGGATCCGGTTCGCGAGGATGGCCTCGAGAGCCGCCTCTTCCGAGTGGAAGACCCGGGCGATCCCCTCGAAACGCAGGCCCTCCTTGCCCGTGATCTTGGCGACCGCGCCCTCCGGTGCCAGGTTCCCGTACAGGATGGCGAGATGGCTGTCGGGTTTGATCGGAGTCCCGAAATCCCGGACGATCTCCTGCCCCGCCGGATAGTCCGGTACCCCGGCAAGGTTTTCCGCGAGCGTCTGGCCAGTCACGGTCAGACAGTCGCCGTGCAGCAGGCCGCGGTCGAGCAGGCGTTTCATCAGCGGCTGGATGCCCCCGATCGCGATCAGTTCCGACATCAGGTAGCGGCCGCTCGGCCTCAGGTCGGCGAGGACCGGAACGCGCGCGCCGATCCGCGAAAAATCGTCGAGCGTGAGTTCAACGCCGGCCTCGCGCGCGATCGCCAGCAGGTGGAGCACCGCGTTGGTCGAGCCGCCGAGGGCGATGGCGACCGTGATCGCATTTTCGAATGCCGCCCGCGTCATGATGTCGAGCGGCTTGATGTCCCTGCGGATGAGGTTCATGACCGCGGCGCCCGCCTGCCGGCTGTCCTCGGCCTTCTGGTCGGATATGGCTTCCTGTGCCGAACTGTTGGCGAGGCTCATGCCGAGCGCCTCGATGGCGGACGCCATGGTGTTGGCGGTGTACATGCCGCCGCACGCGCCTGGGCCCGGGATCGCGGTGCGCTCCACCTCCCCGAGTTCCGCAGCGGAGATCTTGCCGGCCGCCGCCGCACCGACGGCTTCAAAAACCGACACGATGTCGCGGCGCTCTGCGCCCGGCCGGATCGTGCCGCCGTACACGAACACTGCCGGCCGGTTCAGCCGGGCCATGGCCATCACGCAGGCCGGCATGTTCTTGTCACAGCCCCCGATGGCGACGAGGCCGTCAAAGCCCTCGGCGCCGACCACGGCCTCGATCGAATCCGCGATGATCTCGCGGGAGACCAGCGAATAGCGCATCCCCGGCGTTCCCATCGAGATGCCGTCGCTCACCGTTATCGTATTGAAGATGACGCCTTTGCCGCCTGCTGCGTCGGCCGCCCGTGCCGCCAGATCCGCGAGCCCGCCTATATGCATGTTGCAGGGTGTGACCATGCTCCAGGTCGATGCGATACCGACCTGGGGGCGCTTGAAGTCTTCCTCGGTGAATCCCACGGCGCGCAGCATGGCGCGGCTCGGCGCCTGCTCGTTACCGTCGACGACAACACGCGAATAGCGCCGCAGTTCCTTTTCTTCCATTCCCCTTTCCTGTGCCTGCCCGCAGACGTTCGATCCGGTGCTCACGCCTACCGGCAATGCACGCTCGCGGGCAATGCCGGCGCCGATGATCGGTTTGCCCGGTGTACCGGAGAGACTAACGGATGGCGAGCTCGTCGTCCCGGATCATGATGACGATGCGCTGGTATACATTCGGTACCGGCTCCGCGCCGGGCGCTGCGAGTTCCACGCTGAACGCTTCGTCGCCTTCGCGTTCGGTGTCCTGCACCAGCGGGATCAGGAGCCGTGCCGAGCGCTGCCCCGGCCCGAAGGACACCGAATGGCCGCCGGGCGCGAAGTAATCCTCGCCGTCCTCTGCGGTAATGTCACTCACGACGTAACCGATGACGATCTGCGAATCGTCCGGGTTGAAACGCAGCACGTCGATCTGCACGACAGGGTCGCGTTCGCGTACGACGACCTGATCCGTGGCGAAACCGATGGTGTTCGTCGGCAGGCGCGACTCGAATTCACGCTGGTCATCGTCCTCGAGTTGCACTTCCAGCGTCGCGAACTGCGTCGTGGTGGAGTCCGCCGAACGCACGCGCAACATCGAGACCTGGTCGGCCTCGCGCAGCTTGTCGCTTGCCATGACCAGCGACAGGCGTGCGCGATCCTGCCCTGCCGGAATTTCGACGTCACCGTACGCCGAAACGGTGTACTGCCCCGCGGCCCAGGGGGACTGGTAGCCGGAAAAGCCGACCTCCTCGATGCGCAAGTGCAGCGGCAGGTCGGTGTTGCCGCTGCGCTTGAGGTCGACGACCGTCGGCGGCTCGTCTTCCCTGAGCGTCACGACCACCGGATCCGGTTCCGTAATGCCCGGCGTCAGCACGACGTCGACGTCTGCCGGCGGGCGGCTTGCGGCATCGTCGCCGGCGGAATCCGGCGCCGTCTCGGCGTCCCCTGCAGCGGCATCACTGGCAGCGGCATCAGCGGTCCCCTCTGCCGCCTCCGCCGCCTCGTCCGCCTCTGCCGCCGCCTCGCCCGGCGGCGTCTCCCCGACGCCCGCAATCGGCGGACCTTCGTCGGCCGGCAGGTCGACGATGTCCTCCTCGGGGCTCGTCGCGGCATCGGGATCGACGGGCCCGGCCGCCTCGCCCTCCGCCGGGGCATCGTCGCGGAAGGCAGCGAGCTGCTCTTCGAACCAGGCCTGCACCTGTTCGTCGTACGGGTAGCGATCCGAGAAGCCGAACTGATACACCGCGAACCCGAGCAGGAGGAGGAGCGCGACGAGACCGACGAGCCAGCTGCGCGAACCCCCGGCGTCCTCCATCTCGAAGTCCTCCGCCGGGCCGATCTCGATGGGCTCGCCCGCGACGGGCACCCG
>DASUOE010000017.1:0-7763 GCA_036276805.1 Woeseiaceae bacterium | reverse complement strand
GGGCATTCGCATCGCGAGTCGAGAAAATGCTGCTCGACGATTTCGGTCACGGCGAACCTCTCGACCCGGAGGAACTCGGCCGGCGCAGTTACTGGTGGCAGCTGAAGGTCAGCCTCGCGCGGCTCCTGGCGCCGATCCTGTAACGATGACGGTGACCTGGTGACGGAAGCCGGCATAGACTGGCGGGTAGTGTACGAGAGCCCGGCCGCGCCGCTGTGCAACGAGCACGCGCTCGTGCTCGCATCCCGCAACATCCCGCACCGCGTCGTACACGACGCCGCCGGATTCGTGCTGCTCGTACCGGCGGCGCAGTCCATGGATGCCGTGCGCGAACTGCGCTTGTATGCGGACGAGAACCCGCCGGCGATGCCGCGCGCGGTGACGGACGCGGAACGGTCCGACGCCCTGCCCGGCATCCTGGCCTACCTTGCGGTGCTCTTTGCCGTTGCGTGGCTTGCGGGGCGCGGGGCATTCGGCGCGGACTGGTACGCGGCCGGTCGTATCGACGGCGCGCTGATCCGCGACGGCGAAGCGTGGCGGCTCGTCACCGCGCTGACACTGCATGCCGACCTCGCGCACCTCGCCGGCAACCTGGTATTCGGCTCGTTTTTCGGCCTGCTGGCCGGGCGGTTGCTCGGGCCCGGCGTCGCGTGGCTCGCGATCCTCGCGTGCGCTGCGGCGGGAAATCTCGTCAACACTCTGCTCCTCGCCTCGATGCACCGCTCGATCGGGGCATCGACGGCCGTCTTCGCGGCCCTCGGGCTCGTCGCCGGGTACGTCTGGCATGCACGGCTGATGTCGCAGGAACGCTGGGTCTTCCGGCTCGGCCCGATCGTCGGCGGCATCGCCCTGCTCGCCTATACCGGCATGGGCGGCGGCGACGCGGACAACCACGTCGACGTCGGCGCCCACGTGATGGGCTTCGTGTGCGGATTCGCCGGCGGCATGCTGCTCGTGCCGTTCGGCGCGCAGTTTCGCAAGCGCCGGGTCCAGGCAGTGGCCGGTGCCGTCGCCTGCTTGTTCGTCGCGGCGGCCTGGGCGCTGGCCCTGCGGTAAGCGGCCCCGGCGGCGCCTGCGATCCATCGGCGTTATCATTGGCGGCACTGATCGACGGGCGGAGCGGCCGACGATGCGGAACATTGTGCTGTTCATCCTGCTGCTGGCCGTCGTGGCAGCGGTAGTGGTGAGGCTCGCTTATGGCGGCGGCGAGGAGTACCCCGACCTGTCGACGCCACCGGTGCTCGACGAATCGGACCTCCACGAAGTGCTCGCTTACGCCGAGCCGGTAGGCAACGTAGCGGTGAGCGCGACGGGCCGCGTGTTTTTCACGGTCCATCCCGAAGCCCGGCCGCGGGGCAACCGCCTGCTCGAATTCGTCGAGGGCGCCTCCGTCCCCTATCCCGACGTCGGCACACAACTGGGACTCTTCGACTCTGTCCTCGGGATCACGATCGACGCCCGGGAAAGGCTCTGGACCATCGATCATGGCAATCACGGGCTGCGCGAGCCACGCCTCGTCGCCTTCGACCTCGCAACCAATACGGTGCTGCGGGACCAGGTCCTCGTGCCCGAGGTCGCGCCGATGGGCTCGTTTTTGCAGGACCTGCGCGTCAGTGCCGACGGCGGCACGATAGTGATCGCGGACACGAGTTTCTGGCGCAAGTCGCCCGCGCTCATCGTGTACGACGTGGCGAGCGGTACGGCCCGGCGCGTGCTCGAAGGGCATCCCGCCGTTTCGGCGGAGGGCTACGTCGTCAAGGCCGGCGACCGCGCGCTCACCTACCTGGGCGGCCTGGTGAGCCTGAAGGGCGGCGTCGACGGCATTGCGCTCGGGCCCGAGTGGCTGTACTTCGGCGCGCAGAGCGGCTCCACGGTCCACCGGGTCCGGCTTGCCGATCTCGAGAACCAGGCACTCACCGCCGAAGTCCTCGGCAGCCGGGTCGAGGCCTACGCACGGAAGCCGCTCAGCGCCGGGTTCGCGCTGGATCCGTACGGCAACCTGTTCGTGACCGACGTCGAGCACAACGCCGTGTATGTTGTCGGCAACGACCGCGAACTCCGCACGCTGCTGCGATCGACACGGTTGCGCTGGCCGGACGGCCTTGCCTTCGGGCCGGAGGACTGGTTGTATGTGGCCGACAGCGCGCTCCCGGAGCTCGTGCTGCAATCACGCGCACATATCGCGGCGGCCAGCCCGTATCGGCTGTTCCGCTTCCGCCCGGCGGGCAAGCCAGCCGGGCCGGGTCCGCTCGTCGAACCGCAATGACGGCCGGAAGTTAATGCCCAGGTAAAGGACCTCAGCATGGCTGCAGACACAGACGCGGCGGCGGAAGCCGCCGAGCCGATGATCGCCGACATCAACGTCGATTCCGTGCTCGAGTGGGCGCAGGTGGAGGGGCTCGACTTCCTGGTCGGCCTCGCTGCGGCCATCGCGATCTTCGTGATCGGCCGGATCGCAATCCGGTTCGTCGTGTCGGGCATGCGCAGGTCCATGCGGCGGCACGCCGTGGAACCGACGCTCGAGTCCTTCATCTGCAATATCGTCCGGATCGTGCTCCTCGTCGTCGTCATCCTGATGGCGCTCGGGACGCTCGGTGTCCAGACGACGTCCTTCGTCGCCGTACTCGGCGCCGCCGGCCTCGCGATCGGGCTCGCGCTCCAGGGGTCGCTGTCGAACTTCGCGGCGGGCGTACTCATCGTCTTCTTCCGGCCCTACAAGGCCGGCGACTACATCGAGGCGGCCGGCGTGTCCGGTACGGTCGAGGAGGTGCAGATCCTGACCACGATCCTCAAGACGCCGGACAACAAGCGCGTCATCGTGCCGAACGGGCAGGTGATGGGCGACGTCATCACGAACTACTCGGCCAACGAGACGCGGCGCGTCGATCTCGTATTCGGTGTGAGTTATGCGGACGACCTCGACAACGTGAAAAGAACGCTGACCGAGCTCGTGGCGGCGGACGACCGCATCCTGGCGGATCCGCCGTGCACGATCGCCGTGCTGGAACTCGGCGACAGCAGCGTCAAGTTCGCCTGCCGGCCCTGGGTGAGGACGGACGACTACTGGAACGTCCATTTCGACCTCGTGGAAGCGGTGAAGAAGCGCTTCGACGACCTCGGCATAAGCATCCCGTTCCCGCAGCGCCACGTGCACCTGGTCCGGGAGAAGGCCGACTGACCGGCGCGGGGCGGCCCGCATTGACCGGCCGGCCGCGGGCGGGTACTGTACATGCATACAGTTACTGCCCGCACCGATGACCGACGTTCCGAAGCCCGTACACACCCACGCGCATAAAGGCCGGGGCGCCGTTTCCGGCCGGGACGGCCGCTTCGAGGTGCGTCCCGTGGAGTACGAGGCCGAGGAGGCGGCGGCCCGGGCCGCGCGCCGCCCGGAGACGGTGCTCACCGGGATGCGCGCCGCGTCCATCATCACGAAGAACGACTCACCGGATATCCCTTTCAACCGCTCCATCAACCCCTACCAGGGCTGTGAGCACGGCTGCATCTACTGCTATGCGCGGCCATCGCACAGCTATCTCGGCCTGTCGCCCGGCATCGATTTCGAAACGCGGATCTTCTACAAGCCGAACGCCGCCGAGCGCCTGCTGGCGGAGTGGGAGAAGCCCGGGTATGCCTGTGAGCCCATTACGCTCGGAGCGAACACGGACCCTTACCAACCGGCGGAAAAGACGACACGCGTGACCCGTTCCCTGCTCGAGCTGTTCGTGCGTCACCGCCACCCGGTCAGCATCATCACCAAGAGTCACCTCGTGCTGCGCGATGCGGATCTGCTCGAACGGCTCGCGGCGGAGCGGCTGTGCTCGGTGGCCATCAGCATTCCGACGCTCGACGCGAAGCTGAAGCGCATCATGGAGCCGCGGGTGCCGGCCGCCGAAATGCGCCTTGGCGCGATCGAGGCGCTCGTTGCACGCAAGGTGCCCGTGAGCGTACTGGTCGCGCCGGTGATTCCCGCCATCAACGACGCTGAACTCGAGGGCATCGTCGAGCGCGTCGCCGCGGCGGGCGCCAGCGGGGCACACTATATCTTCCTGCGCCTGCCGCACGAGGTTCGCGACCTGTTCGTCGAGTGGCTGGAGGAGCATTTTCCCGACCGGGCGCAGCACGTCATGAGCCTCGTCCGGCAGGCAAGCGGCGGCCGCGACTATGACTCGCGCTTCGGCGTGCGCCAGCGCGGTCGCGGACCTTACGCGGAACTCATCGGCCAGCGGTTTCGCGCCGCCTGCAGGCGCCACGGGCTCGGCACCGGCGGCCGCCTCCGCGCCCTGGACGAGTCGCTCGACTGCAACCGCTTCGAGGCACCCGGCCGGCGCCAGCTGGGCCTCGGCTTCTGACCGTGCGGCGCCCGTGCCGGCGCCGCGCCGGCACGAACTCCTGCAGCTCCCTGTCGGCCTTGCGCAGCAGGTATAGTGATGGGCACCGGCAGGCAGGCACCCGAACTTGCCGCCGGACGCCGGGTCCTATGCAGAGTTCCGCAGCATTACGTCAACGACGAACTCCATGAAGCCAATAGGGAAATCCAGACGGAAATCCGCAAGTTTCGCGTGCCTTCCCGCCCTGGCCGCGCTCCTGGCGCCGCCGCTTGCCGTCGCGCAGGACGACGGGGACGGAGAGCCGCCCGGCGGCACGACTGAGCTCGCCGCGCCCGCGGCAACCGGGACCGGACCCGGGCCTGTTGCCGATGACCAGGCCGACGATGAGGCCGACGACGCAGGCGTATCGACCACGAACGGCGATGCGGCCGAAGCGGCTGCGCCCGGAACCGGAGGCGTGGCCGACGGCGATGCCGACGGCGATGCCGACGTGGCCGCCGAGCGCCCGCCGGACGCCGGCGAAACGGACGACCTGGCCGAAGCGCCCGGGGGCGTTCCCGCCAACGACGAGGCCATCACGGTTCTCGACCAGGCTGTGCCGGTCGCCGAGGATCCGGCCACGGGCGGGGCGACCGAACCCGCGCCGGCAGTGGGCCCGCCCCGCGACCCGTTCGAGGACCCGGCGCTCAGCGATCGCGAACGCCTGGAACTCGCGTTCAACCGTTTCCAGGAATACCGCGAGGCCGGTCTGCTTCCGGAGGCAGAGAATGCGGCCAAGCGCGCCGTCGAGATCGCGATCGGACTCGACGGACCCGGTTCCAATGAGACAGCTAAGGCACTGACGAATCTCGGCGCCGTGCAGTACGACACCAAGGACTACGAGGCGGCGAAGCAGAACTTCCTGGCGGCGATCGACATCTACAAGACGAACGAAGACCAGCTGAGCGCGCGGCTCATCAACCCGCTGCGCGGGCTCGGCGCCGCGCAACTCGAGAGCGGTCGGCCGGACGAGGCAATGGACACCTACCGGCAGGCCATGCACGTCAGCCATGTCAACGAGGGGCCGCACAACCTCGACCAGCTGCCGATCCTCGAGGCTCTGGCCGAGACCCAGCTGCGCATGGGTACCCTCGAAGACGCCAAGAACACGCAGGACATGATCTACGCCCTGAACCTTCGGCATCTCGAGGGCGACTCGATGAATCTCGTGCCGCCGCTCATGCGGCGGGCGGCCTGGCAGCGGCGCACCGGCTATGTCCTCGACGAGCGCGCGACTTACCGGCGCGTGATTCGCATCATCGAGGAGTCGCGCGGCGACGTCGACATCACGCTCATCGAGCCGCTGATCAAGCTGGCGGAGTCTTATTACTACATCGACGTCAACGACCCGACGTCGTTCCAGGCGGCGGCCGTGGCGTCCGGCGAGATCTACTTCAAGCGTGCGCTCCGGATTGCGGAAGAAAGTCCGGATTCGGACTGGCGGATCCAGGCCGACACGATGCTCGCGCTGGCGGACTACTACACCTTCCGGGCGGATGCGAGCCGCGCGCGGCGCGCCTACCGGGATGCCTGGGACTTCCTGTCGACGGACCCGGACCGCCTGCGCGTGCGGCAAGCCGAACTGGAGCAGGTGCATGTGCTGAACGAGGACCCGATCCCGCAATATGTCGGGCAGGCAAGCCGCACGGAACGGCAGCTCGCCCAGAGCGATGTCCGCGAAGGCACCGTCATCGCTTCGTATGACGTCAGTGCGCGCGGCAGGATGTCGAGCATGGATATCGTCGAATTGAATCCCCCGGTGTTCGAGGACATGGCGAACGAAGTCGTGCGGGAACTGCGCGACCGTATATTCCGGCCGCGCTTTGTCGACGGCGAGCCGGTCGACAGCAATGACCAGTTGCTGACGCACCGCTTCTTCTATCTCCAGGACGATCTGGACGAGAGGCTGACGTCCGCCGATGCCGAGACCGAGTAGGCAGTTGGCGCCCGGCAGCCCGCACGTCCTGCTCGCCGGCCTGCTCGCAGGGCTCGCGCTGTCGGCGGCGGCAGGCACGGCGGGCTGCAAGGACGGCTGGATATGCCTTGACGAAGTGCGTGCCGGCGATGCCATCGAAATCTATGCCCGGAACCTGCGCTCCTTCCCGGTCACTTACACGCTGAACGTTCGGGCCCGCGCGGGTGCCCGTGGCGACGCGGCGACGGTGACCGACACGCTGGCGCCGCTCGAGACGCAGCGTGCCGCCGTGCTGCCGGCCCGCGGCTACAGCCTCGACGTCGACTGGACGATCGGCGACATGGACGCGAATCACGACGACGATCACCTCTACGCCTTCCCGTACGAAGAGGGTCGTGCATGGCCGGTCCTGCAGGGTTACGGGTCGCGCTTCAGCCACCGCGGTCTCGAGGAGTACGCGGTCGACTTCAACATGCCCGTAGGCACGCCGGTGCACGCCGCGCGGACGGGTGTCGTGGCACGTGTGGTGGAGTCGAATGACCGCGGCTGCTGGGAAGACGGCTGCGGCCGCTATGCGAATTACATCGTCGTGCTGCACGGTGACGGCACGACGGGCGAGTACTACCATCTGAAGCATGACGGCGCGTTCGTCGAGGAAGGCGACACCGTCGCCCGCGGGCAGCGCATCGGCCTGTCCGGCAACACCGGCCACAGCGCGATGCCGCATCTGCACTTCGCCGTTTACCGTGCGACCGACGGCGGCCGCACCCAGTCGCTCCCGGTGCGTTTCCAGAGCGTCGACGGGATCGTGAACATACCGCGGCGCGGATCGCGCCACGCAGCCGCCTATTAGCGAGACTGTTGCAGGGTCTCCGCGATTCGCTGCCGCGCGACGAACAGCCGCGCCGCCCGAAGGAGTGACGATGAAGACCGACAAGATACTGAACCTGCCCACCGCCGGCGACGCCCTGCCGGGGCGCAGCGACCCTGTGCCCGTGCCCGACACCCATTACGTCAGTGGAGCGCCCCTCACCGGCCCGTTCGCATCCGGCCTCGAGCAGGCCGTGTTCGGCCTCGGCTGTTTCTGGGGCGCGGAGCGCCGCTTCTGGCAGACGGACGGCGTGTTCACGACCGCTGCCGGGTATGCCGGCGGCATAACGCCGAACCCCACGTATCGCGAAGTCTGTTCAGGCCGCACCGGCCACACGGAAGTGGTGCTCGTGGTGTTCGATCCGGCTAAGACGAGTTTCGAGAATCTGCTCCGCATCTTCTGGGAATCTCACGACCCGACGCAGGGCATGCGGCAGGGCAATGACGTCGGCACGCAGTACCGCTCGGCCGTGTATACGACCTCCGCCGCCCAGCAGTCCGCCGCGGAGCGTTCCCGCAGAGCCTATCAGGCCGAACTGAAAGCAGCCGGATACGGCGCCGTCACGACCGAGATCCGGCCGCTCGAGACGTTCTACTACGCCGAGGAC
>DASUOE010000016.1:0-3568 GCA_036276805.1 Woeseiaceae bacterium | reverse complement strand
CTGATGTCGTGCCCGGAGCGCTCGCCCGGCCGCAGGTAAGGGACGGACGTCGCGGCACTGCCGTCGCTGCTCCCGCCGGCGGTCCCGCGCGGGACGGCCACGAGCGGGTCGGCGCTGCCGGGCGGGTTGTAGCGAGGGCCGACGACCGTCGGGAACTCGAAGGAGTACCAGCCGTCGACGTAGGCGAGCGTGTGGAAGTAACGTATGTCGACGTCGATGGCGTGGCCGGGTTCGATGTTCGCGACCTTCTGCTCGAAGACGTTGGGTCGGTGCTGCACCAGCAGGCTGGCCCGGTAGCCTTGCGCCCGCGCGGCGTCGTATACCGCCTGCGCTTCCTCTTTCTCGCGCAGGATGCCGCGGATCCGCCGTTCGCCGATCGCCATCACGAACTCGGTGACGGCCGCTTTCTCCGGCAGCGGGAACAGGTAGACGGCCTCGATCTTCTCGTCGAAGGGATTCGTGAACCTCTGGCGCACGTCGACGGTACTGACGTAGCCGCCGATCCGGGCATTGACCGCCGTGTGTTCGAGCGGCAGCGGGACCTCGCGCGCTCCGCCGGTCGCGGGATCGATCTCGTCGGCGAAGCTCGCGAGCATGGCGCCGGAGCCCGGCCCGGTGTCGGCCGGCGCCGCGTCGTCGTCAGTGGCGGGCGTTGCAATGACCCAGAGTTCCTCGTCGGAATGCAGGGGCGGCAGGCCTGCCTGCTCGGCGGGTCCGTAAGGCGCCGCCGCGAGACTCGGCGCCGGCGCCGACTCGCGATGCCGGCCGGCGCGACCCACTCGCCTGTGCGATGCGCGGGCCCCCGTCACCACGATTTCCTCCAGCCCGGAATCTCGCGCCGCCGATGATGGTGCGGGCGGTGCTTCCTCCTGCGCAACATCCCCGGACGCGCAGCTCACGACGACTGCCAGCGCCGCGCCGAGGGGGATGAGTTGCCGGAGCCGGCAGGTCGCGAGAGCCCGGCGGAAGGCATTACGGTTCGTTCTCATGGTGCACTCCCCTGGCGCACGGCAAAGCCCAGGGCCGCGTCGAGCGGCCGGCCGTCGTGCGTCGTTGCGGTGACGAGGATCAGCTGGAAATCGGGCTCGGCCGCGGCCGGCAGCATGACGTGCACGGTGGCGACGCGCGTACGCCCGCGCGGCAGGCGCGACGCCGGCTCGAGCGAATAGTCGGCGACGACGATGCGGTCGGCGACGCCCGCGGCGACGGCATCCCGGTCGTAGTACGGCGCATCCGGGTACGCCGCGCTGTCGCCGCCCTCCACGCCGACGACCTGCATCGCAGCGCTGCCGTCGCGAAGTTCGAACTGCCAGGCAGCGACCGGGGCAGGCGCCTCGAGCCAGATGTCGAGCGCCGCGAAGCGCACGGGCTCGGCGGCCTGCGCCGGCGCGAGGAGAGAGCAGGCCAGCACCATTGCCAGCCGGAGCGCATGGCGCGGATGGAGCACGGGGCGCAGCCCGCTCACGACGACCCTTCCGGGGCGAGCGCCACGACTCGCCGGGCAAAGGCGTCGAGGTCCGCGGCCTGCTTCCCGGTGGCGCCGCGTGCCCGCGCCAGCGCCAGCACGTCCGCGATATCCACCCGGCCGGACCCGTCGACATCGGTGTAGAGGTTGCCGTCGAGCGGGCTGTCCTGCACGGGCTCGAGCCACGGTCGCGCGACGAACAACCCGACGAGGAGCGCGGCGGCAAGCCCCGCCCAGACCGGCAGCCGGCGCGGCTCCGCCCGCCGGCCGGCGAACTGCCGTTCGGCCGCCGCAAGCATCTCGCGGTCCACCCGCGCCGTCAGCACGGGGAGGGCCCGGTCCGAGGCTTTCAGCCGCTCGACCAGAGCCGCCGGCAGCCGCCCGCCGTCGGGATCCCCGCGGTCGAGGCTCTCGTCGTCGAAGTCTCCGGGTGTCGTTCCTGGCTCCATGTCCGTTAAGCGCGGCAGCGCGCCGAAAGGTTCACGGCGCGAAGAACTTTTTCGCCTCGGGCGACTCCCGCAATGCCTTCACCGCCAGGTGCAGCCGCGACTTGACGGTGCCGAGCGGAATACCGAGCGCCGCGGCGATCTCCTGCAGGGACAGGTCGTCCACGAAGCGCAGCAGCAGCACCTCGCGACGCTCCTCGCTGAGGGTGGCAAGGAGCGGATGCAAGTCGAGACCCGCACCCGCAGCCGACCGGTCATCGTCGGCCGGCAGGCTGTCGGGCTCGACGGCGTCGGCGCCGCGGAAGCGGTCCGTCCTGCGCCGGACGTCGATTGCCGTATTTTTCGCCACCGTATAGAGCAGCGTCGTGAGCTTTGCGGAGAGCGTGAGGCCGGGGCCGGGCGGCGGGAAGCGCTTCAGCAGGTAACCGAACGTCTCCTGCAGCACGTCGAGCGCCGCATCGGCGTCCGGCACGAAGCGCAGCGCGACCCGCACGACGAAGTCCTTGTGCCGCGCATACAGCGCCGCAAACGCCGCCGTGGCGCTCTCGCGTCCGCCCTCGTTACAGAGGCGGACGAGCTCCTCGTCGCTCAGTCGATCGTAATGTCCTGTCCCGCCACGCCGTCCCGGCACGCCCGGCGGCCGCCGTCAGGTGAGGACGCCCTGGGTCTTTTTCCTGCGCGTATACATCAGCATGAACACGCCTATGACGAGCACGAATCCCTGGATCACCACCGGCTGCAGGCCGAATGCATCGAGGGAGTCGGACATGAAGAACACGTAGATGTCCTGGACGACGGCCGCGATCAGCGACAACGCGAAAAACGGCACCGCGAGGCTGTTGCAGAGGAGCATGAGGATGCAGGCTATGACGCCGGCGGTCACCGCGATGGCGTTGGCGCTCGTGACCCAGGCCGGAGTGGCCGCGAATACCGCCACCTGGGCGGGCGTCATCATGGCCGCGAGCTCGTCGGGCGTCGCGGTCACGCCCATGTAGTAAATGTACAGGCCGAAGAGGTACCAGAGCAGTGCGACGACGCCGATGATCCAGAATGCCGTATCGGGCCGCACGGCGGCAGCTTGATCTGACATGGCCGTTCCCCTTGTTTTGTAGTGATTTTTCCCCGCCGGAATGATCCGGCGACTCGGGGACGATTGCAAGGCCACACCGGCGCGGGCGGGTCGCGTGGCGGTAGCCGGCGGCGAAGTCAGGCCCCGCAGCCGCAGGAGCGGCCGTCAGGCCGCGAACGGTTCGTGCTGTCCGGCCGCGACGACAACGCCGTGGCATGCGGCCGCATTCGATTCGCGGCGTTACCGCCGCGCCTACACGCCGCTCCTACCGGCACTGGTCGTAGCGGAAGCAGGTTACGAGGTGGTCGTTCACCATGCCCGTCGCCTGCATGTGCGCGTAGATGATCGTGCTGCCGACGAAGCGGAAGCCGCGCTGCTTCAGGTCCTTGCTGAGCGCGTCCGATTCGGGCGAGGTGGCGGGAACGTCGCCGTTGCGTCGCCAGCGGTTGCGGATCGGCTTGCCGTCGACGAAGCCCCAGATGTAGTCGCTGAAACTGCCGAACTCCTCCTGCACCGCGAGGAAGGCCTTCGCGTTGCCGACGGCCGATTCCACTTTCAGGCGGTTGCGCACGATGGCCGGGTTCTTCA
>DASUOE010000015.1:0-9199 GCA_036276805.1 Woeseiaceae bacterium | reverse complement strand
CGTAGATGCCACCCTGCTGCGGGTAGGTCGTGCCCATTTCCGCGTTCATGAGCCCGTAGGGCAGGAAAAAGCTCAGGCCGAGGAAAACCCACCAGAACAGGCTGGAAGTGCCGATGGCCGCGGTCGACGACAGGGTTTCCAGCAGCAGGATCGCGGAGACCGTGATGAGAGTAAGGTCCCGAAGCTGCATGGTTTTTGCTGTCGTCATCGGCGGAACCGGGGATGCGGTGGCCGCCAGTGTCTGCCAGCCCGGGTCCGGGCGCAATGGCGCTGCGAAAGCGCTGCGGCGACCGCCATGGCGGAGGACCGGCTGGCGCCAGCAAACCCCACGCCCGGCTATCCGGCAATTCGGCATCGATGCTATGCTGCGCGCAAACTTCGTGGCCGCAGCACTTCCCGGTTTCACGAACTGCGGCACGGGCAATTAAGCCATCGAGCCCGATTGCCCGGAATCCCGATCTCCCGCCATAGCGAGTCCTTCCATGTACGCACTGGTCGCGGTCATATTCGTAGTCGGCTACCTGATGATCGCATTCGAGCATCGCATCGGGATCGACAAGGCTGCGTCCGCCATCCTCACGGCGGTGCTCACCTGGACGGTGCTGGTCCTCGGCGTCGACGCGGACACGGCCCACGAAGTCCGGCACCACCTGGGCGAGATTGCGGAGATCCTGTTCTTCCTCCTTGGAGCCATGACCATCGTCGAGCTCGTGGACGCGCACGAGGGTTTCAAAGTCATCACTGACCGCATCACGACGCGCAACAAGGTCATGCTGCTGTGGGTACTCGGTTTCATAACGTTTTTCCTGTCGGCGGTGCTCGACAACCTGACGACCACGATCGTCATGATCTCGCTCCTGCGCAAGCTCGTCAGCGACAACCACGAGCGCTGGTTCTACGCGGGCATGGTCGTGGTCGCCGCCAATGCCGGCGGCGCGTGGACGCCGATCGGTGACGTCACGACGACGATGCTCTGGATCGGCGGCCAGATCACCACCCTGTCGATCATGAAACAGTTGCTCGTCCCGAGCCTCGTGTGCCTGCTCGTGCCGCTCGTGGTGCTTAGCTTCCGCCTCAAAGGGGAGATCGGCGTCACCGAGACCGCGGCAGTTACGGAGGGCAACCACGACAGGGTGACCGCCTTCGAACGCAAGCTGGTGTTCGGGCTCGGGATCGGCGCCCTGCTGTTCGTCCCCGTGTTCAAGACGGTGACGCACCTGCCGCCGTACATGGGCATGCTGTTCGGCTTGAGCGTGCTGTGGGTGGTCACGGAACTCCTGCACGGCAGCAAGAATGCCGAGCACAAGCGGCCGCTCTCGATCGCGGGCGTCCTGCAGCGCGTCGATACCACGACGATCCTGTTCTTCCTGGGAATCCTGCTCGCCGTGTCCTGCCTGTCGACGGCCGGCCATCTCGCCCAGGTGGGCCAGTTCCTCGCCGAGGAACTCGGCAACATCTACGCCATCAACATCGCCATCGGCCTCATTTCCGCGGTCGTCGACAACGTGCCGCTGGTCGCCGGGTCGATGAAGATGTACCCGCTGGTGACGCCGGGGGAGCTGGCGGCGGCGGGCGAACAGGCCGGGTGGCTTGGCCACTTCACGGTGGACGGGCGCTTCTGGTCGTTGCTCGCGTACTGCGCCGGGACGGGCGGGAGCTGCCTGATCATCGGGTCGGCGGCCGGCGTGGCGGCGATGGGCATGGAGAAGATCGACTTCTTCTGGTACCTGCGGAACGTCAGCTTGCTGGCGCTGCTCGGCTACCTCGGGGGCGCGTTCACTTACATCGCGCTGCTCGCGCTGTAGGCGCCGCCGGCAGCGCGCTGACAACGAACCTACGGAACGCGGCCGAGATCCCCCCACAAGGCCTGGGCCACGGCGACCGCCGCGAGCGCCGCCGATTCCGTGCGCAATATGCGCGGCCCGAGCGCGACGGCGCTGAAGCCGGCGGCCCCCGCGTCCGCGCGCTCCCGTTCGCTGAATCCGCCCTCCGGGCCTACGAGCAGGCAAAGCTTGGGCCGGGGCAATGCCACCGCCGTGAGCGCAGCGCGCGCGTCCGGTGTGAGTACGAGCTGTACGCTGTCCGCGGCATAGCCCGCCCCGAACCAGTCGTTGAGCGGCAGCGGCGCGTCGACCAGCGGCGGCCGCACGCGGCCCGACTGCTCGCAGGCGCTCTCGGCGATCCGCTGCCAGTGCTCGCGCCGTTTCGCCGAACGCTGCGCGTCGAGCTTCACGACGCCGTGATCGGTGAACACGGGCGTGATGCGTTTCACGCCGAGTTCCGTCGCCTTCTGCACAACGAAATCCATGCGCTCGCCGCGCGATACGCCCTGGACCAGGTGGACGCGCAGCGGCGATTCCGTCGCGACAGCGACCTCGGTGCCGACCTCGAGGAGCACAGAATCCCGCGTCATGGCGGCAACCGTCGCCCGCCACTCGCCGTCGTCACCGTTGAAGACATGCAGTGCGTCGCCCACCTTGAGTCGCAGCACCCGCCCGACGTAGTGCGCCTTCTCGCCCGCGAGACGGAGGTCCGGGCCGTTGCCGAGCCGGTCGGAAACAAATAGCCTCGCGTTCATGTGCCGCTTATCTTGCCTGAAGACCGCCCGCCGTGCCGGCTGAGTTCACGGTCGACACGGCCACCGGCCTCATCGCGCCCGCGCGGAGGGTGGCGAGTCCGAACCACGACGATCGGCCGGGTGCCGAGCGTCCGTCGCTCATCGTCGTCCACGGCATCAGCCTGCCCCCGGGCGTGTTCGGCGGCCCGGAGATCGAGGCGCTGTTCACGAACCGGCTCGACTGGGACGCGCATCCCTATTTCGCCGGCATCCGCGGTCTCGAAGTGTCGGCGCACCTGCTCATCCGGCGCGACGGCGAACTCGTCCAGTTCGTGTCCTTCGACCGGCGTGCGTGGCATTGCGGCCCTTCGCAATTTCGCGGCCGTTCGCGCTGCAACGACTTCTCCATCGGCATCGAGCTGGAAGGCGAGGATCACGTTCCGTACGACGACCGGCAGTACCCGGTCCTGACGCAAGTTGTCGTCGCGCTTCGTCGCGCCTATCCTTCGATCACGAACCGGGAACTGGCGGCACATAGCGACATCGCGCCCGGGCGCAAGACCGACCCGGGCCCGGCATTCGACTGGCTCAAGCTGTACGAAGGATTTGGATGAACCTCATCGCCCTACTCGCAGCGCTGGTGATCGAGCGCCTGGCGACACAGTGGTTTCACTGGCGGCGCATGCCGTGGCTGGATCGTTGCATCGATGCGGGTTTCCTGCGCATGCAGGGCTTTGCGCACTGGCCGCCGCTCGTGCCGGTCCTCCTGCTCGGCCTCGCACTCGTCCTGCCCGTCGCCGTCGTGACCTTCGCGCTCGGCGATGCCTTGCTGGGCTTCCCCTATCTCATACTGGCGATCGTCGTGCTGTTCTTTTCACTGGGTCCGAATGACATCGGCGAGGATGTCGACGAATACTGCAAGGCGATCGAGCGCGACGACGAGGACGCAATCCGGGTGGCGGCAGGCGCACTGGTCGAGGGCGACTTGCCCTACGAACCGCTCGACCGCATGCGCACGGTCGAGTCCGCGGTATTCGTGCAGGCAAACAACCGCCTCTTCGCCGTGATTTTCTGGTTCGTCGTCCTCGGGCCGCTCGGGCCGCTCGGCGCGTGGGCGTACCGCGTGACCGACCTGATGCGGCGCCGCGCCGTCATAACGGCGTTGCCACATCCAGCCGCGCCCGCGCCCGTGGCCGGCGATGCGGAGACCCTCGCGATCGCGGCCGTGCACGGAGCGGCCATCGAGCTGCACGCCTGGCTCGCGTGGCTGCCGGCGCGGCTCACGGCCATCGGCTATGGCGTGGCGGGCCACTTCGACGGCGCGCTGCAGGCATGGCGCGGCATGCCGGCGGCGGCCGGCGAGGCCGTCGCGGCCAGGAACGAACTGCTGCTCGCGCGGGTGGGGCTGGGCGCGATGGCCTTCGACGAGGACGAGACGGAGCCGCCGGCCGAACGCGGCGTTCGCGGCGCCTCGGCAGCGAACCGGCTGGTCTTCCGGCAGCTGCTGATCTGGGTAGTCGTCATTGCCGCACTGACGCTGTACGGCTGGACGCTGTAGTCCGCGGGAACCCGAGGCTCGTCAGCGATCCCGCTGCCAGAGAACCTCGCGGCCGCCTTCCGCGCGGGCGAGCACGCGGGCCAGCACGAACAGCAGGTCCGAGAGACGGTTCAGGTAATGCAGGACCTCCGGCCGCACGGCTTCGACGGCAGCGAGGGTGGCGACCCGCCGCTCGGCGCGGCGCACAACGGTGCGCGCCAGGTGCGCGGCCGCCGCGGCAGGCCCGCCGCCCGGCAGGATGAATTCCTCGAGTGCAGGGAGGTCCCGGTTGAAGGCGTCCAGTTGCTGTTCGAGGCGGACGATGAATTCGCCGCGCACCGCGCTGTGCCCGGGGATGCAGAGTTCCCCGCCGAGTTCGAACAGGTCGTGCTGCACGGCCGTGAGGCACTCCCGCACCACCGCGGGCACGCCGCCGGTGGCGAGGATCATGCCGATCGCACTGTTGGCTTCGTCGACCGTCCCGTAGGCCTCCACGCGCACGCTGTCCTTCGCGACGCGGCTGCCATCGCCGAGTCCGGTCGTGCCGTCGTCGCCCGTGCGCGTGTAGATCCTGCTCAGCCGCTTGCCCATGTCCGCCGTCGGCACCGTCACTCCCAAGGTGGTGGCAATAGTAACAAAGCCGGCGCTTGAGCTTTGCGCCGAGCACACGCATAGTGCGGCGCGACGGCGGCAATTCGGTTCATCCATGCAGGACCACCGGCATCTCCCCGACGGCCCTCCGGACGCGCAAGCGCGGGGCGCAACCCTCGTCCCTGCAGTGAACGGGGAGTTTCTCGAAACCGCGCTGCGAGCGGCGCGCCGTGCCGCCGACATCAGCCGGGACTATTACCGGGGCAACTTCAGCGTGCGTACGAAGGCCGACCTGACCCCGGTGACGCAGGCCGATGTGGAGTGCGAGGAGGCGATTCGCGACACGATCCTCGGACGGTATCCGGAGCACGGCTTCTACGGCGAGGAAACCGGTGCCACCGGCAGGGACCGGGAGTACCTCTGGCTCGTCGATCCCATCGACGGGACCAAGGGTTTCGTGCGCCAGTATCCCTTCTTCTCGACCCAGATCGCCCTCATGCACCGCGGCGAGATCGTGCTCGGCGTCTCGAGCGGCACGATGATGGACGAGCTGGCGTGGGCCCGCCGCGGCCACGGGGCCTGGCTCAACGGGCAGCGCCTCGAGGTCAGCCGGATCGATTCCCCGGCGCGTGCAGCCGTTTCCACAGGCAACCTGAAGTCGCTCGCGAAGAGCGCGGGGTGGGCGCGCCTCGGCGCGATACTGGCGGGCGCCGACCGTACGAGGGGCTATGGCGATTTCTATCATTACCACCTGCTCGCCGCCGGCAAGATCGAAGCCGTGATCGAATCGGACGTGAACATACTCGACATCGCCGCGCTGTCACTCATCGTGACGGAGGCCGGCGGGTTGTTCACGGACCTGAACGGCTTGCCGGTGGGGCTCGGGACGCGCTCCGTGCTCGCTGCCACGCCCGCATTGCACGCCGGTTACCTGGCCGAGCTCCGCGGGTTCGTGACCTGACGACCGCAACGCTTCAGCGCGTCCCGGCGAGGCGAATCTCGGCGGCCGTCACGGGGCCGATGACGACGAACTCGAGGCTTTGCGGCACCACCGCGTCGTCGGGTGCGAGCGCTATGCGCCCGCCCATGATTTCCGCCGCCGACTGCGGGTACAAGGGCTTTCGTCCAGGGTCTGCTAGGCCGTCCGGAGCGAGCGGCTGGCCGGATGCGAGGTCGTACTTGTCGCTGGCTCCGAGCGTGTGCAGCAGCTCGTGGGCGATGATAACGTTATTCGGTCCGCGGTAGCGGCGACCGGAATACGCATTCACGATGCCGAACATGCCTTTCTGCACGCCGACGGAGTCTTCGAGGCGTACCGCGCCCGCCGCTTCGTGGTAGCGGACGAAAATGCTGACGTCGGGTTCGATGGCATCCTGGTCGTCGGTCGCGCTGCCCACCCACCAGCGCATCCGCAGGCTCCAGAGCATGATCTCGAGGACGTTCGGGTCGCGGCCGAGCACGGGTGGCTCAGCCGCGACCCGCTGGCCCACCTCCACCCGCAAGGGGCGGTCCACGATGCGGCCGTAGCGGACCGCCTCCCGGGCCATGAATCGCTCGAGGTCCGCGAAATCCCCTGCGTGCAGGCCGTCGATGAAATCGGCAGTCCCCGGGGTACCGTCCGCGTCGATCGGGTAGATCTTGACCCACAGGCTGTCGTCCCAGTCCGTGCTGCGTGCCCGCGTGAGCCAGGAGTTGGCAACGACCACCAGCAGCACGGCGAGCAGGACGGCGATGCGGAGGATCCTGAACATTCCGCCATTCAGCCAGAGGACGGGCGGTGGAGCGTCGAACCAGTCCGCAGAATCGCGGGAATCAGGGGGCGGCCGGGCGGGCTGCCGCCGACGGCGCCCGGCGCGCGTCGCTCGCCTGCTCGAATGCGTAGGCCAGGTTCAGGAGCGCCTGTTCGGACCAGGCGCGACCGATGAAGGACAGGCCGATGGGCAGGCCCGCGACGAAGCCAGCCGGCACCGATACGTTCGGGTAACCCGAGACGGCCGCAAAGGACGAGCTGCCGATGCTGAAGTGATCGCCCGTGACGTGGTCGGTTTTCCACGCCGGTCCGTTCGTGATCGCGATGAGCGCATCGAGACGGTGCTCGTCGAATGTCGCATCGAGTGCCGCGCGCATCACGTCACGGCTCTTCGCGAGCGCCTCGCGATATGCGTCGTTGTCCAGGCCGTCCGGAGCATTTGCCTCGCGGTCATCTGCTCCCAGCGAATTCGCCGCCACCAGGATGTCCTGCCCGAAGTGCGGCATGACCGTGTCCGCATTGGCCTCGTTGAACGCGATGATCTCGTCGAGCGAGCGCACCGGCGCGTTGCTCTTCGCCAGGTAGTCCTCCAACCCGGCCTTGAACTCGTAGAGCAGGACCTGGTATTCGGCGTCGCCGACGCCGGCCGTGTCGAGCTCGATGTCGTCGACGATCTCGGCGCCCTGCGCGCGGATCAGGTCGACGCTCCCGGCGAGGATCGCGGCGACGGCCGGGGGGGCGCCGGCGCCGGCGTGTACGCGCAGCACGCCGATACGCCGGCCGGCGAGACCGTCCGCCGCAAGCCCGGCGGCGTAGTCGACGCGGTCGTCCGCCGACGCGAGCGTGGCGGCGTCGTCGGGATCGCGGCCCGTCATCGCCGTCAGGAGTATTGCCGCGTCCCGTACCGAACGGGCCATGGGCCCGGCCGTGTCCTGTGTCGCCGCAATGGGGATGATGCCGCTGCGACTTACGAGACCCACGGTCGGCTTGACGCCGACGATGCCGTTGATGCCGGCGGGGCACACGATCGAGCCGTCCGTTTCGGTGCCTACCGCGACGACGGCAAGGTTCGCGGCCACCGCCACCGCCGACCCGCTCGACGAGCCGCAGGGATTGCGTGTGGGGTCGTACGGATTGCGCGTCTGGCCGCCGACGCTGCTCCAGCCGCTCGTCGAGTGCGTCGAACGAAAGTTCGCCCACTCGCTCAGGTTGGCCTTGCCGAGGATCACTGCACCGGCGTCGCGCAGCCGGCTGACCAGGAATGCGTCGCGCGGCGGCACGTGCCCGGCCAGAACGAGCGACCCGGCGCTCGTCGCCATGGCGTCCGCGGTGTCGATGTTGGCCTTGAGCACTACCGGTATGCCGTGCAGCGGGCCACGCGGCCCCGACCGGCGCCACTCGTCGTCGAGCGAGCGCGCGATCGTCAGTGCATCCGGGTTGACCTCTATGATGCTGTTGAGCGCCGGCCCGCCGCGGTCGACATCCTCGATGCGATCGACATACCAGTGCACGAGCTGCTCCGCCGTGAGTTCGCCGCGCTGCATCGCATCGTGCAGCTCCGCAACGCTCGCCTCTTCGTAGTTCGGCGCATTTCCGAAGCAGCCCGCGACGCACATCGTCGCGGCGAGTGCAACGGCGAATGGCACCTGCCTGGCTGAGGCGAACGCGCTCTGCATCGTGCGGGATGCCGGGCTAGCCGGGTTTCCGGAAGCGCAGGATGAAACGGTCCGTCCTGCCCCGGATCGACGGGTCGAAGACGAGCGTCGTCCGGTCGTCGTCCGGATTCGCGAGGAGGTCGCTCTCGCCATCGAGGACGAAGCCGGCAACCTTGAGATCGCTCTTGACGACGGCCGGGTCGATGCGGTGCAGCGTGTGGCCGGTTTCCGGCGGCGAACCGGGCGCGGCAGCGTGATCGACGATGCCGAGGAGGCCGCCGGGGACGAGGCTGTCGTAGAGTTCCGTGAGCAGGGCATCCTTGTCGATGCGTGCCCAGCCGGACTCGGGGTCCTCGTGGTAAACGTCGTGATACGAGAGCACGAGCAGGATTGCGTCGAACGTCGCCGGCGCGAGTTCGAGCTCGTTGTTCTCCGCCATCAGCACCTCTACGTTCGGCAGGCGGCCGTTCGCGTGCCGGGCCTCGAACTCGTCGCCGACGAAGTTCAGGTACGGGGAATTGGTGTGGGCGACGACGTGGCCGTCCGGACCGACGACGTAGGCGAGCAGCTCCGCGTAGTAGCCGCCGCCGGAAAAAAGGTCGAGCACGGTGTCGCCGGGCTCGATGCCGAAGAACGCGAGCACCTCTGCGGGATGCCGCCCGCCATCCCGCTCACGGTCGGCGGCCGGGCGCGCCTCCGCGGCGACCGCGTTCGCATAGATGTCGCCCTCTGGCGCGGGCGCTTCGGCGTCAGCGGGAAACCACGCGGCGGCCGCGACGACGGCCAGGCTGCGGAGGGTAGACGGGATAGCCATGATCGCGCTCCGGACGGAATGGCGGGCACAGGCCGGCCTTAAAGAACCGAATCATCGACACAAAGCGGGCGGGTTCGCAAGCCCGGCGGGCGCCGTCACTGAGGCGTAAAACAAAAGGCCCCGCGGCGTGAGCAACGGGGCCTTAACTTTCTCTTTTATATCAAAAGAGGTAACTGCAAATTCAGTAGCCGGAAACAGAGGTCTTTTTTGTTGTTGGATCTGGATCTTTTTGTTTTTGTTATTGTTTTTCTTCTGGCGTCTAAATCCTCAACTGTTTCCGAAGGCGCTAGGCTGT
>DASUOE010000014.1:0-9789 GCA_036276805.1 Woeseiaceae bacterium | reverse complement strand
CCTCCTGGGCGACCGCTTGTTGCGATAGCGCAACGGATACGGCCAGCGCCAGGGGCAGCCACCGCCCCTTCCCCCTGCTCATGATGTCCTTCACGCGTCGTCTCCTCTTTAATAGTGTTTGTGGGCTGTTAGCGAAGACCGGGTTCGGCAGGTCCCCCGCGCCGAACCGCCGAACATCGCTCATGGATCCAACCCCCCGTCCGTGCCGTTGCATAATAGCGACAGACCCGCGCCAACTATTCGCCGGTTTGGGCACGGCGTCAAGAGTATCCGCCGTTTTTCGACGCGCCGCCGCAACTTTCGAGCCAGTCCGCCTCGCTGCCGTCGACCAGTGTCAGCCGCGCCGCATCGAACCGCGCGAGCGCGTCGCGGTCGGGCGCCGTGTAATAGCGTCCCGCCCCCGGGGCCTTGCGACTTGCCGGCAGGGCCCGGCCGGCGGCGAGAGCATCGACCGCGAGGGCCAGCAGGCGCACGCCCGCCGGGTACAGGCTGAGTACGTTCGCGAGATACGACGCCCGCGGACGGGCCGGTGAGCGCTCGATGGCGACGACCGGCCCCGTATCGATACCGGCGTCGACGATCCGGTGCAGCGTGCAGCCGATCTCCGGTTCGCCCGCGAGCAACGCCCAGAACGTCGCCATCACGCCCTGGTAGTCCGGCAGGATGCCGGAGTGCAGGTTCAGCACGCCGAGGCGCGGGACGGCAATCGCCGGTTCCCGGAGGATGCGCCGGTAGCGCACGGAAATGACGAGGTCCGGCGCCGCCGCCGCGAGCGCGGCAAGGCCTTCCGGGGAATTGGGCCGCGGCAGCGGCACCCCGGCCAGGAGCGGCGCCGGCAGGTCCGGCCGGGAACGGAAAGCGTCGAACAGCGCGCGATCCGCCCGGGCGAGTTCCGCGAGCGCCGGCGGTGCGTCGGTGTCGGCCTCGAGCGGGCCGGAGACGAACAGCCGGTAGCGATGTTGCGGGCGCATCTCGACCAGGCTCGCAAACGCGAAGAGGCTGGCAATGTCGTCGTGCCCGAGCAGGACGATATTCATGCGCGAGCGGCTGCTCCCGGCTTCGTTGCAATTGTCGTTGCAATGGTCGTTGCATTGGAGTGTCCGCCAGCCGACACTTGCATGCAACGGCGAAGCGTACAACGTCCGCACAACACCGGGGGGAAAACGATGTCAGCCACGTTCGATTTCAGCGGCAAGCGGGCATTCGTGTTCGGCGGCACCAGCGGCATAAATCTCGGCATCGCGCGCGCGTTCGCCGCAGCCGGCGCCGATGTCGCGGTCGCGAGCCGCTCGCAGGAAAAGGTCGACGCGGCTGTCGCCGAACTTGCAGCGCTCGGTTCGCACGCTGCCGGGTACTCGCTCGACGTACGCGATGTCGACGCGGTCCGCGCCGCACTGGCGCAGCACCAGGAAGGCGCGCCGCCGCTCGACGTGCTGGTTTCCGGCGCAGCGGGAAATTTCCCGGCGTTTGCGAACGACATGTCGCCGAACGGTTTCAAGGCCGTCGTCGACATCGACCTGCTCGGGAGCTTTCACGTATTGCATTCGGCCTGGCGCTGGCTCGCCCGCCCCGGCGCGTGCGTCATCAACATCTCGGCGCCGCAGGCGTTCCTCGCGATGCCTATGCAAAGCCACGTCTGCGCGGCGAAGGCCGGCGTCGACATGCTGACGCGCACGCTCGCGCTCGAATGGGGGCCGGCCGGCGTCCGCGTCAACAGCATCGTGCCAGGCCCGATCGCGGATACCGAGGGATTCCGGCGGCTATTGCCGAACGAGCGCATTGCCGAACGGACACGCCAGAGCGTACCACTGCAGCGTTTCGGTGCGACCGCGGACATCGGCCAGGCAGCGCTGTTTCTCGCATCGGACGCCGCGAGTTACATCAGCGGCGCCGTCATCCCCGTTGACGGCGGCTGGTCCGTCGCCGGTGCGAGCGCGGCCGCGCTCGCCATGGCCGCACCAAAGTAGGAGCGGCCGTAAGGCCGCGAATGGTCCGCGGTATCGGACCATGACGGAAGCATCGCGGCAGTCCAATCGCCTCCAATTCGCGGCGTTACCGCCGCTCCTCAACTCACGGGCCTGAGCCACCTTCGATTCGCGGCGTTACCGCCGAACCTCAACTCACGGGCCTGAGCCACCTTCAATTCGCGGCGTTACCGCCGCTCCTCAACTCACGGGCCTGAGCCACCTTCAATTCGCGGCGTTACCGCCGCTCCAACATATGCGCGCTGCAAAATAACCAAACGGTCGTACGCGCCGGCAACCGCTTCTTCTCCCGCTGCATCCAACGAACAGGATCACGAGAAACGGGAGAGAACCATGAAAGCGAAACATCGCGGCGCCCTGGTGGCGATGCTGATCGCCGGCTGCGCCATAGCTCCGGCCATGGCGGCGCCGGGCTCCGTCGAAAACTTCACCATCCGCGTTGCCTACGGCGACCTCGACATCGACGACCCGGCGGGCGCGAAAACGCTCTACAGGCGCCTCAAGTACGCAACGGCGCGTGCGTGCAAGTCGGGCTCCTACCGGGAACTCGGCTCACTCGATCGCTATCACGATGCGCGGGTCTGTTTCGAGAGTACGCTCGACCGCCTCGTCGCCGAGGTGAACAGCGACACATTGCGTAAACTGCACGAACGCTCCTAGTCGGCCTGTTTGAGGAACCGCTGCATCGAGCGATCGAGATCGTAGTAGCGCCCGAGCAGTCGGTAATCGGACTCGAGGATCGTGGCCAGCTTCGCACGATGTGACTGACTGAGACGGCTGTCGCGCGTGTCCGGCCTGCTCTGGTTGCGCATGGGGATGGCGAGCCCGTTGCCGACCCGCTCGCGCAGGTAGGCCTGCAGGTCGCCGAGCTGCTCGACCGTGAACACGCGGTCATACCAGTCGATGTCCTCGCCCAGGTATTGCGCAAAAGTGCCGGTGTGCCGTTGTACGGGTACCGAGGTCGCGCAGTAGTCCTCGTAACGGTCGATGAACTCCGCGAACGTCGGCGAGCTGCTGAGCCCGCGCTCCGCGAGAATGCCGAGTTCCTTGTGCCGCGCGAACATGCGGTGGTTCACCTTGTTCGACCATGCCGACTGCAGGCGTGCAAGGGGGTCGCGAATGACGGCCAGTCGGTCGTAACCGGGTGGAATCTCGATGCCGGGGTCGAAATCCAGCGTGCGGTAGCCGTCTTCGGTCTGCAGCGTCTCGCCTTCGATGTTCGCCCCGAGCCTGCGGCGCAGGCGCGCCAGGAGGGAAATCTTTACCGGCCGCGGGCGTTCGTGATTGATTTCCCAGAACAGGACTTTGAGGCTGGTGCAGGCCGCTTTGGGAACGGGGAAATAGACGGTCCGGGCGCGATCGCAGTAAACGGCCATAGGCGCTCTACCTGGCGTGCTTCAGGACGGTGCAATGCCGTGCCGTATTCCAGGGCACGAAACCAGGCTCGCCGGACGCAAGGGCGTCCCGACCGATCGCGCCTCGACGGGCGACGATGCGCCAGGTTGTGATCGACAGGGACTCAAGCAGGTTTCGGGCTTAAAGCCGTTTTCCTTCCGACAGACACCGTAGGTGCCAAGCAAGCGGGGCTATCATACATTTGAGGCACGGCGCAGGCAATTTGCCGCACCCACCCGCCGTCGCGCGTCTGCCCCGCCAGCCGCGCTAAATCACAGGAACTGGTCCGACGCTGGACTCGATGGCCGTATCGCGTAGCCGCGCTTCGTGATGCGTTTCTCATTATTGCGTCGCCAATCGGCGACAGGGTGACAAATGAAATTTGCCTGCCATTATCCCGATGGTGGGAAGGCATGAACCGGGCGAACGACTCGCGGTTCCTGCGTCCCCGAGCGCACGCTTGGGCGGCGTCTCGTGCTGTGCCGGGGAGAAGACGGCGCGAACGCCATATTAACGAAACAGGAACGCACTTCTAAGCTTCGCAGCCGTTGCGGGACTGTTTCGAACGTGTCGTTACGAAAACGACCTTGGCACTCGGAGCTAAACCATTGAAGAACCGTCACCTTCGGCACGCATTGCGATGCGGCGCCGCAATCTCGCTCGTCCTCCTGTCACTGCCGGCAGCCGCCGAACATGCCTGGATGGACGATTCCAACCGCGGCAGGAACCCGCCGCCTGACGGCAGCGTCCCGTCCCTGAACCACCAGTTTCCCAGGGTTCATGCGCACGAAATCGCCGGCGGCGCCGAATCTTATTCGAAGTACCAGCTCATCACGGCGCACGGCGGAACCTTTCCAACCATCGAGACGATCCAGGAGCGTTACTCGCCGGAGACGATGCTGCTGCGCCACATCTCCGGCCGTGCGTACCAGTCCTTCAACTACAACACCTGCCATATTTCCGGCGGCATGGCATTCGAAAGCACCACCGCATCGAGCCAGGGCGGGCCGTCGGCAGACGGCTGCGGCATTTACGCCGGGCACTGGCTCTACCGCGCCGGCACCCGCCTGCGCCAGTCGATCGCTGCCGGCGACACGGTGCTGCCGGTGGAGAGTGCATCGCGCATCGACGCCGGCCAGTACGTCGTCATCTACAACGCACCCACCGGTTCCTTCAACAACGCCGAGCACGCCCGCGTCGTGTCGGTGAACCGCTCGAACAACACCGTCCAGGTCCAGCGTGGCTTCAAGTCGAACAAGTTCAGCCATCCGTCGGGTGCGATCGTTGCCCAGCACGTCCTGGGGCAGGGCAGCAATCCGCAATTGTGGGCCTTCAACATGTCGACTCAGTCGCCGCGCGACGGCAGCGGCCGCACATTCGGGCAGTTCTACGCGGACTGGCTCGGCAAGAACCTGCTCCGCTACGGCACAGGCACACGCACGACGGCCAACGTCGCCGGGGTGCTGTTCGACGCGGACTTCTACGCCGAATACACGGTAAACAAGGTGGATGCGGATAACGATCTCGTCGTCGACGACGGGCGCGGGCCGAATGGTCAGAACTGGCTCGGTGACGGGCTCGACGATTTCTATGCGCGAGTTGGCCAGCGTCTGCCGGGTTACTACATACTCGTCGGCGTGCATCATGGCCGCGGCTTCGAATCGGCACACGGACTGCAGATGGAGAACTGGATCGACTACGGTAACGGGGACTACAACCCGAAACCGGTGTACTCCAAGCTGTCGTCGATGCTTGCAACCTACTTTTTCAATGCGCAGGAGCGCGCCATCGGCCCGGCTCTGATCACTAACCTCACCAAGACCCCGACTAAGTTATATTCTGGCGGTCACGACAACGTGACGTCGAACGCGCCTTTCCGCCTGGCATTTACGACGGCGCTGATGGAAGACGGCTATTTCGGCACCCATTCGGAACTGGTGGCAGACCCGTGGTGGGACGAATTCGCGGTGGACGTGAGGCAGGGCTCGGCCAACTTCGGCAAGGCCGTCGCCAAGAGCAACACGACGGCAGTCCATCAGCACCGCGGCTGGCTGGGGCAGGCGCTGGGTCCGTTCGAGCGCATTTACAACGATGCGGACTTCGCGGCCTCGAAGAGCCTGATCGGCAACAACACGTTCGACAGCAATCTCAATGGCTGGCAGTCGAACCAGGTCAACATCAGCCGCGTGACGTCCGGAACGATGGACGGTGCGGGCGCCATGCGCGTCGCGCCGCCCAGCCTGTCGGCGGGCGAGTTCGGGCCGCAGGTCATCAGCGACACTGTCACCACGGCGGCAAGCACGCCCTACACGCTGGTATTCTCGGTGCGCTCGACCGGCTACCGGATTATCAGGGTCTCGCTTGGCAACGAAACCGTGCCAATCCCGGTCAGCGAGCGCTGGCGCCGGTACGTCGTCACCATGAAGCCGGGCAGCGGGACGACGCGGTTAAAGTTCGTGGTCGGCGGTGACGATTCAGAGCTCTGGCTCGACTCGGTGTACCTGTTCCGCGGCGATGCGAACGTGTTCAAACGCGAGTTCGAGAACGGTCTGGCAATCGCGAACGCGACGGCGCAATCGCGCACCGTCGATGTGGGCCCAGGCTTTCGCCGCATCGACGGCGCCCAGGACCGGACCGTCAACAACGGCAACTCCGTGACGTCGGTGACGCTGGCGCCGCACGACGGCATTGTCCTGGTGCGCAACGAAGGCGGTTCGACACCACCGTCCGGCAGCGGGTCGATCGGCGACTACGTCTGGCGGGACGCTGACGGCGACGGGCACCAGGACGGCAACGAATCCGGCTGGTCCGGTGCGACCGTGCGCCTGCGCGAGTGCAGGGGATCGGTGATTTCGAGCAGGACGACGAATACCAACGGCGCATACCTGTTTGACAACCTGGCCCCGGGCAGCTACCAGGTCGAATTCGTCAAACCCGGCGACGGTAAGTACAGCCCCTACCAGAAAAGCAGCAGTGGCAGCGACAGCGACGCCAACACGACCACTGGTCTCAGCTGGTGCGCGAGCATCACGACCAGCGGAGAAAAGCGTGACGGCATCGACGCCGGCTTCGTCCCGACATCCGGCAGCGGATCGACAGGTGGCGGCACGAGCATCGGCAACTACGTCTGGAACGACCTCGACCGCGACGGCATCCAGGACAGCAACGAGCCGGGCGTTTCCGACGTGGCAGTGCAACTGCGCGACTGCAACGGCATCTGGATCGCCGGTACGCGCACAGGCAACGGCGGCCGCTATCTTTTCGACGGCCTAGCGGCGGGTGGCTACGTGATCCGTTTCGTTGCGCCGAGCGGGGCGACGTTCTCGCGCCAGGGCGCGGGTACGAGCGGCGGCAAGGACAGCAACGCAGGCAGTAACGGCTATGCGACCTGCCTCAGGGTCGGCGCGGGCGAGAGCCGGCTCGGCATCGACGCGGGCCTGATCTTCAACTGAGCAGTTGCCGGCCGCAGGCTCACCGCTGCCATGCATGGACGAAAGCCCCTGTCGGGAAACCGACAGGGGCTTTCTAATTTGGACTCGGCGTGCGGCGCTCGTCGTTACCGAGGCGGGCAATTTTCTGCGCACAGCGACAGTTGCGGCGCTTTGCTCATGCACTGCATGCAGCCACTGAGGCGTCATTGCCATCGCTGCGACGTCGCTCGTCCCGGGGACCGAAGCGAACGTGACGCAGTTCACGCTGTTGCGTCGCCAATCGGCGACAGGGTGACAAATGCAATTTGCCTGCCATTATCCGGGGGGTGGGAAGGCTCGAACCAGGGAACGACTCCGGGTTCCTGCATCCCCGAGCGCACGCTTGGGCGGCGTCTCGCACGTTTCCAAGGGGAGAAAACGTCGCGAGCGTCATTGTTGACGAAACACGAACGCACTTCTAAAGCGTCGCAGCCGTTGCGGGAGTGTTTCGGATCTGTCGTTGCGATTACGACATTGCACTCGGAGATGATCGTTGAAAACCGATATCGTTCGGCGCGTATTGCGATACGGCGCCGCCGTTTCGTTCGGTCTCGTTTCACTGCCGGCGCCCGCCGCGCAACCCTGGATGGACGATTCCAACCAGGGACGCAGCCCGCCAACTGATGCAAGCGTTCCACCACAGCACCACGAATTTCCCAGGGTACACTCACACGAGATGTTCGGCGGCGGTGCCGAAGCCTACTCGAAATACCAGCTCATCACTGCGCACGGCAGTCTCTTCCCTTCCGTAGAGACAATCCAGGAGCGCTATTCACCCGACACGATGCTGCTGCGCCACATCTCCGGCCGCGCCTACCAGTCCTACAACTACAGCAACTGTCAGATCTCCGGCGGCATGGCGTTCGAAAGCACGACCGCATCCAGCCAGGGCGGCCCCAATGCCGACGGCTGCGGCATGTACGCCGGGCACTGGCTGTACCGCGCCGGCACCCGCCTGCGCCAGTCGATCTCCGCCGGTGACACGGTGCTGCCGGTGGAGAACGCCGCGCGCATCGATGCCGGCCAGTACGTCGTCATCTACAACGCACCCGTCGGTTCCTTCAGCAATGCCGAGCACGCGCGCGTCGTGTCGGTGAACCGCTCGACTAACACGATCCAGGTCCAGCGCGGCTTCAAGTCGAATACCTTCAGCCACGGGTCGGGAGCGGTCGTGGCCCAGCACGTGCTGGGCCAGGGGACCGATGCGGAACTGTGGGCCTATAACCTGTCGACGCAATCCCCGCGGGATGGCAGCGGCCGCACGTTCGGGCAGTTCTACGCCGACTGGCTCGGCAAGAACCTCGAACGCTACGGCAACGGTACGCGGACGACGGCGAACGTCGCCGGCGTGCTCTTCGACGCGGACTTCTACTCCGAATACACGAAGTACGAAGTGGATGCGGACAACGATCTCGTCGTCGACGACGCACGCGGCCCGAATGGTGAGAACTGGCTCGGCGACGGTCTCGACGAGTTCTACGCGCGCGTCAGCCAGCGGCTGCCCGGTTACTACGTGCTCGTCGGCGTCCACCACGGCCGCGGTTTCGACTCCGCGCACGGCCTGCAGATGGAGAACTGGGTCGACTACGGCAACGGTGACTTCAACCCGGACCCGGTGTATTCGAAGCTCTCGTCGATGCTCGCCACCTACTTCTTCAACGCGCAGGAGCGCGCGGTCGGCCCGGCACTGATCACGAATCTCAGCAAGACGCCGACGAAGTTCTATCCGGGCGACTCGAACAACGTGCCGTCGAACGCCCCGTTCCGCCTGGCGTTCACGACCGCGCTGATGGAAGACGGCTACTTCGGCACCCACTCGGCGCTGACGGGCGATCCGTGGTGGGACGAGTTCGCAGTGGACGTCCGCGAGGGCTCGGCTAACTTCGGCAAGGCGATCGAGAAGAGCAACACCACCGCGGTGCACCAGCATCGCGGCTGGCTGGGCCAGCCGCTCGGCCCATTCCAGCGCATCTACGCGGATGCAGACTTCGCGGCGACGAAGAGCCTCATGGGCAACAACACTTTCGACAGCAACCTGAACGGCTGGGACTCGAAGCAGGTCGCCATCAGCCGGGTAACCTCCGGCACGATGGACGGCGCAGGCGCCATGCGCGTGGGGCGCCCGAGCCTTTCGGGCGGCGAGTTCGGCGCACAGATCATCGGCGAGTCCGTCACGACGGCGGCCGGCACGCCGTACACGCTCGTGTTCTCCGCCCGCGCATCGGACTACCGCGACATCAAAGTGACACTCGGCAACGAGAGCTTTCCCGTGCCGGTCGGCGAACGCTGGCGCAGGTACGTCGTCACGATGAACCCGGGCAGCGGCTCGACGCGGCTCAAGTTCATCGTCGGCGGCGAGGATACCGAGCTCTGGTTCGATTCCGTGTACCTGTTCCGCGGCGACGCGAACGTCTTCAGGCGCGAGTTCGAAAACGGCATTGCGATCGCTAACGCCACGGGCCAGTCGCGCACGATCGACGTCGGCGCGGGCTTCCGGCGGATTTCCGGCACCCAGGACCCGAACGTCAACAACGGCAATCGCGTGACCTCAGTGACGCTCGCCCCGTATGACGGGATCGTGCTCGTCCGCGAGGGCGGGTCGGCGCCGCCGCCGGACCCGGATCCGGATCCGGATCCGCCGCCACCGTCCGGCAGCGGGTCGATCGGGGACTACGTCTGGGTCGATTCCGACGGGGACGGCAACCAGGACGGCAGTGAATCGGGCTGGGCGGGCGCCACGGTGCGGCTGAGACAGTGCAATGGCGCGGTGCTCGCGAGCACGACGACCGACGTTAACGGCGGCTACCTCTTCGAAGACCTCGGCGCCGGGAACTACCAGCTCGAGTTCGTGAAGCCGAGCGGCGGAAACTACAGCCCGTACCAGGTCGGGACCGGCGCCCGCAACAGCGACGCCAACTCGACCACGGGCCTTAGCTGGT
>DASUOE010000013.1:0-16765 GCA_036276805.1 Woeseiaceae bacterium | reverse complement strand
GGCGCAATGACTGCCGTGAAGGCGATGCCGCAGCTGCAGGAGCGGCCGTAAGGCAGCTCGAGCTTGCGAGTTGGGACGACCTCGCATAAAAGAACCGTTGCAGCCGCCACGGAGCCCCGTCATGCCGATCCGCCTGCTCGCGGACAACGCGGGCGATTACGACGAATACTTCCTCGCGCCGGAGAAGCGCCTCGCCGGCAACCCGAAGCAGCAGGTATGGCTGCAGTACACGGACCCGTCGGGGCGTTTCTTCGCCGGCGTCTGGGCGAGCGGGCCCGGTAAATGGAAGATCGCGTACACGGAAGAGGAGTATTGCGAAATTCTCGCCGGCGAGAGCGTCATTAGCGACGACGCCGGGAATAAGGTAACCGTGCGGGCCGGCGACCGCTTCGTCGTCCCGCGCGGCTTCACGGGTACGTGGGAAGTCCTCGTCGCCACGCGCAAGTACTTCGTGATCTTCGAGCCGGGAGCGGATCCCGCGTAATTACTCGGCGGATTCCCCCATCGAGTAGCCGACGGCCGCCGGGCGTTGCATTGACGCAAGCCCGTGGCGCTCCACGAGATCGCGATAGGTCACGAAGCGCACGTCCCGGCCGGCGGCGCGCCGGAGGAACGCCGGGGCCGTCAGCGCGTCGAGTTCCGCCGCCCGGTGTTGCGCGACGCGATAGGGGTCGGCCGGGTTGTTGGCATCGACGAGCGCGTTCATCTCCGGGGTTTCGAGGCCTAAGTGCACGACGATTAGCGTCGCCACGCCAGGCGGCGCGCGGTCGACGGCATCGAGCAGCGTCACGAGCTTTTGCGCCGGGTCCACGTCCCACAGCGACACCGACGGCTCGCCGAAATATCGCGACAGCCCGACTTCGAACTCCGCCGCGAGTTTCTCGACGACGGCGCGAAGCTCCGGCGTCGAGATCGCTGTCAGCATGTGGTAGTCGAGAAAGTCGACGTCGAGCCCCGCGTCAAGGGCGCGCTCGATCTGTGCCCGCAGTTCCGCCTCGACCTCCGCGATGTCAGGCTCATTCGCCAGCAGTTCGGCGCCGGTGTGGAAGAACCAGCCGTTTGCGTCGACGAGCGTCGGCACGCGCGATGCGCCGAGGACCGGGCCCCAGCGGTAGTCCGCCCACTCGGAATTGAGCGTCAGGTGGATACCGACGCTGACGTCCGGGTTGTCGCGCAGGATGGCGGCCGCCTCGCTGAACCACGGGCAGGGCGTCATTACGGTTGCGGAGAACGGCACGCCGGTGCGCATGAAGCGCCGCATCGCCGTGTTGACCGCGTGGTTCATGCCGATGTCGTCGGTGCGGATGAGGATTTCCGGCACCGGTTCGGCGGCACTCGCGCAGGCGGCGAGGACCAGCGTCGTCGCCGCCGCCAGGTATCCCCGGCACCGGCAGCGGCGCACACTGGAAAGGCGATGCGGCATGTGCGGACCTTACACGAGGGCGCTGCAGGCGAAAACCGGCCGGAACGGCCGTGGCGGCGCGCCTGCGACGCTCCCCGGGCCCCGCGCATCTCCGGAAACGGGGCCAGGCCGACGGGCCGCCGCAAGGCAGCGCGTGGGCGGCACGTGGACATGCATTCGCCGGGGGGGTCCGATGGCGACCGTAACGAAGCCGAACGCGCTCGCGCGTCATCTCCGTCTCAGTGCGCTTTGCCTGCTTGCCGCGGCCAGTGCCCGCGCCGACGACGTGTACACAATGCAGCTCGAGACGCTCGCGGACGGCGTCTACCGCGTGTACCGGCCCGACCCGCTGCGCGAGCCCGTCGAACCCAACGCACTCGTCATCGTCAACGACGAGGACGTCGTCGTCTTCGAGGGCGGCGGAGCGCCGCTTGTCGCCGAGCGCACAATCGCGCTCATCCGGAGCGTCACGGACAAGCCGGTGACCCATGTCGTCAACAGCCACTGGCACGGCGACCACAACCTCGGCAACCAGGCCTACCGCGCCGCCTGGCCGGACGTGCGCCTCGTCGCCCACCCGGAGACGGTCAAGGCGATGACCGGTCCGCCGATGTCCTACGTCGAGCGCTACGTGCCGATGCTGACCGATCTGATTACTGAGTGGACGGCGGAACAGGAGAAAGGCGAACTCTCGCCGCGGCGCGTCACCATGCTGCCGGACCTCGGAATGATGCGCGACGAATTCGCCCGCACCGTCGTCACGCCTGCGGACCTCCTTGTCAGCGACGAGCTGGTGCTCGAGCGCGGCGGCCGCGAGATTCGCATCGTCCATCCGGGACTCGGCAATACGCCCGGCGATCTCGTATTGTGGCTGCCGCGGGAGAAGATTCTCGCCACCGGCGACCTCGTCGTGCACCCGATCCCGTACGGATTCGGCAGTTTCCCCGAAGAGTGGATCGCGACGCTCGATGCGATCGCCGATTACGATTTCGAATTGCTCGTGCCCGGGCATGGCGACGTGCAGCGCGACGACACCTACGTCCGACGCCTGCAGGCGCTGCTTGCCGAAGTGCGCCGCCAGGTCGGGGAGTCGGTGGCAGCCGGCCTCGATCTCGAAGCGACGCGCGAGGCGCTCGACATCGGCGAGTTCACGGACGAATTCGCGGGCGACGACGAGGATGCCCGCCTCAAGTTCGAGAACTGGTGGCGACTGCCCATCGCCCGCTCCGCCTGGCTCGAAGCCCGCGGCGAACCGATCCCGCAGGGCGCCGCCGACGAGACGGGGTGACCGCGCAGGACCGGCGGTAACGCCGGCCTGTAGGAGCGGCGGTAACGCCGCGAATTGAGGGTGGCCGGAATTCCTGAGCTGGGAGCGGCGGTAACGCCGCGAATTGAGGGTGGCCGGAATTCCTGAGCTGGGAGCGGCGGTAACGCCGCGAATGGAAAGCGAGCGGATGCCGCGACGCTTTCGTCGCGGCCGGAAAGAGCAAACCATTCGCGGCCTTACGGCCGCTCCTACAGCCGTGTCACGGACGCGGCGTGTCCGCCGCTTCCACTGGCTGGCCGTTTTCGTCGAGGAACGTGACGGGCCCGAACTCGAGCGCGCGCACTTCGTCCTCGATGCGGTCGCGATCGCCGACCACCACCCAGACCAGGTTGTCGGGATTGATGTAGGTCTGCGCCGCCTCGCGGACTTCGGCGAGGCTCAGGCCGCGCACGCGCTCCGCGTACTTGTCCCAGTAGTCGTCGTCGTAACCGTAGCGCACCATCTCGGCGAGCGAGCCGGCCACGGCGCCGGCGGTCTCCCAGGTACCCGGCAGGCTCAGCGTATTTTCGTCCATGGCGCGCGCGAGTTCGTCCGCCTCCGGCGGCTGCGACGACTGGATCGCCACCAGCTCGTTGCGCAGTTCCTGCATCGACAGCGCGGTCTTGTCCGTCTGCACCGGCGCGTAGCCGATGAACGGGCGCGGCCCGGCGCCGCCGAGCACGAACGTGTACGCGCCGTAGGCCCACGCCTTGTCCTCGCGCAGGTTCATGTTGACGCGCGCCGAGAAAGCGCCGCCGAGTACATCGTTCATCGCCTGCAGTGCGAACTCGTCCGCATCCTTCGCCGGCGGCACGACTTCGGCCGAGATGACCACGCTTTGCTCGGCGCCCGGGCGGTCGATGATGTACACGTGCTCCTCGTCGATAGTCTTCGCAGCGCCGATGTTCTTCTGCGGCACGTCCGCGGCATCCCAGCCGGCGAACAGCTTCTCGAGCTTCGGCTGGATCTCGGCGAGCGAGGTGTCGCCGACGACGACCATCGTCGCATTGTTCGGCCGGAACCAGGTCTCGTGGAACTCGACGAGATCCCCGCGCTCGATGGTCTCGAGCGACTCCACCGTGCCCGAACCGGTGAGCGGCATGTCGTAGGCGTGTCCCTCGCCGTAAATGAGGTTCGGCACTACCCGCAACGCGAGCTGCACCGGCGAATTCTGTTCCGCCTGGATGCCCGCCGCGACCTGCTTCTTCAGCCGCGTGAGTTCGTTCTCCGGGAACTGCGGGTTCAGGACGACGTCGGCGAAGATGTCGAGCGAGGGGTCGAGGCTGTCGCGGATCGTGTTCAGGTACACGTTCGACTGGTCGACATTGGCGCCCATAGAAAGCACTGACCCGAGCGAGGCGAGTTCCTCGCTGATCTCGAGCGCGGAGCGCCGCTTCGTGCCCTCGTCGAGCATCGTCATGACGAGGTTGGACGTACCGAGCTCGGCGAACGCATCCGCCGAGTAGCCGGCGTCGAACAGCAGGCTGAATTGCACGACCGGCACGGCGTCGCGCCGGACGACGAGCAGCTCCATCCCGTTCGACAGGAACGCTCGCTCGAAGTCGTCGAAATCGACATCCGGGAACTCGTCCGGGATCGGCGGGCCGCCGCTGCGATCCACGCCATCCGCGCTCGCGGCGAGTTCGGGGTAAGGGTGCACTTCCAGCGTGAACGACGGCGCGGAATGCCAGCGCCGGGCGGCGTCGAGGACCGCCGCCGGCGTCGCGTTCTCCATGCGCTCGAGCGACGCCTGGTAATAGGACGGGTCACCCGCATAAGTCGCATTCTCCGCGAGGAGCTGGGCTTTGCCGTTGAAGCCGCCCACCTGCTCGAGGCCGCGGATCATCTGCGCACGGATCTGCGTGACCGCGCGCTCTACTTCCTCCTCGGTCGGCCCCTCCTTCAGGAAGCGGGCCAGTTCCTCGTCGACGGCGCGCTCGATGACGCCTAGATCGCCGCCCGGGTGCGCGGTCGTGTCGACTCCGAGGATGCCGGCGATCTCGAAGAACAACGGGGCGGCGTCCACCGCCGTCGCGATCTGGTCGTCGTACACCAGCCGCTGGAACAGCCGCGAGGTCTTGCCGCTCGAGAGGACGGCGCCGGCGATCGTCAGCAGGTCGGCGTCGGCCGTGCCCCACGGCGGGCCCACCCAGGCCTTGAACAGGCGCGCCTGCGGCACGCGGTCCTGCATGAGGACGCGCTTGTCGTCCTCGAGCCTCGGCGCCCAGGCGTCGAACTTCGTGATCGGCGGGCCCGGCGGGATGTCGCCGAAGTAACGCTCGGCTTTCTCGCGCGCTTCCTCGGGCGTGATGTCGCCCGCCAGCACGAGTACCGCGTTGTTCGGCCCGTAATACGTCTCGAACCATTCCTTCACGTCCTCGAGCGAGGCCGCGTTCAGGTCCTCCATCGAGCCGATCGTTTCCCAGGAGTACGGGTGCTCCGCCGGGAACAGGTTGTCCTGCAGCACCTCCCACACCTTGCCGTAGGGCTGGTTCTCACCCTGCCGCTTCTCGTTCTGCACGACGCCGCGCTGCTCGTCGAGCCGCTCCTGCGTCACGGCGCCGAGCAAGTGGCCCATGCGGTCGGATTCCATCCACAGCGCGAGATCGACCGCCGTCGACGGCACGTCCTGGAAGTAATTCGTGCGGTCGAGCCAGGTGGTGCCGTTCTGGTTGGTCGCCCCGACGCGGTCGAAGGGCTTGAAGTATTCGTCATTGAAATTCTCGGAGCCGTTGAACATCAGGTGCTCGAAGAGGTGCGCGAACCCGGTCTTGCCGAGCTTCTCGTTCTTCGAGCCGACGTGGTACCAGATGTTGACGGCGACGATCGGCGCCTTGTGGTCCTCGTGGACGATGACCCTGAGGCCGTTGTCCAGCGTGAACTCGGTGTACGGGATCTCGATCTCGGCGGCCAGGGCACTGCCGGCCGGCCCCAGGGTCACCAGGGTCGCGGCCAGGCACAGGGCGGCCGCGGCCAGCAAGGCGCGGGTCATTTTCATGGTGCTTTTCCTCGTTACGTCGACGGCTTCGGCGCCGCGGACAGTGTCCGTATGACCGGTCACTGTCCGTGGCGTTCCGCGAGCGCGGGCGCCTGCCCGCCGCGGCCCATCATAAACGATGCGCCAGCAGCGGCAGTCGTCGCAGTTCAGGCCTGCCCTTCGGCGGGGGCCGGGAGCGGGAGGTCGAAGCCGAAGGCGGCGCCGCCGAGCGGTGACGGCTCGCCGATGACCTCGCCGTCGTGGCGCGCGACGATGGAATGGACGATGGACAGGCCGAGCCCGCTCCCCGACTTGCCCACGTCGCGATGCAGCCCGGCCGCCCGTTTCCAGGCGTGTGCGTAATCCTCCGGCCGGGGCAGGCCCGGGCCGTCGTCGTGGACTTCGAAGCGTGCGAAGCCGTCATCGACGGCCAGCCGGACCACGATGCGGGTGGCGGCGAAACGTTCCGCGTTGCTCAAGAGGTTTTCCACGCAGCGCCTGAGCTCGCCGCGCTCGCCCAGCACGACAGCCGTTTCCGTGCCTTCGCGTTCGATCGAGAGTTGCGGACGCAGTTTGCGGGCGGCGGCGCAGACATCGTCGGCGAGGGCGGCGAGGTCGACGAGCGCCGCACGGTGCCTTCCCGAGGCGGAAGTGCCGAGGTTCTGTGCGAGCTCGGCCGCGTGATCGACGCTCCGCGCGAGCACCTGCAGGAGTTCGATGACGCCAGCCGAGGCGCGCGGATCCGTGTGCATGCGCAGTGTCTGTACCGCGAGCGCGATGGTGCCGAGCGGTGTGCGTATGTCGTGTTCGATGTCGCGCACGACGCGCACGCTCTCGCTGTAGTTGCGCTCGAGGACCGCGATGACGTCGCGCAGTTCGGCGTCGAGCCGTTCCGCTCGAAACGCGCGCTGGCGCATGGTGATTTCCTCGCCCGCGGCCGCAGCGAGGTCACGGAGTATGCGCAGCTCCCGCGCCGTCCACTCGCGCGGCCTGGTATCGATCGCGCAGAAGCTGCCGAACGTCGTCCCGTCGCCGTCCAGCATCAGCGGCATGCCGGCGTACGCAACGATGTCGAGTCCGGGGATGTCGGGAGCTGCGACGCTCGGCTCGCTGCGCGCGTCGGCGACGACGAGCGGTTCACCGGTGCTTATCACGTAACGGCACAAGGAGCGGTCGGCCGGCATCTCGCGCGCCGAGGCGAACGGATCGGCGAGGCCGCACTGGCCAGTGAAGCGGAGGTTTTCGTCGCGGGCGACCGAGACCAGGGCGACGGGTACCTGGAGCGCCTGGCAGGCGATGTGGGCAAGGCGGTCGAGGAACCGTGACGGCACGTCGTCGGGGATGCTGCCGGCCACTGGCGATTCATGACCGATGTCCGCGTGCAGGCGCGTTGCCGACGACGGCGGCAAGTGAGGTCGCTTGAGCTCGGTCATGATGCGCAACCCGCTGCGCCGCCGTGCGGAACACGACGGGCCTTCCCCTGGGAAAGGTATGTTCGGCAGAGTTGCGCGCGCTGTCAACGACGGCAGAACGACTTGTCGCCATCAGGCGACGAATGCGCCGCGCCGCATGAATCGGCGATAGCGCTACCATGCATCAGGTCGCCTTGCAGTGGATCCCGAGCGTCGCGAAGTCCTGCACATACGCCGGCGCCGCGGCGGCATTTCGCCCGGCGAGCCCGTCGACCGGTTCGGCCTCGCCCGTTCCAGGCTTGCGCATCCACCCGCCCTGCCGGCGCGCCCCGCCCGTGTCGTACACCGGGCGTACCGACCAGCGGTAACTGCCGCAGGCCTCGAGCGGCTCCCCGAGCGCATGGCTCGCTCCCGGCACGTCGCGGCGCGCATACACGAGCCGATGGCGGTCATAGACTTCGACATCCCATGCCGCGGGCGCCGCGGCGCCTTGCGCCAATTCGACGGACCAGGCGAGCGTCGGCGTCAGGGCGCGCGACGTGCCCTGCCAGGCGTCCTTGCGCTCGAGCGTGACCGACCCGGAGGCCGCAGGCGTGAGCAAGGCCCCGTCGTCCGCGCCCGCCATCGCTGCCGCACCGAGTTCGCGTCCGAGGTAGTGCATCGCGAAGTTCGCGTAATCGGTGAACAGCCGGTGGTCGTCCGCGGTCCAGTCCGCGAGCGCCGCCCGGTCCTGGTAAGTCAGCGTCCGCTCATGGAGCCGGCTGCCGTCGGGCCTGTCGAGCGTCATGTGCGCCGCGGTCGTCAGCACCGCGTCGCTGCCGTCGATATCGATCGCGAGGCCCGCGATCTCGACGTGCATTACCGCGTCGGCATCGGCCGGCAGTTCCATCGTCGGGGCGAACAGCCCGGTGTCGAGGCCCGGCAGCGGGCGCAACGCCTGGTAGACGTAGCGCGCGAGCTTGTCGTTGTTGATCGGCTGCTGCGAGCCGGCGAGCTCCTCGGCCAGCGCGTCGCGAAACTCCTGGAGCTCGCGCTTCGTCGCGCCGGCGATTCCGCCGGCGATCATGCCTGGCAGGGTGAGTATCGGAATCGGGAAGCCGACCGTAACCGGCCCGACCTGGGCGCTCGGCGTGCCAAGCGCCCCGCCCTGCGCCGCGCCGCCGTAAAGGCCGGGGGTCGCCTTCTCGTAGGTGCCACCGAGTTCGCGCTCGGCCTCGCTGCCGCCCGCCACGACGATGAGCCTGTCTATGCTTGCGCGCACCTCTTCGGCGAGCTGCGCCGGCGCCGGCGTGGTTTGCGTGGCGACCTCGAGCGAGGCGCTCGCCAGCACCAGCGCGGCGACGACAGCGCGCGTGCGTAGTGGGATGCAAAAATTCTGTGGCATAAAGATTCGAGGAACCGGGCAGGCAGCGCTTCGCGCCATGTCGCTCGCGAGCGTCGCGGAGTATAGCGTTTGACCGGCGGGCCGGTCGGCCGTTCAGGCTTTATGGCGAAACGGCCGCGATTCCGCGCGACGTTCGGTGCGCCGCTCGGGCCGGTACGCCAGCAGCCAGTCCCGGAACCCGGCAGGCGGCACGGGCCTGCTCAGGAAGTAGCCCTGTGCCCGCGTGCAGCCCACCCCGGCCAGGTAATGCAGTGCAGCCGCACTCTCCACACCCTCAGCGACGACTTCGAGCCCGAGGCTGCGGGCGAGTTCGACGACCGTGCGGACGATCGCGCCGTTCTGCTCATGGTCCGGCAACGACATGACGAAGGATTTGTCGATCTTGAGTTCGTGCAGCGGGATGTTGCGCAGTTGTGCGAGGGACGACTGGCCCGTGCCGAAATCGTCCATGGCGAGCCTGACGCCGATGTCGCGCAGGCATTCGAGCACGATGGCAGCACGGGCGAATTGCTGCATGACGGAACTTTCAGTCACCTCCAGCACCAGGCGCGCGGCCGGCACGCCGTGTTCGCGCAGCAGCTGCAGGACGTAATACGGCAGATAGTCGTCGCACAAGTCACGCGCCGAAATGTTCACCGACACCGACAGCGGCTTGCCGAGGTCGTGCCAGTGGCGGCACTGCGCTATCGCACTCGCCAGCACGTAGCGGGTCAGGTAGCCGATGGTCCCGGCCTCCTCCACCGCCGGGATGAACTCATCGGGTGCGAGGCGGCCGTACTCCGCGTGTTCCCAGCGGACGAGCGCCTCGCCACCCGTCGCTGCCCCGTCCACGAGCCGCACCTGCGGCTGGTACCACACCGCCAGTTCGCCGGCGCGGATGGCGCCGCGCAGGTCGTTCACGATGCGCAGCTGCCGCATGTGATAGTCCTCGCGCCCGTGGCGGTACAGGCCGACTTCCTCGCCGCGGTGCTCGGCTTCGGTGCGGGCGAGGCCGGCGTTACGCAGCAGGGCTTCGGCAAGGCGGCCGTGGTCGGGCGCCGCGGCGATGCCGAGCGTGCACTGCAGCTGGATGTCCGCATTCCCCAGCGGAACGCCGGCCGCCAGGCGGGCGCGAAGGTTCTCGGCGCAGTCGAGCGCGGCTTCGTTCGTCGCACCCGGCAGCAGCACGACGAACTCGTCGCTGCCGAGGTGACCCAGCGTTGCGTCGCCTGGCAACTGCTCCCGCAGGAGCCGGGCAGCCCGCTGCACGACTTCGTCGGACGCGCCGTGGCCGAGTGTCGATGCGAGCGCCGCGATCCGGGCCAGCCGCAGCGACAGCACCGCCACCCGGGCATCCCCGCCACCCAGCAGGGCATCGAGGCGCCGCACGACGCTTGCATGGTTCGGCAGATCGGTGAGCCGGTCGTGCATCGCCTGGTGTGAAATTCGTTCCTCGCGCTCGGCGATGGCTGCCGTCATGGCCCGGAAACTCGTGGCAAGTTCGCCCACTTCGTCGCGGGACGCGACCTCGAGGTCCACGGCGTAGTTGCCGTCCCGCAGGCTGCGCGCCGCGGCACTGAGCATGTGCAGGGGACGGGCGACGCTGCCGGACAGCCAAACGGCCGCACCCGCGACCGAGAGGAGCAGGACGGCACCGAAGGCGAGGAGGACGCTGCGTGCGCGGACGTACGGGGCCATGGCGTCGGTCAGCGAGCGCAACAGCACGACCTCGACCTCTGCGCCGTTCGCCGTCCGGTCCGCAAAGCCGGTCGTGACGGCGAGGTAATCCGTCGCCGCGCCCGCAACGATGAAGACGCCGGAGGTTTCGGGCTGCAGCAACGTCGGGGCCGCGCCGATCTCCCTGACCGCGGCGGCGCTCCCGGCGATGAGGCCCGGATGGGAGCTGCCGCCGATGAGCGCGGTATCGAGGCCGGTCAGCGCTACGATGCGTTCGACGGTCGCATCGTCGAGACGAAAGCCGAGCACTACCCGGGCGATCGGTGTCGGCGCGCGTACCGGGACCGCGAACAACTGGTAGACCGCCGCGCCGATCCTGGCGGTGGCCTCCACGGTCTGCGAGCCGGAGTCCAGGTCGCCGGGCGCACCGAACGGACGATCGGCAGGACCGAGGGCGGGATCGGTGGCGGCGATAACCCGGCCCTCCAGGTCGAGCAGCACTGCGATATCGGCCGCCACGCGTCGGCCATGATTGTGCAGCACGGACCTGATCGTGTCCGCGTCACCGGTGGCGACCGCTTCCTTCAACCCGAAATCCGCTGCGAGTACCTGCACGCTCGTGCGCAACTGGTCGTTGCGGCCGGCGAGGTACTCGTCGACGACGGTGGCGCCGATGGCGAGCGACTGCCGCGCGCGCGCGTCCACATCGCGTTCGACGGTGCGCATGACTGCATAGATCGTGACTGCCTGGGCGAGCGCGAGCGGCGCCAGGGCGAGAAGCAGCAGCTTGCCGCGAAAACTCGTGCGCAGATGCATCGGTATTCGGCCTTCCGCGGCCCGGACCGGGCCTGCGGCGCATTCCTTTGCCTGCCCGCAATACTAGGCCGATTCTGTCAAATGGAGTGTGCGGCAGTTCACGGATGGCGCGGCGTGCTGTCTCTACACTGTTGATCCACGGAGCAAAACGGGCTTTTGCAGGATTCTCGAGTGACAGGCAGGGCTGTATATCACCGTGTCGCCGCGCCGGGTCTCGCCGGTTTGGCCGGGTCTCTGCTTGTCCTGTTCGCTGCGTTTGCCGAGGCACAAGGAATTTCCGTCACCGTCACCGATTCGAACGGCATGCCGGTGCCCGAGGTCGCAGTGTTCATCGACTCGCCGGGCACGGGTTCCCGCGCGGCGCCCGGCACGCGCGCCGTCATGGACCAGGTGAACGAACGGTTCGTGCCGCACGTGCTCGTCGTGCAGACGGGCACTGCGGTGGATTTCCCGAACAGCGACATCGTCGCGCACCACGTGTACTCCTTCTCGCATCCGAATCACTTCAAGCTGCCGATGTACAAGGGCAACGCCCACCCGCCGGTCAGCTTCGAGGAAAGCGGGATCGTCGTGCTCGGGTGCAATATTCACGACAACATGCTGGCCTATATCGTCGTCGTCGACACGCCGATGTTCGCGATGACGGACGCCGACGGCACGGCGCGCTTCACCATGCCGGTCGAGAGCGCGCGGGTATCGATCTGGAGCCCGCGCATTCGCGATCCGGAGGAGCGCCTGACGGTCGAGCTGGCGGAAGCACGGTTACAGCAACCCGTCGCGTTCCGGCTCGAAAAATCGCTGCGGCCGCCGCACCGTGACGGCACGGAAGCGTTGACGTGGTCCGAATACTGACGGCCGCCTTGCTGGCCGCGGCGCTTGCCTCCGTATCGGCCGCCGAGGAGGCGCCGGCGCGCTACAGCTACGTATTCGGTACCGACGTCAGCTACGTCGACACTTCGGGGCACCCGTCGTGGGTCGCGGGATCAGCCGGGAAACTGCGCTACGACGCCGACAGCGACGGCCTCACGGTGAGCCGCGTGTTTGCGGATTATCGTCTGCGCATCGTCGACACGCTTGACCTGCACGTTGCCGCCGAGGCATATGACGACGACATCGGCGACGCGCTCGATTTCACCCAGGCGTACCTGGAATGGCGTCCCCTGAACCTGTCGCCGACCCGGTACCGCCTGAGGGCGGGCGCCTTCTACCCGCGGCTCTCGCTCGAGAACCGCGGCCCCGCGTGGACGAGCCCGTACACGCTGTCGTCTTCGGCCATCAACACCTGGATCGGCGAGGAAATCCGCGTGTTCGGCGCCGAGTTGCTGGTCTCCCGCCGGCCGGCGGAGCTGGGCGGCGCACACAGCTTTTCGGTATTCGGTTCGGCATTCAGGCACAACGACCCGGCCGGCGGACTGATCGCCTGGAAAGGCTGGTCCGTGCACGACCGCCAGACCCGCATCGACGACGTGCTGCCGCTGCCGCCCTTGCCGCAAATCCAGCCCGACGGCTGGTTCTGGCGGCAGGACCCGGTGTTCATCCCGTTCCAGGAGAACGACGGCGACGCCGGCTGGTACGCCGGCGCGGAATGGCAATATCGCGAACGGCTTTTGCTGCGCGGCCTTCGCTACGACAACCGTGCAGACCCCACGGACGTGCACAACGGGCAGTACGCCTGGTACACCGAGTTCGATGCCCTCGGCCTGCAGGCGGGCCTGCCCGGCGACGTCGGTTTGGTCGCACAGTGGCTCGCCGGGGAAACGGTCATGGGACCGGTCATCGACGGCGCGCACGTCGTGGACAACGCCTTCTCGAGCTGGTTCGTCCTCCTCACGAAAGCCGTCGGACAGCAGAGGTTCTCCGCGCGATACGAGCGCTTCGACGTGACGGAAGACGACGATGTCTATCTCGACGAAAACGCCGAGGACGGCCGTGCGCTGACCGTAACCTGGCTCGTCGGCATCACGGACCTCGTCAACGTGGCCGCGGAATGGCTCGAGATAAAGAGCTACAGGCCAGCCTGGGCGTACAACGATCTCGCCACGACCCGGACCGAGCGGCAGCTCACGCTCAGCGTGCAGCTGCGGTTCCGCAACTAGCCGCCGCGGCGGTTGGCGGCCGGCCTCCTCCTGCGGGCATAGCGGCTCAGGGCACCGCCGTCCAGCGCAGTGTCCCGCCGAGCATGCCAGGTTGCCGGGTACTGTTGTATGTCTGGTACGACTGGCTCGTCAGCACAATCTGCGGCAGAGTTCCCTGGGTCGTGCTCGACGTGCGAGTCTGGACGATCACGAAGTCGTGCCAGCCGAGACCCTCTTCGAGGAAGCCGCGAAGATTGCACACGTACTCTGCATCCCTCAGGTAAGTGGGATCGACGAGACGCGTGATGCTCGGCACGGTCACGAGGACCTGCACGGTTTGCATGACGCTGCCGTTGACGACGTTCACTTCCGTCCTGCCGGTGCGAATCAGCTGCGTGCCCGACGTGGCCGGTGTGACGTTGCTAATCGACAATTCGCACTCGACGGCCACCTTGCTGATGATGTTCGGCAGGTCCGAGAGATCCAGGGGCACGTCGATCAGCACGTCGCGAAACGGCGGATCGGCGACGGCGCCGAGCGGACAGAGCAGGGTCATGAGCAGCGCCGCCAGGCGCCGCCGGTCATTGCGGTTCATCGTTCGTCTCCTCCACGTATCCTGCGCCCGCGCCGCTGAAGCCGGGCGTCGTCACCGTAACGGGCGGCAGCGGGGCTGGTATATCGGCCGGGTCGTACTCGTTTACCGGCGGTGCCGGCACATGGCCCGCCCCGACACCGCTGAAACCCGTGGTGGCCACGGCGAGCGGCGGCGTCGGCGCGGGCGGCGTCGCCGGCTCGTTCGGGTCGACCGGGGGCGCGGCGACATGGCCCGCGCCGACCCCGGCGAAGCCCGCGGTTGTGATGCAGACCGCCGGAGTGCCGGCCGGCGTCACGCAGCCGGGCGCAGTCGGCGAGTCCGGTGGCGAATCGGGCAGCGAGTCCGCCGGCGGCTCGCCGGCGACCGGCTCGTCGGGGTCCGGGGGCGGCTCCGGCGGGGCGTCGGCGACGGCTGGTTCCGGGGCGCCAGTGCCGGCCGTTACGGTGAACGCGTCCCGCGACCCGCCGGCATTCCGCGAGGCCACGCCGTTCTGCTCACTCCCCTTGAAGCCGTCCTGGCCGGGGGCGCGGACGACGATGACCGGCCCGCCTTTCTCGGCGCTGATCGCACCGGTGTGGACGGCCGCGATGCAGACCTTCGATTCGGTCGTGTAGACGTCCGTGCCGTAAGCGAGCCCCTTGCCGGCGTCACCGCCCGGCGGGCAGAGCAGCTCGACCGGACCCTCGAACTCGGGCGGCATGAATCGCCAGGCCGTGGCCCAGGTGATTTCGGCGAGCGTGCCGTCCGGGGCGAAGCGATACCAGAAGTCCCAGCGTTCGTAGTCCTGGCTCTCGATGCCGTTCTGCACGGAGCCCTGGAATTTCATCTCACCTTGCCCCGGAATGATGGTCACCGCGGCGGCGACTCCGGGCTTCAGCCTGCCTGCATGAATCGCCGCCGCGCAGATGGGCGAGTCGTCCGTGTAGGTTTCGGTGCCGTACAGGCGCGCTTCCGTGCCGTCACTCGGCGGGCAGACCACGGTCACCGGCATCTCCGTTCGTTCGCGGTACGCACCGGCGTTCTCGAGCGGCCCGACGTCGAGCGTCGGCTGCGACATCGCGGGCAGCGCCGCCAGGAGCCACGCGGGGACGATCAAGAGGCGTGCCGATCGCGACGGATGAGGCGCAATGCCTGGCCCCGGACCCATCGAACGCTCCCCCGGTACGCCCGGCCTAGTCTGCCGGCGCGGCCGGATTCTCCGCGCCGGGATGGGTCATGCCGGGCATGGTGCTCTCGTTGATGCCGGGCATGGTGCCCTCGTTCATGCCGGGCATGGTGCCCTCGTTGACGCCGGGCATGGTGCCCTCGCCGAGCCAGTCGCAGGCCTGCAGCACGGCGAGTTCGTTGACGCGCTGCGCACGGAAGATCTTCGGCATCAGCGCGGAGAGCGTTTCCGCCTGCCGTGCCTGTTCCTGTACGCGATCGGCGGCGGACACCCGCGGCATCGACGGGAGCGCGGCGGGCGAAACGCCGGAAACCATCGCGGCCTGGGCGTTCTGCACGAGCGCCATGTCGCGCTCGGCCGCGGCGCCGGCGGTCTCGATGTAGGACCTGAACGCCGGGTCGTTGACGATTGCCGTGAGCTCGTTCTCGAGCGCATCGCAGCCGAGGTTCTCGTCGCCCGGCCGCACCGCCGTCGCCTGCGTGGTCTCGTACTCGGCGACCATCTGCTGGTAATCGACCGCATAGTCCGGGACCGGCGGTGCAACGGCCTGGGCGTTGCCGGCCGCCGCGGCGAAGAGTGCACTCACGCCGGCAACAGCGCGCGCCGCCCGCCCTGTCGATGCACGATTAGCTGCCTTCATGGCGCGGCTCCCGGTGTTACTGCGTTGCCGCCGGCACGCCGGCAGGGGTGGTGACTGCCGTCACCGCGTTCGTCGCAAGCTGCTCGACGAGCGGGCTCAAGAGATCCTCGCCGTCCTCGTCCGCCTTCGCACTCAGCTTCTCCGTCAGCGGCGCACCACCGCCGCTCACCGGCTGCAGCTGGTATTCGAGGACGATCTCGTCCTTTTTCTTCACGGTGCCGGCCTGCGCCTGGGTCAGCGTACTCAAGGCCTGCTCCTGCGCCGCCTGTGCCGCGACCTGCGACATGGCCTGCGTCGCGGCGCTCATCGCCATCATGCTCGCGACGTCGCCGCCGCCGCCCATCCCGGTCAGGAGTCCCGCGGCCGGCGCGACCGCGCCCAGCATGCCGCCAAGCCCCTTCTTGGCTTTCTTCTGTTCGACGCTCGTGTAAAGCACGTGCGTGCACCCGGCAGCCTCCGCCTCGGCGACGATCTGCGCCGGGACGCGGGCATTCAACGGGACGAGTTCGAGCATCGGCCCCGCCATGTACGCCATGATGAGTTGCCGGACGGGTTCGGCCACGTCCTGCCCGCTGTTGCCCTGACCGAGCTGGGCCTTGGGCACGACGATCCCGATGCGCAATGGCGCGGCGGCGGTGGCGGGCGCGGCGGTGGCGGGCGCGGCGGTGTCGCCGGGCGTTGTCGCGAACGCGAAGGTCGCGGCCAGTGCGGTGAACCCGGCCAGGGCTCCCGCGAGGGTGGGCTTGAACATGGTCGACTCCTGTTGTCATCGCTTGCGGAACGGTGCCGGCCGGTCGCCGGCTGGCGGCCAGCGGCCGGACTGCCGGCCGCTTCTTCGTCCGGCGGGCCGGCTTTCGGGGCCGGCCTCGTTCTTCTCTCGGGCCGCGGTCTTCGGGCGGCTTCGTTAATGTGTACGCGACGAATCGCGGAAAACCGGCTCAGGACAGTTGAAAGCCTGCGGCGGCGGACATACGCCCGGCCGGCCGCCGGCCGGGCGTTTGACAGGTCCGGGGGGCTGTGCTGAAGTTTTTGCGAGCGGTCCACCAGAAGATGCCGCCACGATGACCGACCGCAGTGTCGAGATCACCAACCTGTTGCGCGAATGGCAGTCGGGGAACCCCGACGCCTTCCAGCGGGTGATTCCCTTGGTCTACGACGAACTCCGTGCCATCGCGTCGCGACACCTGGCGCGAGAGTGGCGCCACAACCGCATGCAGACGACCGTCGTCGTCAACGAGGCCTACCTCCGCCTGTTCGGGCAGCGTGAGGTCGACTGGCAGGATCGCGGGCACTTCTTTGCCGTGGCCGCGCAGCTCATGCGCCGCATCCTCGTCGAC
>DASUOE010000012.1:0-4745 GCA_036276805.1 Woeseiaceae bacterium | reverse complement strand
GGGAAGGGTTCAGCGACTCGCATCATGCGTTCGCAACACTTGTCTGGAGTTAAAGGAGACACACGAAATGACGACCACACGTATTGCCGCACGATCTGCCGTAGCTGCCCTGGCGCTTGCCGTCGGCGGCGTTGCCTGTGCCGAGACACCCGCCGTCGTCGACGATGACGCCCGCCCTGCTTCGATCGAAAATCCCGCGTCGACGACGACGATCACGGAAGCCGACGTATCCAACGTCCTTCGCGAGGCCGGCTACGACAACGTGCACGACATCGAGTATCTCGATGACCGGGGTGTGTGGAAGGCCGAAGCCGACGACGCCACCGGCGAAGACTTCGAAGTGCACGTGGACGGCACCACCGGCGAGATCGTACACCTCGAAGACGACTGAGTGCCCTCGGCACGGAAGCAGAACGGCGACGACGACCGCTCCGTCATCGTCGAGGCACGGCCGGCGCGATGCGACGGCCGTGCCGTTTTTCTTTGCGCGGCTCCATAAGCGCCTGCCCAACTCTTTCGGGCAGGGCCTATACTCGACGTAGCGGCACCCCGCCACTGATCGCCTCCAGCCGCGCTGTTGCCGCTCAACTCCGCGCTTCTGGCCGCGCCTTCAAGGAGAGCACTGCCATGCGGCTGCCGAGCCGCCCCGCACTACCGGCCGTGTTACTGGCAGCCCTGTCGTTGCTTGCGGCAAATCCCGCGCGCGCGCAATTCTTCGCGACCTGCGATACGGCGAGCCAGGGGGAGCTCGAGCGATCGCTGTCCGCCTACCAGGAGCATAATTTCCGGCTCGCCCACAAGTTCCTGGACGGCTATTACCTGCAGACCGAGCTGCCGGACGAGTTCGAGCACGTCTCCCTTGCCGCCATCCAGGCTGGCCTGGCGGCAGGTGCGTCCCGCCGCTCCGGGCTCCTCTTTCACGCCTACTCCGGCTACGCCTTTTGCGCCTGGCTGATCACGGCCGACGGCGTCGTCGGCGCGGTTACGCCGATCGGCGGCGACGACTACGAGTCGCTGGCCCTCACCCTGCGCGCAGCGCTCGGCATTGCGGCGAGCGAGCAAAGCCGCAGCCCGCGACGGCGCGGCGTCCGGCCCGCGCAGACGGCCCCGGCGAACGGCGGCGATCCGGACGAACTGCTCGTGCGTTTGAGCGACGTGCTCATCCCGGCGCCGGTTCGTGGCGCGCTTACCGACGGCGGCATCGACAGCCTGCTGGTCACGCCGCTGGCGAGCACGGCGACCCTGCCCCTCGCCGCGCTGCCGGTGGATGCCGAACGGCGCCTCGTCGACGTCGCATCGATCGCGCTGCTCGCGGATCACGGCGAGCTCACGCGAAGCGCAGTGACGCGATCCCGCAGCATGCAACCCGCCCTCATCGCCGGTGACCCGGTTGCGGACGACGAGGAATGGGAGTTCCCGCCATTGCCCGGGGCCCGGGCGGAAGCTGCGGCCGTCGCGCACCGGCTGGACACGGACGCGCTGCTCGGCGCCGCGGCCACCCGCGAAGCCCTCACCCGCCGCATCGGCGCCGAGCCGTCGCTCGCTCTGATCTACCTCGCAACCCACGGCATTGCGAGCAGCAGCAACCCGCTTGACGCGAGCTTCCTGCTCCTCGCCGACGCGCGATGGCCGGCGGCCGAGATCCAGAACCTCGCGCTCGAGGGCCGGCCGCTCGTCGTGCTGAGCGCCTGCCAGACCGGTCTCGGCAAGGACTTCGACGTGGGCACGATGGGCATGGCGCGCGCCTGGGCGCGGGCCGGCGCTGCAGAGGTCGTGATGAGCCTGTGGAACGTCGACGACGACGCCACCCGCGAGCTCATGCTCGAGTTCATCGACGCGGCGGCCGAGTTGCCCGCCGACCGGGCGTTGCGGCGCGCCATGCTGACTCGCCGGAGCGAGGATCCGGACATCGCCGGCTGGGCGAGTTTCGCCGTGCTGGGCCGGCCGGGCGTGCTGGCGCCAGCCGCCCGCCAGGCGCCGCCGGCGGAGAGCCACTCCGTCCCGGCCGACGAGGCGACCTGATTTCGCTGGATTATCCCGCGCCGTTACGTTTTTATGGCGCCATGTCCAACGCCACCGTTGCCACCGCGTCGAACCGATTCGTGACGGCCGGATACCGGGCCGTGCTTGCCTGGCTCGCCTGCACGCCACTTGCCGAAGCCGAGCCGGTACGTGTGTGGTTCGGCACCGGGTCGCCGCAGGCAGAGGGGATATACCGGAGCAGGCTCGACACGAAGAGCGGGCAGCTCGCGCCGCCGACACTGGCCGCAACCGTCGACGGGCCCGGTTTCCTCGCCCTGCACCCGTCGGGTCAGGTGCTATACGCCGTCAGCCGGGTTCCCGGCACGAACGTCGACGGCGTGACGGCGTTCCGGGTCGCCGACGATACGCTGACCTTCCTCAACGGCCAGGGGCTTGGCGACGGCGAGGGCGAGAACGAGGGCGGCGGCACGCACCTTAGCGTGCATCCCTCCGGCAGGTTCCTTATTACGGCGCAGTACAGCGGCGGAACGGTTGCGGTGTTCCCGTTGGCAGACGACGGCCAGCTCGGGCCGCGCTCGCAACTCATCGAGCACCGGGGCGGCTCCGGCGTCGTCGAGGACCGCCAGGACAGCCCGCACCCGCACTGGACCGGCTTCGACCGTGCCGGACGTTTCGCTTTCGTGCCCGACCTCGGGCTCGATCGCGTCGTGATCTACAAGGTCGACCCGGACGCCCGGTCGCTGTCCCGCCACGGTGACGCCGCGGTGCCGCCGGGCGGCGGGCCGCGGCACATGGCCTTCTCACCCGACGGCCGGTTCGCCTACGTACTGAACGAGCTGGCGCTGTCGGTTACCGTCTTTCGTTACGACGACGAGGCGGGCTCGCTCGTAGTGCTGCAGACCGAACCCACGCTCACGAACGAGGAAAAGGCCGGGGAAGCCTTCAACTCGGCTTCCGAGATTCGCGTGCACCCGAGCGGGCGATTCGTCTACTCGGCCAATCGCGGGCACGACAGCATCACCGTGTTCCGGCGCGACGAGGACAGCGGAGGGCTGGCGCGCGTCGAAGTGGAGCCGATCCGGGGAAGCTGGCCCAGGAACTTCAATCTCGATCCGGGCGGCAAATGGCTGGTCGCAGCCGGGCAAAATTCCAATACGGTGTCCGTATTCGCCGTCGATCCCGGGACGGGCGAGCTGACTTACGATCGCGGCATCATCAACGTACCCGGCCCGATCTGCGTCCTGTTTGCCGAGTAGCTCATAGAGTCCCTGGTTCAGCGCCTGGCGACCGAGAAGCTCAGTTGCCGGTGCAGTCCTGCGCCGGTGATCTCCGCCTGCTTCAGGGCGACCAGCACGTAAAGGATGTTCAGCGCCGCCAGGCTGGTCGGCGCATGGCCGGTGCGCCTGGCCCGCGCCAGCACGTCCTTCGCGGTGACGTTACGGACACCGGCGAACCGTTCGCGAACATAGTCGACTGCCTTCCCGTCGACGACGTTGAAATAGCCGGATCCTGCCTTCGTCTCCGCGCGTGCAAACGACATGACGAAAAAGCCGCCCTCCGCTTCGAGGACGTAATAGGTCTGGCGTATGCCCGTGACCTCCCCGCGGAACACGAGGCCTTTTTGCAGCCTCGAAATGCTCTGTCGCGCCTGACGTTTCGTGACCATGGTTTCCTCGCTCTTGCAAGAATCAGGACACAGCCTGTCTTTTGTGCGTGCAGGCACATTTTGCCTCAGAAACCGGTCGCGTCGTGCCCCCGAGGGTTCTCATCTACCACCCACTCCGGCAATGCAAAACGGGGCCGCTGCGGGCCCCGTTTTGCATTGCTGGCGGAGAGGGGGGGATTCGAACCCCCGGTACGGTATTACCGTACACTCGCTTTCCAGGCGAGCACCTTAAACCACTCAGCCACCTCTCCGAATTCATGCCGCCGCGCCCGCGGGGTGCTGCCCTACTCGCCTTCGTCCGCTTCGTCGGGTGCGCCGTTGCCGGCGTCGTCGTCGTCCGTGCCGTCGGACAGCACCGACGGCGGCAGGTCGAGGCACGGCGCGTCCGCGGGCCGGTCCGGGCGCGGCGAGGGATCGGGCACCGGCATTTCCCGTTCCGGGTCGAGCTGCGAGAGCCCTTCGGGCGCTTCGATGCGGCGGTGCTCCCGCGCCTCGAGGTACACCGTGTGCTCGTCGCACCGGCGGGTAGCCGGGCCGTCACCGCAGGCAGTCACAAACAGCAGCGCGGCAAGCGTCAGCGCCGCGGTCGTAAATCTCGTCACGTTCATCCTTTCAGTTCGATACCGGCCGTCTTCAGCGCGTCGACCATCTGCCCGTGGTACGTGGCGCTGTACTCCGTCAGCGGCAGCCGTATGTGGCCTTCCATCAGGCCCATGCGGGCCAGCGCCCACTTGACCGGAATCGGGTTCGACTCGATGAAGAGCGCCTTGTTCAAAGGCTGCAACCTTGCATCGAGCGCCGCCGCCTCGGCGTACTTTTTCTCCCGCGCCAGGCGGCACAGCTTCGCCATTGCCGCCGGCACGACGTTGCCGCTCACGGTCACGACGCCGTGCCCGCCCGCTTTCAGGAACTCGAGCACCGTGAAGTCGTCGCCGCTGTAGTACCGGAACGGCCCGTCAACGAGGGCCTGGATCTCTTTCAGCCGCTCGATGCTGCCGGTGGCTTCCTTGAGCCCGATGATGCCCGGCACCTCGGCGAGGCGCAGCACCGTGTCGTTCTGCAGGTCGGCGACCGTGCGGCCCGGCACGTTGTACAG
>DASUOE010000011.1:0-2721 GCA_036276805.1 Woeseiaceae bacterium | reverse complement strand
ACCACCAGCGAGAGGACGGCGACTCGCATCCCGCGACCGATCCCCGCAAGGCGCGTTGAGGACGTCACCGCGTTCGCCGGCTCCGCTGAGGCCGGCGCCATGTCCGGTGGCGCCAGGTCAGGCGTCGAAACGGGGGCGGCCTGGCGCTGCGGCGTTACCTCGAAGAGCCAGGCGAGCACGATGGCGATCGGAAACCCGGCAATCGCGAAAATGACCACGGGCTGCATCGCGGTGGCCGGCAGACCGAATGCCGGGAACGCGATGTCGGCCGCCTGCCACACAATGAATGCACCGGCGGCGTAAGCGGCAGTGGTGCGGTACACCTTGCGCCGTTTCAGCTCGGCGAGGAACCTGCCGAGGCCTGCGGCGGATGGGAGAGGAGCGGGCATGGAATCACCTGCGTGCTCGAGCCGGCGGAGGGCCGCGCGCCCTCCCGTCGAGAACCTGAGTGCAAGGTTAACCCGGGCGCGGCAATCGGCAAGAGCCGCACGCGAGCGAGCGGCCGGCTGGTCCCGATCCTGCAAACACCTGTGCCCGGTAACGTCTTTTCACGGCGTGAATTGAAGCATCAGCAGGAGCAGCAGCGTGAAGAAGTGGCATGTGATCGCGACCCTCGCCGGCCTCGTCCTCATTGCCGGCCTCGCGTTCGTGAGCAGCCGACCGGCAGCCGAAACGGAGCCGATATCGTTCGACGTCGCGACGCTTCGCATGCGCATCGACGTCAGCGAGCGCAAGCTCTACGTCGAGGAGAACGGCGACGTCATCGGCTCGTACAACGTCGCGGTCGGAACCGCGCAGCATCCAACGCCGCGCGGGTCCTTCAGTGTCAGGCGCGTGATCTGGAATCCGCGCTGGGTTCCGCCGGAATCGGAGTGGGCGAAGGACGAGCGGCCGCGCGAGCCGGGTGATCCGAAGAACCCGATGGGGCGGGTCAAGATATTCTTCCGCGAGCCGGACTACTATATCCATGGCACGAACGCGGAAGCGAGCATTGGCACAGCCGCGTCGCACGGGTGCGTGCGCATGCTGAATGGCGATGTCATCGAGGTCGCGAGGCTGCTGATGGAACATGGCGACGCGCCGATCGAGCCCGGCCTCATCCAGCGGCTGATCAATCGCGTCAGGCAGACGCGGGAAGTGCGACTGGCCGATTCCGTTCCACTGAGGGTCCAGACCTGATTCCTCACGGCCAGGCCCCGCCAGCCGCCCGCCGCGCCCGCGGGCGGTTTGCCAAGTGATACGGCACTCCGCATATTGGCCGGAATGCCACAGAGCCGACGATCCTGCAGCGGCACCATCGACTTCGCGCGCGTCTTCGCTGCGACGGACGGGTTCGGTGTGCGCCAGCTGTTCGCCGACGCCGATCTGCCGGCTGACCCGCCGGTCACAATCGCCTCGCGCCGTGCCTGCCTCACGGATCTGAGCCGGTGCCACGCCCGCTCAGGGCGGCCGGGTGCTTCCTTCATCGGATGCGGATGATGCAAGAACGAACCGTCTACGATGTCTGTATCGTCGGCTCCGGCGCGGGCGGCGGGATGGCCGCGTACGCGCTGACGCAGGCCGGTGCGAACGTGATCATGCTCGAGGCCGGCGGGCCGTGGGACAACACGGGCGACGACTCGGCCATGCTCCGACCCAACTACACGTCGCCACGCCGGGGCTCGTCCACGCCCGCCCGGCCGTTCGGCGAGTTCGACGCGTGCATCGGCGGCTGGGAAATCGAGGGCGAGCCGTACACGCGCGCCGATGGCTCGAGCTTCGACTGGTGGCGTGCACGCATGGTCGGCGGCCGTACCAATCACTGGGGCCGCATCTCGCTCCGCTTCGGGCCCGACGATTTCCGCCGGAAGTCGCTCGACGGCCTCGGCGATGACTGGCCGATCTCGTACGACGACATCGCACCATACTACGATAGGCTCGACCGCCTCATCGGCATCTTCGGCAACAGGGACGGCCTGCGGAACGATCCCGACGGCATCTTTCAGCCGGCGCCGAAGCCGCGCTGTTACGAGCTGCTCGTGAAGAAGGCGGCGGACGAGCTGGACATCACGTGCATCTCCGGCCGTCTGTCGATCATCACCCGGCCGCTGAACGGCCGGCCGGCGTGTCACTACTGCGGGCATTGCAACCGCGGCTGCCAGACGAACTCGAACTTCTCCAGCACGAACGTGCTCATTGCACCGGCGTTGCAGACGGGTCTGCTGACGCTGCGCACACACGCGATGGCCCGCGAGGTCACGCTGGACGCCGCCGGCCGCGCGAACGGCGTGTCGTTCATCGATGCGAACACCGGCGTCGACGAGCACGTGGAGGCGCGCGTCGTCGTGCTCGCCGCGAGCGCTCTCGAGTCCACACGCATCCTGATGAACTCGAAATCGACGCAGTTCCCCGACGGCCTGGCGAACACGAGCGGGACGCTCGGGAAATACCTGACGGACACGACCGGCAGCGACGTCGCGGGCTACATCCCGGCGCTGGAGAACCACATCGTGCACAACGAGCGAGGTGTGGGCGGCGGTCACATCTTCATGCCGTGGTGGCTCGACAACAGCACGCTCGACTTCCCGCGCGGATACCACATCGAGGTGTGGGGCGGGCTCGGCGAGCCCGGCGCGGGATTCATGGGCGGCATCCATCGCTATCCGCAGGGCGGCGGGTACGGTGCCCAGCTGAAGCAGCAGTACCGCCAGTACTACGGCACGACGATCGGTTTCTCCGGCC
>DASUOE010000010.1:0-4700 GCA_036276805.1 Woeseiaceae bacterium | reverse complement strand
TCGGGCTGAGCCGGGGCAGCCGGTCTCGGGGAGCCGCCGGACTTTCCCGCCGGGGCCATGGCGGCTATACTGCGCGCCGCGTGCGGCCCGGCCTGTCGAGGCAGGGCCCACCGCTCGCAGCCCGCGGCTGGCAGCCCGCGGCTCGCAGCCCGCGGCAGGACGCCGCAATCCGTGCCGGATTAGCTCAGTTGGTAGAGCATCTCATTCGTAATGAGGGGGTCAGGTGTTCGAGTCACCTATCCGGCACCATTTCCCTCAACCCTCGGTGTTCGAAAAGCCGATCCAGTTCAGTGCCTGCCCGTTTCGCGCGTCCCGGACCTGCACCGCGGCGCCTGTCCGGTCGTCCCTGACACCGAGGACGGCGATTTCGGCGTCACCGTTTCCATCGATGTCCAGCCCCGCCACGGCTACGACGCTCCAGGTACCGCCGAAAAACTGCATTTCGCGAACCCACTGGCCGGTGCCGCCGTCGCGGATCTCCACGACACCCTGACCGTTCGCTTTTCGCCACAGCACGGCGACATCGGCTGTGCCGTTGCCGGAAACGTCGCCGATGCCGGTAACCCCGACGGCGCCGGCGACGCCGCCGGACAGCTGCGCAGCGGCAAAATTCAGCGTTCGTATGTGTTGCCGGGTCGCGCCGTCCCGGAGAACGACCCTGGCCGATCCGTCGGCGAGAGTGAACAGGCTCGCGAGTTCCGCGTGGCCGTTGCCATTGATGTCGTCGAGAACGGCGATATCGCGATGGTTGCGCGCCGGATCCGCCGCGAAATCGATCCACTCGACCGGCTGGACGCCGCCGGCGTCCCGTAACTGGATGCTCGCCTGGTAGTCGGTCTCCCGCGTGCCGAGGACGGCAACGTCGGGCCCGCCCTGGCTACGGTCGATCCCTGCAATCGCCGTGGCGTCCCAGACCTTGCCGAAATAGCGCAGGCTCGCGGTACCGCTGCCGGCGGCGTTCTTCAGTTGCACGACGGCCTGGCCGTCCGGGCGGCGGAACAATGCAGCCAGCCGCGTATCGGCGTTGCCGGAAACGCCACGCACGACGGCAAGGTCAACCGATTCGAGGCCGGATTCGACGAAGTTGAGGGTTCTGACCGGCTGCCGCGTGACACTGTCCCTGATGAAGACGTCGGCCCGGTCATAGCCGGACGTACGAACGACGCCAACCTCCGGCGATCCGTTGCCGTTGAGGTCAGGGATGCCTACTACGCTGATGTAATTCGTGCCGGTGAGTTCCAGCAGCTGTTGCTGCACCGTTCGCAGTTCCGCGGAATACTGTGGATTGGTATACAAATTATTGAATTCATGGGGATCATTCACCATGTCGTAGAATTGACTCGCGTTGCCGTTTTCGACGAAGCGCCACTCGTTCGTCTTGACCATGTTGACGCCCGCGTGGCGCATGAAAATCGGGAAATCCCAGACGGGGTCGTTCGGCGCCTCGAGCAAGGGTTCCAGGCTTCTGCCGTCCACGTGCCGGGGCACGGGCAGTCCGGCGAGGGCGGTGACAGTCGGATAGATGTCCAGCATGCTCACGGCCTTGTCGCTCGTGCTCCCGTTTGCCGTCCGGCCGGGTTCATAGACGATCATCGTGGTTCGGTGGGCTACATCGTAGTAGCTGCTCTTTCTCCAGCGATGCTTCTCGCCCAGTTTGAAGCCATGGTCGCCGGCGAACACGACGATCGTGTTGTCACGATACGGGCTTTGTTCCAACGCATCGAGAACGATGCCGACGTTGTAGTCGGCGTAGGAGAGATTTGCGAGGTAGGCACGAATGGCGGCCCGCCACTTGCCTTCGGCGACTATCTCCAGGTGTTCGTCGGACGGCTGCGCACCCGGGATGTCGTCAAGATCGGTCTGCAAATACCCTTGCGGGATCGTCAGGCCGGCGGGACTGTAGAGATCGAAAAACGGCTTCGGCGCATCCCAGGGCAGGTGCGGCCGGAAGAAGCCGACGGCGAGGAAGAAAGGCTTGTCGCTGTGCTCCGACCGGGAGTAACCGGAGATTTTTTCCGCCATGTGCAGGGCGAGTTTCGTGTCGCCGGAATTCGCAATCGCCCCGGTCGATGCGCTCCACTCGATCACGCCGTCATTGGCGTCGGCCTGCCAGTGGTAGTAGCTGCCCTTGGGAGAGCCTGTAATGCCTTCGTACACGGCGGACCAGTTGTCGTTGTCGGTGTTGTCCTTGCGCATGTTGGTGGCGTGATACAGCTTGCCGCCGCCGTACACGTAATAGCCTTGCTGCAGGAAATGCTGGTTCATCGTCAGCACATCCGCGTAAGCGGGAAGGTCTCGGATATACGGTTCCGGGTTGTTGTCGATGAGCGTGCGAGCCGGGCTGAGCCCCGACCACAGGGCCTGGCGCGAGGGGTTGCACACGGGCGAAGCGGCCGACGTGTTGGCGAACAGGACGCCCTTCGCCGCGAGCGCATCGAGATTGGGTGTTTTAGCCTGCGGATAGTAGCCGACGCCCGGCAGCCAGTGATTGAAGTCGTCGGCCATTATGAGGATGACGTTCTTCCTCGCCGCGGCATCGACTGCATTGCCGGCGGAATCGGCCGGCTCGGCCCGCGACGATCCGGCGGGCAACCGGGTCGCCGACTTGTCGCTTCCGGCTAAAGCTTCGCCATGCTGGCCGAAACCGGTAAGCGGGACCGACAGTAACAACAACACGGAAAGTCCCAGGTTGCGAGCCATTACTTTTCCCCAGTGCAGAATGTCGCAGCGCGGTCTTGATGCGTGGCGCCGAGAATAGCGTTCGACCAGGCAAGCGCACCATACGTAGAAGTAACGACGGCTGCGGTACAAACACGTACCGGGCGCTCTCCCCTGGCGCGCCCATATCGTTGACATTCGCAGTTGCAGCAGGCAGTTTCCGGTTGCAGCTGACACGAAACGGAGCCCGGTGAGCGCCGACAGCCATACGCGGAGTAGCGCCGCGCCGAGCAACATCCGCTGGCGCATCCTGGCCGTCCTCGTCGTCGTCAGCTTCGTTTCCTACCTCCTGCGCGGCAACCTGTCGATTGCAGCGCCGACCATGAAGGCCGATCTCGACCTCACCGAGATCCAGTGGGGCTGGGTAATGTCGGCTTTTCCGCTCGGCTACGCATTGCTGCAGTTTCCCGGCGGCTGCTGGGCCGATCGCCACGGGCCGCGCAAAGTCCTGACGGCGATCGTGCTTGCGTGGGGCGTGTTGATCGCGCTGACGGCGCTCGTGCCCGGCCGCGAGGCGGCGCCGCTGGCCGTCGTGATCGGTGCATTGCTGCTCGTCCAGTTCCTGGTCGGTGTCGTGCACGCGCCCGTCTTTCCCGCAGTGGTCGGCGCCACCCAGCGCTGGTTCCCGGTCGGAGGCTGGGGGCTGCCGAACGGCCTTTCGAGCAGCGGCCTCACGCTGGGCCTTGCCGCGACCGCGTCGCTTCTGCCGTGGCTGATCGGCAATCACGGGTGGCGCGCCTCTTTTCTCATGCTTGCGCCCATCGCGATCGGTGCGGCTGCGTTGTGGTGGTGGTACGGCCGGGACCGTCCGGCCGAGCACCCGGCGGTTAACGCCGCAGAAGTGGCGTTGATCACGGCCGATCACGCGCCGGATCCCGGCGGGCTGTGCGGCACGCCTGCGTGGCGGCGCGTGCTGAAAAATCGCGATGCGCTGTTCATGATGCTGAGTTACGCGTCGATGAACTTCGTTTTCTATGTCGTCTTCAGCTGGGGCTTCTACTATCTCGTCACCATCCGCAACTTCGCCGAACAGGAGGCCGGTTTCCTCACGTCCGCGCAGTGGATCGGCGGTGCGGCGGGCGCTGCGCTGGGCGGCTGGTTGTGCGACCGGCTGTGCCGGCGCCTCGGGCTGCGCTGGGGTTGCCGCTGGCCGGTCATCATCGGCTGCGGCGTTTCCGCGGTGCTCCTGCTCGGCGTCGCCGCGCACCCGGACCCGTACGCCGCCGCGGTCATGCTCGGCCTGTGCTTTTTCTTCAACCAGGCGACCGAGGGGGCCTTCGCCGCGAATGCAGCGGCGGTCGGCGGCAGGCACGCGGGCGCGGCCTATGGCCTCATGAACACGGGCGCGAACCTCATGGGCTTCGTCAACGCACTGCTCCTCTCCGCGGTGGCCGCGACGCTGGGTTGGGCGGTCGCCATCTCCATGGGTGCGGTGTTCGCCGGCCTGTCGGTGCTGTTCATCCTGCTGGCCCGCGCCGACGTGCAGGTGGACCAGTCGGACTGATCGCAACGCCGGCCCGGGGCGATCGATTGCCGTGGCAGGCTGCACCGCTATAATTTGCCCGGGCTCCGCGCTTTGCGACCGGGGCAGAGGACCGCCAGCTCGTGACCGCCGCGCCGCACAGTCCAACCATATTCGTCGTCGATGACGACGCCGCCGTCCGCACCGCCATGCAGTTCCTGTTTCGCTCCGTCGGCATGGCTGCGGAGCTGTACGCGTCCGGCGACGAGTTCCTCGCTGCCTTCGACCCCATGCGCCCCGGATGCCTGGTCCTCGACATCCGCATGCCGGGCCTCGGCGGCCTGGAACTCCAGGAACGGCTGCTCGAGCGCAACGGCCGGTTGCCGATCATCTTCGTCACCGGGCACGCCGACGTGCCGATGGCGGTCGAGGCCATGCAAAAGGGCGCCTTCGACTTCATACAGAAGCCGTTTCGGGACCAGGAATTGCTCGAGCGCGTGTCGGCAGCGCTCGACCGGGA
>DASUOE010000009.1:0-6529 GCA_036276805.1 Woeseiaceae bacterium | reverse complement strand
CGCGGACGACGATCTCCTCGACCGCGCCCTGTTGCGCGATGGCAGGGACGCCGGCGGTCGCGCCGATGGCAAGTGCAACGCCGGCTGCCAGCGGCGTCTTGGTGAAAGTCGGTTTTCGCATTGTCGAGCCCCCCAGCCCGTTGTTCGAGAGTCGGCCGCGTACGGCGGCAGTCCCGGGCCGGGGCGATGACCGTCCCGGCGCTGGCAGCGCCGAAAAATACTGACAGCGCTGTCAGCTTCGATTTATAGTCCAACCTGACAGCGCTGTCAACCAGCCGTCGCAGCCGGCCGACGCACCGCCGGATCGCCCGCGCACGGTGCCGTGTCCGGGCGGCAGGCGTGGACAGGGAAGGGAAAAATGTTTTTAATATTGCGCACTTGGAGCTGCTGGTCGCAGCGCAATCAAACCGATGGTACGTGCAGGGCTGATGGCTAAGGCGACGATCAACGATGTCGCGGCACTGGCCGAGGTGTCGATCAAGACGGTGTCTCGCGTTGTCAATGGCGAGCCGAACGTCAGCGGCGCCACGCGCGATCGCGTCGAGCGGGCGATAGCAAAGCTGAATTACCGCCCGAACCCGTCCGCGCGCAACCTGGCGAGCGACCGTGCGCGGCTCATAGGCCTGATCTATGACGACCCGAGCGCCTGGAAGATCCCGTCGGCAGGCTACGTCATTCGCATGCAGGACGGCGCGCTGCGCGCCTGCAAGGCATCGAATTACGAGCTGCTCATCCATCCCTGCAACTACCGCGGCCGCACTGTATGCGACGAGCTGCGCACCCTCATCGAACAGTTCCGCCCCGGTGGCATCGTGATCGCCGCGCCGCTCTCGAACATGCCGCGGATCGTGGATGCGGTCGCGGAAACCGGAACGCCGCTCGTGCAGCTGTCGCCAGGCGGCAAGCCCGGCGGTCATTACAGCGTGTCGACGAACGATCGCGAGGTCGCCGCCGAGATGACGCGCTACCTCGCCTCGCTCGGACACGAACGCATCGCGTTCATCAAGGGTCACCGCAAGCACCGCGCTGTGGCCGGTCGCTGGGAAGGTTACCTCGAGGGCCTCTCGACCGCGGGCCTCCCCTTTGCGGAAAACCTCGTCGCGCAGGGTGACAATTCCTTCGGCGCCGGCGAAGCCTGTGGCGAGATGCTCTTAAGGCTGCGGCAGCGCCCGACCGCGATCTTCGCCGCCAACGACGACATGGCGGCCGGCGTGATCCGCATGGCCGACCGGCTCGGCATCCGGATACCGGACGAGCTGTCCGTGGCGGGCTGCGACGACATCGCCCTGGCGCAGCAGGTCTATCCCGCGCTGACGACCATCCGGCTGCCGTTTGCCGAAATGGCGGAACGGGCAGCGACGGCGCTCATCAGCCGATCGCGACGCGAGCCGGGGCTCGCGGGCGACGAAACCATAGCGGCGAGCCTCATCGTTCGCGATTCGACCGGCCCGGTGCGCGCGTAGGAGCGACATCGAGCCCGCGCATTGGCGAGCCGACTCATTGCCCCAGGCAAGCGCCGGCGTAGGCCTTCTGCACGCCGGCGTTGTCGAGCTGGCATTCGTTGTCGTAGGTGATGCCGTCCATGCCGCAAACCGGCGCGTACTCGCGCGGGCAGTTGCGGCCGAGGTCCTCGCACACGCCGGCATACTCGATGCGTTTGCCGCGCCGCTCCGCCTGGCACGCGTTGCTGTACGTCATGCCCTCGGCACAGACCGGCACGAACATCGAGGGGCAGGGACGGACGTTGCAGATACCCGGCGTGTAGGTGCCGATGCCCGCGGCGTCGGCCTCGCAGGCGTTGTCGTACGTCGTGCCGTCGCTGCCGCAGACCGGCGCGAAGACCTTCGGGCAGTTTTCGAGGTCGCAGGCGCTGGCGCGTTGCACGGGCACGGCACGCGCCTCCGCCTCGCAGCGGTTGACGTAGGTACGGCCGTTCATGCCACACACCGGTTCCTCGACGCTCGGGCAGCCCATCGGCGTGCAGGCGCCGAGCCCCGCCACCGGCACGCCGGATTTCCCCGCGAAACATTCGTTGATGTAGGTGTTCCCGTCCACCCCGCAGACCGGATCGAATGTTTCCTCGCAGCCATCCTCGCCGCTCTCTGCCTCTCCGCCGCCCTGGCACATGCCGTCGTGGGCGACCGTCGCACCAGCCACTTCCGCCACGCAGGCGTTGCTGTAGGTCTGCCCGTCCGCGCCGCATACCGGCGCATACTCCTGCGAACACATTTCCGTCTCGGCCTGGGCGAGCACCGTCGGCCCTGCCAGCAGCGGCGAATGGTCGACGTCGCCGGACTGTGCGGTAAAACTCATGAAAAGCGCAGCCAGCGCTGCGAAACGGTAGCGATCCTTGGTGATCATGGGAAATCCGGGCATGCTAATCCAGGGCGGCACCTGCCGCGTTAGAGTATGCCGGCACCGGCGAGTTCGACACGATCTCGCTCAAGGGCACCAGCCGGATGCCCGCGTCGGCGAGACGTGGCAGCTCTGCCTCGAGGAACGCCAGCGTCACGTCGTGCGGGTGACCGATCGCAATCGCGCTGCCGCGCTCCCGCGCCAGTCGTTTCAGGCGCTCGAATTCCTCCCGAACGCGCTCCGGCGAGGGATTCGAATCCAGGAATACATCGCGCCGGACCGCCCGTACGCCGTTTTCGGCGGCGATTTGCAGTGCGACGCTGTGATGGGTCGTGTAACTGTCGACGAAGAACAGGGTCTCGCGGGCGTCGAGCGCCTGCATCAGCCATTCCATGTGCACAGGATGCCGGGTCAGCAGGCTGCCGCGGTGATTGCTGACGCCGATGGCCTGCGGCAAGGCCGCAAGCGCGACGTCGAGCGCCGCGACCAGCGCCGCACGATCCATGTCGAGAGAGAGGCTGTCCGGCTCCGTCCCGCCACGGTGATTGGCGGCTTCCATCGGCAGGTGCACGAGGACCTCTTTCCGGTAGACCTGGGCCTGCCGGGCGAGGGCGCGCGCCTGCGGCGCACCGGGCAGAATCGCGCAGGCTACCGGCCCGGGCAGCGCGATGACACGCTCGCCGACCTGCCGGCCGTGACCGACGTCGTCGATGATGATTGCGATGCGCGGCGTGCCGGTGGCGGCGCCCGGCGCGGCGCAGCAGAGCGCGACCGCCGCCACGGCGCGGGCGAGCCATGTCGTCGTGGTCATCGCGCGCGGCTGTGCATGACCCCGCGCTGCTGCAGCCGGCTCAGAGCCTCGACCAGCTGCATGTCGGCTTCGCGATTGACGAGCCCCGTGAGGCTAAGGTCGGGAAACCCGGGCGTATCGCCGATATAGACGTCCGGCGTGATGCCGGTCTCGTGTATGGAGTCGCCCGACGGCGTGAAATAGCGCGACGTCGTGAGCTTGATTGCCCGCCCCTGGGAGAGCGGCATCACGGTCTGCACGAGGCCCTTGCCGAAAGTTTCGGTGCCGACGATCAACGCACGCCGGTGGTCCTGCAGGGCGCCCGCCACGATCTCGGCGGCCGATGCCGAGCCGCCGTTCACGAGTACCACCACCTCGGCGCCGTCCAGGATGTCCCCCCTGTGGGCGAGGCGCTCGAACCGTGCATCGGGCGACCGCCCCTCCGCGGATACGATGACACCGGCATCGAGGAACAGATCGGCAACGTCGACTGCCGCGTCCAGCACCCCGCCCGGGTTATTGCGCAGGTCGAGCACGAGGCCGTCGAGCAGGCCGGTATTCTCGTCGGCCAGCCTGTCGACCGCGCGGCTCAACTCCCGCGCCGTGGTTTCGCTGAACTGGTTGACGCGCACATAGCCGAATGCGGGGCTCATGAGCTCGGCATGCACGCTCGCCACCCGCACGAGTTCGCGCTTCAGCTCGTGCTCGATCGCATCGCCGTCCCGCAACACGGTCACGGTCACGTTTGACCCGGGGAGGCCGCGCATCCGGTGTATCGTGTCCTGGAGGTTGTCCGGTTCGACGGCCATGCCGTCCACCGCGATGATGCGATCGCCGCTCCGGATGCCCGAACGGGCGGCGGGGGAGCCGGCGACAGGGGTGATCACGTGCACCTGCCCGTCGACCTCCCCGACCTCGATCCCGATGCCCGTGTAGCTGCCGGTGGTGCTGATGCGAATGTCCCGGTATTCCTCGGCATCGAGGTATTCGGAGTGCGCGTCGAGGTCGGCAACCATGCCGCGAATGGCGCTCTCGAGCAGCGCGGCGTCGTCCAGCGGCTCGACATAATCGCGCTTCACGCGCTCCATGACCTCGGCGAACAGCCGCGCCTGCTCCCAGGCGAGGTCGTCGGCGGACGCGTTCGGGGCCTCTCGCTCGGCCAGCCAGCCGCCGCCGAAGCTCAGGCTGAGCCCCATGACGACGCCGACGACGACGACGAGAACCGCCCGCGCTTTCAGAGTCATGCCTCTCTCCGAATCACCGATCGACAATAGCACAGAGTTTCCCCGGCGATCCCGGCCGGGATCGACGCTTTGACCCGGGCCGCCCGGAAAGGCTCCGTCGCTTCGTCAGCGCCCGGGGCGGCGCGTGACCCACTGGCGGGGGTCGACCGGCGTCCTCCCCTTGCGGATCTCGAAGTACAGCGCGGACTGCGCCTGCCCGCCGCTGTCTCCGACCGTGGCGATGGCGTCGCCAGGCGCCACCCAGTCGCCGGGATTCTTGAGGATGCTCTCGTTGTACCCGTACAGGCTCAGGTACCCGTCGCCGTGATCGACGATCACGAGGAGCCCCATGCCGGCGAGCCAGTCCGCGAATACCACCCGGCCATGGTAGACCACGCGTACCTCGCGGCCGCGCGGCGCCCCCAGTACGACGCCGTTCCACTTGAGCTTGCCGTCGACCCGGGGCTGGCCGAAATCGTGCAACAGGCTGCCGGCGACCGGCCAGGTCAGCCGGCCCTTGAAATCGGCGAACGGTACTTCGGAGGTGATGGGGTAATCCGACAAGATGCTCGTCAGCTCGGCGATCAGCCGGGCCAGCTCCTTTTCCTCCGCCGCCAGCCGTTCGAGTTCGCGTCCCTCCGCCGAAAGCTGTTCACGGAGGCGGGCCAGGAGAGCCTGGCGCTCGGCCTGGGCCCCGTCCAGGCGCTCGAGTTCGGCCTCCCGTTCCGCCGCGATCCGCTGAAGCCGGGCCTCCTCGGCCGCAATTTCCTCCCGCAGCGCCGCGAGTTCCCTCAGGCGCGCGGTCACGGTGTCGATGTTGTCGCTGCGGTAGTCGTTGAGATAGCCGTAGTAGGCCATCAGCCGGCCAAGTGTCGCCGGGTCCTGCTGGTTCAACAGCAGTTTCAGGCGCTCCTGGCTGCCGCTCATGTAAGCGGCCTTGAGCTGCGCCGAGAGCTCGCGCGACTCGGCCTCGAGCGCGCCTTCCTCGGCCGAGATGCGGCCGTCGAGTTCGCCGCGGCGCTCGTCCGCGGCGGCGCGCTCGCGTTCCAGCGCCGCGAGTTTCGCTCGTTTTTCGGCGATCGTGACCTCCGCCGCCTGGAGCTCGGCGGTCAGGCGGTCGCGGTCCTTCGCCGTTTCGTCCATGCGGAGCTTCAGCTCGCTGATCTTTTCGCGAACCTCCTCGAGTTCCTGCTCCTTGATCTTGCCCGGGCTCTCATCCCGGGCCGCGGCCGGCGACCCGGCGAGAAGCAGCAAGGCGATCAGGAGCCCAACGGCGAAGGGTCTCCCTGGTGGCGTCATACGCGGAGAGTATTGCGGGGAGTGTTGATATACTAGGCCCCTTTTTTTCGCCCCGCCGGTCTTAAGGGCGCTGGTCGAGGCCGCACGTCCCCTGGCGCGCTTCCCGCGCCACCGGGGCATCTCCGGCATCAACCAGGGGCATCACGGACCAGGGGCATCACGGAATGGACAGAATCGTCGAATTCGCCGGCAATCACGTCCTGCTGGTCCTGGCGCTCGTCGCCAGTTTCCTGCTGGTCGTCTTCTCCGAGTTGAAGCGCAAAGCGAGCGGCGTGCTCTCGATCGCTCCCGTCGAGGCCGTTGCCCTCATAAACCGGGACGCGCTGGTGCTCGACTTGCGCTCCGTCGAGGCTTTCGGCCGGGGCCACATCGTCAACGCGCGGAACGTGCCGTTCGATGAACTCGATGCAAAACTCGCGAAGCTCGGCGACCTCAAGGGCCGGACGATCGTTACCGTCTGCGACGCCGGCATGAGTTCGGCGAAGGCCGCGAAGAAATTGCGCGAGGCCGGCATCGAGAACGCGTTCGGCCTGAAAGGCGGCATGGCCGGCTGGAGCCAGGAGGGCATGCCCGTGGTTTCCGGCAAGAAGACAGCGACGGTCCGCCCGGGCCGCAAGCAAAAGGGCTGACGCGGCCGCAGGCGGCTCGCGACGGCCGCGTGAATAAATTTACCCGCAGCGGGCACGGGGCCCGGGCGACTGACCCCACTTTGACAGCGTTAGGAAAACAGAATGGCGGAAGAGCAAAAGGCCGGCGCGGAACGGCGCATGGCGATCTTGAAAATCTATGTCAAGGATTTCTCGTTCGAATCCCCCCAGTCGCCGCGGGTGTTTCAGAACGAGGACTGGAATCCGAACATCAA
>DASUOE010000008.1:0-11032 GCA_036276805.1 Woeseiaceae bacterium | reverse complement strand
GCTTCCGGATCGTCGGCATTGACGTGAAAAATCGGCGCCTCGATCATCTTGGCCACGTCGCTGCAATACTCGGTCGAGCGCGCATCCGAAGGCCGGCTGGTCGTGAAGCCGATCTGGTTGTTGATGACGATGTGCAGCGTGCCGCCCGTCCGGAAGCCGTTCGTCTGCGACATCTGGAACGTCTCGGTCACGACTCCCTGGCCCGAGAACGCCGCATCGCCGTGCATCAGGAGCGGCAGCACTTCCTGCCGCTCGACGTCTCCGCGACGCTGTTGCCGGGCGCGAACGGAGCCTTCGACCACCGGGTTGACGATCTCGAGGTGCGAAGGGTTGAAAGCGAGCGCAATGTGGACGTTGCCGCCGTCCGTCTTCATGTCGGCGGAAAAGCCCTTGTGGTATTTCACGTCGCCGGAGCCCTGCAGCTCCGACAGGTCGTAATTGCCCTCGAACTCCTCGAACAGGACCTCGGGCGGCTTGCCGAGGATGTTCACGAGTACGTTTATGCGGCCGCGGTGCGCCATGCCGATGACGATCTCGCGGATGCCGGACTCGCCGCCGCGCTGGATCACGTCGTCGATCATCGGGATCAGGCTCTCACCGCCCTCGAGCGAGAAGCGCTTCTGGCCGACGTAGCGGGTGTGCAGGTAGCGTTCGATGCCCTCCGCACTGGTCAGCTGCTCGAGGACCGTGAGCCGGTCCTCGTCGCCGAGCGTATCCGCGGCCATGCCCTGCTCGAAACGCTTGCGCAGCCAGAGCCGTTCGCGGGCGCGTGACACGTGCGCGAATTCGGCGCCGATTTTGCCGCAGTAGATTTTCTGCAGGAGCGCGATGATGTCGCGCAGCCGCATGCGCCGGTTGCCGGTGCCGGCGAGGCCCCCGGTGTAGAACTCCGTGTCCATGTCGGCCTCGGTGAGGCCAAGGTAATCGCGCTTCAGTACACCTGGAACCGGGCGGCGCATGAGGCCGAGCGGGTCGATGTCGGCGATCTGGTGGCCGCGCAGGCTGTATACCTGGATCAGTCGGGAGACAGCCGCCTGCTTCTCGCCATCGGCCGCCTGCGCCGCCGGGCCGGACGTACGCACCGTCGCGGCGCGGCTGCCGTTGCGTGCCGCATGGCGCAGGCGCTGCCGGATCTCCGCATGGGCCGACTGCACTTCCGCGTCATCGAGGGCATCGAAGTAATCCCGCCACGCGGGGGCGACGGATTCGGGTTCCTTGATGTACTGCTGGTACAGCGCTTCGACGGCGCCGGCATTGCCGCCGAACAGCGGCGTCTGGGCGTATTGTTCCTGAAGGTTCTTGCTCATCGTTCCAGGAGCGATGCGCACCGGATTGATGCGCGGCTGGCTGAATGGCCGGCACCAGGGCGCCAGCCGCTGCGAAAGGGGCGCTAGTTTAGCCTATGCTACTGCCCGTGGGAATCGAACCCCGGCTGCGACCGGGAGCTACAGGAGTTGCAGCAACTGGACGATTTCGTAGCAGACCAGGCAGGCATACCCCGAGAAGAACATCGTCAGGAACAACCCGGCACGCACCCGGTCGAGGAAACGTGCCTTGGCAAGGTAGACGAGAGTCAGGATTCCGAACGCCGTCAGTGCAACCTTGGTACCGACGAATGCCGCCGTCCCGAACTGCATGATCCACGCCATCATCGGGTTCGCCTCGAACATGCCCCGCTCGAGCAGGGCAAGCGTCATGGCGGCATCGGTGACGCTGAGCAGCATGGTCCCGACCGCAAGGAAGAACAGCCACGGGTGATGCCAGTCGAGGAACAGGACCTCGCCGTCGCCCTGCCGTCGCGAACCCCTGCGCCGTGAGCGCAGGAAACCGTAGAAAACAGTGCGCCAGCCGAATTCCCTTCTGTCCCATGCCATACGCCGGTCCCTAAGCGTCTCCGCCGCAACGTCGCTCATTTCGCCCCTTTGTCGTCGCCAGCCACTCATGCGGGCGGGTCCATCGATGGCCCGCCCCGGCCGTTTCGCCTGCCGGCCGTAGAGGGCCGGGTGTCGCCAGCCTCGCATCCACGTGCCGGGCCTTGTCCGGCATAATAATGAACCCGAACCGCTCCGCAAAGGCGGTCGTATGAAAGCCTTTACCGTCACGCTGCCATCCGGCCAGGCTGCGCATTATGTTGACCGCAAGCGCTGGTGGTGGGCACTCGCGCTCGTCTTTCCGCTGCAGCCGTTCGCAGGCATATGGCTGCACGCAGAGACCGGGCATGACGCGTGGCTCGCGGCCGGGTTCGTCCTCACGTTCGCGATCGGGCCGCTCGCCGACGCGCTGCTCGGCGAAGATCAGAACAACCCGCCACAGCCTGTCGTCCCGTTGCTCGAACAGGACCGGTGGTACCGCTGGCTCACCTGGGCGGCCGTGCCGGTGCACGTCGTGACGCTGGTCGGCTGCCTCGCGTACGCCACCACGGCGGATGTCGGCGCCGGCGGCTTTTTCGCGCTCGCGCTCGGGGCGGGCATGGCGGCCGGCCTCGCGATCAATACGGGCCACGAGCTCGGCCACAGGAACTCCCGCCTCGAACGGACCCTCGCGAAGATCGCGCTGGCCGTGCCCGCCTACGGTCACTTCAGCCTCGACCACAACCGCGGTCACCACCGTGACGTCGCAACGCCCGAAGACCCCGCCAGTGCGCGCATGGGCGAAAACATCTACCGCTTCGCACGGCGCGAAATACCCGGCGCCGTGCTGCGCGCGTGGCGACTGGAACGCGAGCGGCTCGGGAATCGCGGCAGGCCCGCATGGCATCGCTCCAACCAGCTCCTGCAGGCATGGCTACTGGCCGCCGGGATCGCCGCGGCGCTGGTGTTCGCGTTCGGCTGGCTCGCCCTGCCGTTTCTGCTCCTGCACCACGCCGCGGCGTACTTCCAGCTCACGTCCGCGAACTACATCGAGCATTACGGGCTGCTCCGTGAACGCGGGCCGGACGGCCGCCATGAACGCTGCGCCCCGCGGCATTCCTGGAACAGCAACCATGTGCTGAGCAACCTGGCACTGTTCCACCTCGAGCGGCACAGCGACCATCACGTGCACCCGTTACGGCGCTACCAGTCGCTCAGGCACCTGGACGATGCACCCCGTCTGCCGAGCGGCTACTTCGGCATGTATCTCCTCGCCTGGGTGCCGCCGTTGTGGTTCCGCGTAATGGACCCGCGTCTCCTCGCGCTGCCGCACGTGCACGGCGACCTTGGCCGCGTAAACCTGTGCCCGCGCGCGGCCGGCAGGCTGCACGATCGCTACGCTCGATCTGCCGGCGCCGCCACCGGTAGTGGCCTGGGCTAGGACCTGTTCGCATCGCTCGTGGCCGCGGTCGCCTTTCTCGGCGAACTGGCCGCAAATGCCCGCTGACCGCCGGCGGCGTACCCGCCAGCATCACGATTTTGCGCCGAGCGTACGCCGTGCCTGTCCCCGTTCGCCTGGATCTTTCGCGCCGAGCGCTTATTGCGGTTCTCCTGGTCCTCGTCCTGATACTCGTGCTGCAAGCCTGGGCGGTGATCGCAATGCGGCGGCACGGGTACGACGAGGCTCACGCGCACAATCTCTCGCGCCTGGCGGGATTGCCGCTGCTCTTCCTGCTGGCGTGGCGAATTCTCCTGCGGGACGGCCAGATGCCCGCCCGCCTGTTCGCGGCCACGCTCGATGTGCGACTCGTTGGAACCGCCGTCGCGTTGGGCGTGATACTGCGCATTGCCGAGTGGGCGATGCTGACCGCTCGCGGCGCACTGGGATTTGTGCCCGACGCACTGGCCGCCGGTCCGGTGCCGTTCTCACTGGGCTGGCAATGCCCTCCGCCCGATGTTCTCGTGGTCGGCGTGCTCGCGTGGTGGCTGCTGGTGCCGGTTACAGAGGAATTCATACATCGGGGCATCGTGCAAAGCGCACTGGCGAACGGCGGCAAGGCGCGTGCCATCGCCGTCGCGACGACGGTGTTTACTCTGGCGCACCCGCCGGCGGCCTGGGCATCCGTGTTCGCCATCGGCTTGCTGTTCGGGCTGTTGTACTGGAACAGCGGCGTACTCTGGTATCCGGTCATCGCACACGCGGCGTACGACGGCATGATCCCGTTCGATTCGCTGTGCTTGAGGCTCGGTTGGAATCCGGCGGCCGCCGATCTGCCTGTAACAGCCGTTGCCGTGCCGGCAGTCTTCATCGTCGCCTTAAGCGCCGCCGCGTCATTCTGGCTCGTGAGCAGCAGGTGGATCGGGCGGACACGCACCCGACCCACCTGACGATCACTGCGGTGCAGCGCCGTGATGCGCTCACAGGGCGTTCGCCACTCGCTCGATGACGTGCGAAGTGGCGGCAACGAGGCCTTCGTAAACCGCGATCAGGACTTCACCCATACTGTTCGCGGAGCTGCCGCCCAGGTAATCGTTCGGCTGGTCCGCACCGCCCGTATTGTCCGGTGTGCAGACGCCGGTGCCGCCCGCCACGCAGGCGATTTCGCTCATGGTCAGTTCACGCATGACTCACTCTCCTTGTCGATCAGCGTTGTGGTTGCTTGGTCGCGCCGTCCTGGCGCATTGCCAGACTAGAGCCGCGCCACCCGCCCTAGCCGCTCGACTATTGCTGTATTTGGACGAATTTCAGCATATACGGCCGGCTACGGGGGCCCCGGACATCGGGCCCGGTATAATCGTGCCGCCATGAACCCCGGGATCGAGAAGGACGTACTGCGGATCGGCGACCGGCTCGCCATCCCCTTGGACGAGATCGAGTTGCACGCCGTCCGCGCCCAGGGCGCCGGCGGTCAGAACGTCAACAAGGTCGCCTCGGCCATTCACCTGCGCTTCGACTTCGCGCACAGCGCCGCCGTGCCGGAGTCCGTTCGGCAACGCATCGCCGCACTCGACGACAGCCGCGTCACTGCCGGGGGCATCGTCATCAAGGCGCAGGAGCATCGCACGCAAAGACGCAATCGCGAGGCGGCGCTCGAGCGCCTGCGCGAGATCCTCGAGAGCGCGCTCGCCGAAGAAAAGCCGCGCGTGCCGACGCGCCCGCCGCGCAAAGCACGCGCCGCCCGGGTAGCGGGCAAGCGCGAGCGCGGCCGGCTCAAGCGGTCGCGGGGGCCGGTCGGCGACGACTGAAGGCGCGGGCGAACCGGGCGGCGATCAGAACAGGCCCTCGATACGTCCGTCGGCATTAACGCGTATATCGAGCGCAGCGGGCCGCCGCGGCAGACCCGGCATGGTCATGATCGTGCCGCAGATCATCACGACGAACTCCGCGCCCGCCGCGAGCCGGACCTCACGGATGGGCACGACATGGCCCGACGGCGCGCCGAGCAACGCCGGGTCCGTGGAGAAGCTGTACTGCGTCTTCGCCATGCAGACGGGATAATGCCCGTAGCCGCGCGCATCGAGATCGTGGATCTCGTCGCGAACCTTCTTGTCCGCGATGATGTCGTCCGCACCGTAGATCTCGCGCGCAATCCGCCGGGCCTTTTCCCACAGGGGAACGTCGTCGCTGTAGAGCGTACGGAACTGCGCCCCGCCGTGCTCGCAAAGTTGCACGACGGCCTCCGCCAGCGCCTCGGCGCCGGCGCCGCCGTCGGCCCAGTGCGTCGCCGGCACCGCGCGTACCCCGAACTGCTCGGCGTAGCGGGAGATGAGCTCGATCTCCGCATCGGTATCGCCGGTGAAGCGGTTGACGGCGACGACGGCCGGCACGCCGAACTTGCCGACGTTACGAATGTGGCGGCCGAGATTGTCGAGCCCCTTCCTGAGCGCGCCGAAGTTCTCCGTGGCCAACGCCTCCCGTGCTGCGCCGCCGTGCATCTTGAGCGCCTTCACGGTCGCGACGATTACCGCGGCGGACGGCCGCAGTCCCGCTTTGCGGCACTTGATGTTGAAGAACTTTTCCGCACCGAGATCCGCGCCGAAACCGGCCTCCGTGACGACGTAGTCGGCGAGTTTCAGCGCCGTCGTCGTTGCCACGACGGAATTGCAGCCGTGAGCGATATTTGCAAACGGCCCGCCGTGCATGAAAGCCGGGTTGTTCTCGATCGTCTGCACGAGGTTTGGCTGCAGCGCGTCCTTGAGGAGCGCGGTCATGGCGCCCGCCACACCGAGCTCGCGCACGGTCACCGGCTCGTTCGCCCGCGTATTGCCGAGAACGATATTGCCGAGGCGATTCTCGAGGTCCTCGAGATTACGCGCCAGGCAGAATATCGCCATGACCTCCGACGCCACCGTAATGTCGAAGCCCGCTTCGCGCACGACGCCGTTGTGATAACCGCCGAGCCCGGTCGTGATCGACCGCAGCACGCGGTCGTTCATGTCCAGCACGCGCCGCCAGGCGACGCGCCGCGGATCGATGTTGAGCGCGTTATCCCAGTGCATGTGGTTGTCGATGAGCGCGGCAAGCAGGTTGTGCGCCGCGCCTATCGCGTGAAAATCGCCGGTGAAATGCAGGTTGATGTCCGTCATCGGCACGACCTGCGCGTAGCCGCCGCCGGCGGCGCCGCCCTTCATTCCGAAACACGGACCGAGACTCGGCTCGCGCAGGCAGATGACGGCACGTTTGCCGATCCGGTTGAGGCCGTCACCGAGCCCTACGGTCGTCGTGGTCTTGCCTTCGCCTGCAGGGGTCGGCGAAACGGCGGTCACCAGCACCAGGTGACCGTCCGCAGCCTTGCCGTTGGCCTCGATGAAGGCGGCCGTGATCTTCGCCTTGTCGTGGCCGTAGGGAATCAATGCGTCGGCCGGTATCCCGACCCGGGCCGCAATCGCCTGGACCGGTTGCAGGTTCGCGCCCTGCGCGATCTCGATATCGCTCTTCGCCCCGCTCATCCCACCGTTCCCCCGGCCGACCTGGCGGCATTCTAGCCTCCCGTCCGGTGGATTCGCACCCCGGCAGCGCGATGCGTGCGGCGCGGACTGGCCGGTTTCCTGGTCAGATCCCGCGTGCGGCGCGGCGCGATCGCCGGGTCAGGGCCCGGCCACGATGCGGTGCAGGGTGCCGCCCGCATAATCGACCAGCAGCAACTCGCCGTCGAGGTCCTCGGCAAAGGTCGAAAAGCGCATGTCGGTATCGAGCAGCTCGTCCGGCACTACGGTCGGCTCGGCGTCGGCGGCGACCGCGAACACGATACCGGCGATGAAATCGGCGAACACGTAATAACCGTCGAGCCCGCTGATCGCGTTGCCGCGATAGACGAAGCCGCCGGTCACGGACTGCGCACCGCCGAGCGAATACTCCGCGATCGGGTCGACGGAGGCCGTGTCACAGCCGGTCGGCGGCTCGAAACAATGCGCGCCCTCGCGGTCGTCCCAGCCGTAATCGTTGCCGGCCTCGACGCGGTCCACCTCCTCCCAGGTGTCCTGGCCGACGTCGCCGGCCCACAGCGTCCCCGTGGAACTGTCGAAGCTGAAGCGCCAGGGATTGCGGAAGCCCCAGGCGAAGATTTCCGGACAGGGCGCCGCCACGCTCGAGCCCCCGGCCGGGCACGGGACGTTTGCGGCGAAAGGGTTGCCCGGCGGGATCGCGTACGGCGCGCCGCCGTCCACGTCGATGCTGAGCAGGCTGCCGAGCAGGTTCGTGGGATCCTGCGCGTTCTCCTCCGGGTCGCCGCCACCGCCGCCGTCCCCGAAACCGATATACAGGAGGCCGTCCGGTCCGAAGAGGACGTGCCCGCCGTTGTGGTTGCCGGCGTGTTGCGGCGCCGTCAGGAGCACGGTCTCGCTCCCGGCGTCGAGCGTCGCGCCGCCGTCCGGGGTCGTGAAGCGCGCGATGCGCGACTCGAGCGGCCCGATGCCGCCCGTTCCCGTCGCCGTGTAGGACACATACACGTAGGGCGTATCGGGAAAACCCGGGTGAAAGGCAAGCCCGAGCAGGCCGGATTCGTTGAAGGAATCGTCGACCCGCCCGCCGATGTCGAGGAAAACCTCCGCCGCGTCGACCGCCGGATCGTCCTCGAAGACGCGCACGACGCCCGGCTGCTCCACGACGAACCAGCGCGTGTCGTCGCCCGGCGCCCGCAGCAGCAGCACCGGCTGAGTGAACGCCAGGTCCGTGTAGGCGGGTTCGAGCGCGATCGACGGTTCATCCGGCGGGGGCGGCAACGGCGACGAACCATCGTCGCTGTCGCTGCAGGCTGAAAGCGCCAGGCAGGCGACCGGCAGCAGCGCCTTGTACCGGCTTGTTCGACGACCGGGCATCGTTGACCTCCAGAGTTGACTTCCAGGGTTAGCGGCCATCCAGCATAGGCGCGGGGCCGGCGGCTGTCATGCCCCGGCGCCGGCGGGGAAGGGCCAATCCGGGACTGGCTCACGGACGTGGCGATGCCGTGGACCTATACTCCGGATATGTCGAAATATGCCCGCATTTTCGACATATGCACCGGAACGCGTCGATTTCGTCGACACGAGCCTGAAATATGTCGATTTTCTGCCGGTTTTTCGACATTTTGTCGGGCGCGTCGGCGTCCCACCTGAGGGGTCCGAATCATGCAAACCTTCGACCCGCGGAAACCGTACAACGCGCTGCCGCGGCTGCCTCCGCCCACCGGGCAGGTCGAGTCCACACGCATCCTGAAGCGGTGCATCGAGGCCCGGGTCGCACTGGCCGAGCTCAAGCAGGCCGCCGAACTCATTCCCAACTCGGCGGTGCTCGTTAACGCCCTGCCCCTTCTCGAAGCCCGGGCCTCGTCGGAAATCGAGAACATCGTCACGACCACCGACAAGCTCTTCGAATACGCAGACATCGCCGAGGACCGCGCCGACGCAGCGACGAAGGAGGCGTTGCGTTACCGCAGCGCACTCTACGAAGGCACCAAGATGGTTCAGCGCCGGATGCTCACGACGGACATGGCGATCCAGATCTGTTCCACGGTCAAGGGCTCGGAGCTCGACATCCGCGCCGAGCCGGGAACGACGCTCAAGAACCGGATGACGGGCGAGGTCGTCTACACGCCGCCCGTCGGGCAGCGCCTGCTGCAGGACCTTCTCGACAACTGGGCGGCGTTCATGCGCGAGGCGACCCACCTCGACCCGCTCGTCCGGCTCGCGATCCAGCACTACCAGTTCGAGGCCATTCACCCGTTCGCGGACGGCAACGGCCGCACCGGCCGGATCATGAACATCCTGTTCCTGGTCGAACAGGGCCTCCTCGACTCCCCTATCCTGTATCTCAGCCGTTACATCATCGGCAACAAGGCCGCCTATTACCGCTTGTTGCAGAGGGTGACGGCGGAACAGGCCTGGGAGCCGTGGATCCTGTTCGTGCTCGAGGGCATCGACGAAACCTGTACCTGGACGACCGACAAGATCAAGGCCATTCGCGAACTCATGGAGCACACGGCGGCGTTCGTACAGGATCGGCTGCCGAAGATCTATAGCTGGGAACTCTGCGTCCTCCTGTTCAAGCAGCCCTACTGTCGCATCGGGAACCTGGTCGATGCCGGTATCGCGAAACGGCAGACCGCCTCCGCCTACCTGAAGCAGCTTGCGGACATCGGGGTGCTCAGGGAGATCCGCTCCGGCCGCGAAAACATCTTCGTGCACCCGAAATACATCGAACTGCTGACTGGCGAAGAGAACGTATGGGTGTACTATGCGGGCGTCGAAACGGACTCCGCGGAGCCCTTGAATTGACGCCTCGACGCGAAACGCTCTTCCAGCTCTTCAAGTACCTCGTCTATTCGCTGCTCGCCGTCAACGTTTACGTGTTCCTGCGCGAGGAGTACCTGGCGGCCCTCATCGAGTTCCCCGGCGGCGTGCCGTTCGGCGACATCATCGACGCTTACGCCACCACCATCGACACGGCCGCATGGCTCGTGCTGCTGCTCATGTTCGAGCTCGAAACCTACGTGCTTGGGCCGCGCCATTCGACGCCTCCCGCCGTCACGCGGACGCTGCACGGCCTGCGCATCGCCAGCTACGTCTTCATCGTGTATGCGTTCTACGGGTATACGCTGAATGCCGTCGATACCTACGACGTGGCCGTCGTGGCGGGCCTTGACGACCTGTGCACGCTCGCGGGCAACGCCTGGATGTACGCGGTCGACTACGACGAATACGTGGCCATCACGGCCGCGAACTGCGCTGACCTGTCGCCGGCGGGGAGCTTCCTGCGCTTCGCCGAACTGCCGGCCGTGGTGGACGCCGCGGGGCTCGGCCACATTCGCCTGCTCGCGTGGGCCGACGCCAGCAACGCGCTCGTGTGGATCCTTATCGTCGTCATCCTGGAAATCGAGGTGCGCCTGCAGGAGCACGACCGCCTGACAGATGCGGCCGTGCGCGTCATGGGCGTCATCAAGGTCGTGTTCTATTCGATCCTGTTCCTGCTCGCGATCTACTGGGGCTTCGACGGCGACTTCGTCGACTTCTGGGACGCGTTCCTGTGGCTCGTCGCGTTCTTCTTCATCGAGTTGAACGTGATCGAGTGGCGCCACGAGGAGGATGCGGAGGACAGCGCCCCCGCGGTGACCTCAGCGTAGGATCTCCACGGCGGGATCGTCCGCGCCCAGCTCCGCCACGCCGGGATGGTCGTCCCGGACCCGCAGGCGCAGGAGCCGCCGGTCGGCGTCGAGCTGCACGAGCCACGCGTGCCAGTCGTCGCCGGCATCGCGGCGGTAGTAGCCGGAGACTTCAAAGCCCTGACCGGACGGGTACACGTAGGTCTTGCCGACCTGGCGCCGCGGGGCGAGCGGGTCGACGAACTCCACGTCGCCGAGCGCGAGTCGCCCGGCCACGAGCTCGCGCGCCGCCACGACGGCCGCCTCTTCCAGCCGGCGCTCGTCCCGCCCGTCCGGCGCGGTGACCCAGCGGTAGGCGAGTACCGCCACCACGAGGCCGGCCGCGATGCCGAAGACGATGCTGCCGGGCGAGGTGCGCATGCCGCTAATCGATTCCGACGACCTTGTGCGTCTGCACACTCAGGCGCCATTGCGGATGCTTGAGGCAGAAGTCGATGGCCGCGCGTGTATTCGACTCGCGGCGCTCGTCGTCGAGGGGCTGCAGGAAGAAATGCACGAAATCGAGGTCTTTGAACCGCTCCGGCTGCGCCGCCGGTTCCGCCTGGG
>DASUOE010000007.1:0-3964 GCA_036276805.1 Woeseiaceae bacterium | reverse complement strand
ACATCGTGTCGGGGTTCTTGCGCCACGGCGCATCCTGCCCCCGCGCCCCGCCCGCCCCCGGTGCCAGCTCGGGCACCGCGGCCAGCAGGCGCGCACGCTCGGCTTCGGGCTGCCGATTGACGAACCCTTCGAACAGGAGCGCCAGGTTCCCCTCGAAGCTCACCCCTCCCCGCCACTGCTCGTCGCGCGTCCGGCGGAACCAGCCCTCGACACGCCGCACGAGCTCGGGGGTCCACCCCTGCGCGTACTGCCGCAGCACGTAGGCGTACCAGATCTGCGGTGCACGCTCGCCGCCGGGGCTATCGAGCGCGTCGACGAGCTTCGGCAGCGCCGCCGCCGGACGGAGCGCCCCGAAGCTGAGCGCGAGCTCCCGATCCAGCGAGGCATCCCCCGACGGGAAGCGCGCCGCGAGCGCCTCGCCGATCGGGGTGTAGAGCGTCGAGTAGTCCACGCCCTGGTCCGCCGTTATCGCGAGGTGCAGCGGGCGCAGCAGCAACAGCAGCTGCGGCCCGGTGGGCCCTGCCTCGATGAGCGCGCGCTGGCGTTCGAGCACGGATCGAATGTCGTAGGTCGACGTCGCCGTATGCACGAGCGCGACGTGCGCCTCGACGACCTGCGGGTAGCGGTCGAGCGCCAGCGCCGCATCGCGCCACGTGTTCCGGTTCGTGCGCACCAGCAGCTCGCGCGCCGCGAAGCGCACGAACCTGTCCTCGTCGGCCAGCAGCGGCAGCACGTCGCGAACCGGATCGATCGGCTCGTAGGATGCCGGCGACACGCCGCTGCGAATCAGCGCTTCCGCCGCCCGCCGCCTCACGAACGCGTCGCCGTCGCGCAAACGCGCCACGAGAGAGGCGCGAAGCGTAGACGCCGAGGCGCCCCAGGCGCCGGCACCTGTGACGCCGAGGTAATAGACGGCCGCGCCGCGGACCTCGGGAGCGGCGTCCTTCGACAGCGCTGCGAGCAGGTCGCGGTCGCCGCCGCCGGCAAACACGTGCAGCAGTTCCAGCGCGCGCGCGCGGCGAGCCGGCGATGCAACGCCGTCCCGCGCCGTGCGCGTCAGCCCGGCGCGCCATTCCTCGCCTCCGAGCCTTTTCCTGATGTCGACGATCTCGGCCCGGCCCCATGACGAACGCGGCGACGGATGGTCGAGCGCGGCGTCGAGCCCTTCGACATCTCGGCCTGATGGCGGCGCCGGCGTGGAGCCCGAGCCCCGGTAGACGACGCGGTAGATGCCGCCTTCGGTCTTGCGGCCCCCCTTGGAAAAATAGAGCGCGCCATCGGGCCCGGTCTCGACGTCCGTGACGTTCAGCGGCGTGCCCTGCACGAACTCGGAGCTGTCTTCGCGATACGTGGCGCCACTACGCGTGAGACGGCCCACGAGAATTCTTCCGCGCGACCAGTCCGCTTCGTAGAACGCGTCCCGATACTCGGCCGGAAACGCCGTCCCGTTGTAGAAGGCCACCCCCGTGGGCGAGCCGCGGCCCACTGCCCGCATCCCCGGCAGGGCATCCGCGTACCACTCCTGCCAGATCGCGGTGCCCGTTCGCCACCCGAACTCCGCGCCGGGCGGCACGTGATACGTCCGCACCGGCCGGTACCACGGCAGCGCGATGTCCCACTCCATGTCGGAGTCGAACGTGAACAGCTCGCCGGCCGCGTTGAACGCGGCGTCGTAGGCGTTGCGGAACCCGCCCGCCACGCGCTGCCAGTCGGCGCCCTCGCCCATGATGTCGCGGCGAAGCACGTGGCCGGCAGGAGCACGCACGTGCACCGCGTGTCCCCGCGGATCGGTCAGCGACGGGATGAGGTGCCCCTCGCCGCGCGGCCGGTACGGCGAAGCCGGATCCGGCGTCGCCGCGACATGCGAGAAATTGCCGACAATCCAGTACAGCCAGCCGTCAGGCCCCCAGAACACGGCATGCGGCCCGTGCTCCTGCATGCGATCGGGAACGGCCGTGATCAACGCCACCGTCGGGTTCGGCGCGTCACCCGCGATCTGGCTGACGCGATACAAGCCTGGGCCGGCCGGTCCCTTGCCCACGGCCAGCAGGTCCGCCCCATCGAACTCGAGCCCCTGGCAATTGGTCACTTGATCGGTGATGACCTGCTCGCGATCCGCACGGCCATCGCCGTTGTCGTCGATCAGCCGGACGACAGGGCCTTCCTCACGTGACGCGATGAGCGTCCCGGTGCCATCGAAGGCGATTGCGACAATCGACCCCGCGTCCTCGGGCGCGCGCACCTCCTCGACGACGAAGCCGGGCGGCACCTGGAAACGGGGCGCCGCGGCCGGGACCGGCTGCAGGGCCGCCGATGCGGTCACGACGAGCAGAAGGCGGAGCAGGCGACGGGTCAAGGGCATCTCCTCTATCTGCCGGGCATTATAGGGGGCACTTCGTTCTATGATCGGGGCCGTGGGCCTCCGGAACCCGGGGCCGCCGCGCCTGGGCTCGAGCCTCGGGGCCGCCTCGAGCCCACAACCCCAGGGCATTCCCGTCGTCGGAGGTCCCCGTGCTGTTCGAGCGGTTCGAAGACAAAGGTCTGTCCCAGTACTCCTACGCGATCGGGTGCGAAGGCTGCGGCGAAATCGCCGTCGTGGATCCGCGCCGCGACACCGACATCTACCTCGAGTTCGCGCACGCGCGCGGCCTGAGAATCGTCGCGGTGCTCGAAACGCACATCCACGCCGACTTCGCGTCGGGCGCCCGGGCACTGGCACAGCAGACGGACGCCGACCTGTTGCTGTCGGCGTACGACGAGGGCGAGCTGTACGAAGTGTCGTTCCCGCACACGGCGACGCGTGACGGCGACGTGCTCACGCTCGGCAAGACCCGGCTGGTCGCGCTCCACACGCCGGGTCACACCCCGGAGCACCTGTCGTTTCTCGCCTACGACCTCGCCCGCGCGCCCCAGGTGCCGCAGCTCATGCTCTCGGGCGATTTCCTGTTCGTCGGATCGCTCGGCCGGCCCGATCTGATCGGCGACGCGATGAAACTGCAGCTCGCCGGCCAGCTGTATGACAGCGTCAGGGAGAAGCTCGGACCGCTGCCCGACGGCCTCGAAGTGCACCCCGGTCACGGCGCCGGCTCGATGTGCGGCTCGGGCATGAGCGCGAGACCCATGACCACGCTGGGGTTCGAGCGGCTGGCGAACCGGTATCTGGCGGCCGATCTGACGCGCGACGCCTTCATCGAAGACATCCTCGCTCAGGTGCCGCCTTTTCCACCCTACTACAAGCGGATGAAGGTGCTGAACGTGAAGGGGGCCGATCCACTCGAGGACCTGCCCGGCCAGGACGCCATCGCGGCCCGCGATTTCCACACGCTGGTGGAAAGCGGGCACGTCATCGTCGATCTTCGCGATCAGCTCTCGTTCGGCGCCGGGCACATTCCCGGGGCGTTCGGGATTGGCGCCACCGGCAGCCTGTCGACCTGGGCCGGCTGGGTCGTCCCACCCGACGCGCCGATTCTGCTCGTCGCATCCGGGCCGGACCAGGTGCCCGACGCCGTGCGGGCCCTGCTGCGCGTGGGTCTGGACGACGTGCGCGGGTACCTCGATGGGGGCATGGAGAAATGGATTGGCGCCGGATATCCGGTGACGCACATCCGCGAGGTCACGCCCGGCGAGTTCGTCAACGTCAGAGGCGAGGAGCCGATGTTCGTCGTCGATGTCCGCACGAAGGACGAGTTCGGCACAGGCCTTGTGCCAGGGGCCCGCAACATCCTCGGCGGGCACCTGGCCGATCGCGTCGCCGAGCTGCCGCGCGACGGCACGCCCATCGCCGTCATCTGCGGGACTGGCTACCGTTCGACCGTGGCGGCCAGCGTCCTCGAGCGCGCCGGCTTCCCGGAGGTGGTCAACATCATTGGCGGGATGGCGGCATGGCGGCAGTCCGGCCTGCCGACCGAGTAGTTGCCACAGAGCGCACAGAGCAGTTTTAGCCACAGAGGCACGGAGCACACAG
>DASUOE010000006.1:0-15574 GCA_036276805.1 Woeseiaceae bacterium | reverse complement strand
CGATTCCGGGGCTTACGCGAATCGATCGGCGTTCACGAGGGCGTTCACAAGAGCGTTCGCGAGTACCAGTCCACCGCTTCGAGGGGTCGCAGAATGTCATTGAAAGGCAGCAGGACCGAAACCAATCTCAAGGAAGCCTTCGCCGGCGAGTCGCAGGCCAATCGCCGCTACCTGTATTTCGCCGCCAAGGCCGACGTCGAGGGCTACAACGACGTGGCCGCGGTATTCCGCTCGACCGCCGAGGGCGAGACGGGCCATGCGCACGGGCACCTGGAGTACCTGGAAGAGGTGGGCGATCCCGCGACCGGCCTGCCGATCGGACCGACGAGCAAGAACCTCGCCGCCGCCATCGCCGGCGAAACCCACGAGTACACCGACATGTACCCGGGCATGGCGAAGACGGCGCGCGACGAGGATTTCGACGAGATCGCCGACTGGTTCGAGACGCTCGCGAAGGCGGAGCGCTCGCACGCCAACCGTTTCCAGAAAGCGCTCGACACGCTGAACGACTGACGGCAGGCATCGGACACGGCGCCCCGCAGGCCGCAACTCGCCGGCGCGGCGCGGCTGGCCGGTTGCGGCCGGCCCGTGCTCCGGCAGCCGACGACCCGGAGCGCCGATGAGCACACCCGGAGACAAGCGCGAGGGCAGCCTCGATGCGCCCGTACGCCACCCGATAGACTGGCGTGCGCCGGATTATTGCGACCACGACGCGCTCTACGCGGAGCTCGAGCGGGTGTTCGACATCTGTCACGGTTGCCGGCGCTGCTTCAACCTCTGCAATGCGTTCCCCACGCTGTTCGACGCCGTCGACGGATCGGAGACGATGGAGGTCGACGGCGTGCCGCGCGAGGTGTACTGGGACGTCGTCGATCACTGCTACCTCTGCGACATGTGCTACATGTCGAAGTGCCCGTACGTGCCGCCGCACGAATGGAACGTCGATTTCCCGCACCTGATGCTGCGTGCCAAGGCCACGCGTTTTCGCGACCAGGGCGCGCGCCTGCGCGACCGCGTGCTGAGCGCGACGGATACCGTCGGCAGGCTCGCCGGCGTTCCCGTCGTGGCGGGGCTCGTGAACAAGGCGACCGCGCACGGCGGTGCGCGCAGGCTGCTCGAACGTTCGCTCGGCGTGCACCGGCATGCGCCGGTTCCGCAGTACCACGCAGAGCCTGCCCGGAAGCGCCTCGCGCGCCTGCGAAACAGCGCGGGCGAGGCGGCCGAGCCCGGCGCGACGACGAGCGGCAAGGTCGTGCTGTTTGCGACGTGCTACGGCAACCGCAACCGCCCGGCACTCGACGAGGATCTCGTCGCCGTCTTCGAGCACAACGGCATCCCGGTCGCGCTCGCCGAACAGGAAGCGTGCTGCGGGATGCCGAAGCTCGAACTCGGCGACCTCGAATCGGTGGAGCGCGCGAAGGACGCCAACGTACCGGTGCTCGCCGCCTGGGTCGACCGCGGCTGGGACATCGTCACGCCCATTCCGTCGTGCACGCTGATGTTCAAGCAGGAACTGCCGCTCATGTTCCCGGCGGACCCGCAGGTGCGCAAGGTCCGGGACGCCATGTACGATCCGTTCGAGTACCTGATGCTGCGGCACAGGGACGGCAAGCTCCGCACGGACTTCAAGGCGCCGCTCGGCAAGGTGTCGTGGCAGGTGCCGTGCCACCTGCGCGTGCAGAACATCGGGATGAAGACGCGTGACGTGCTCGAACTCGTGCCGGGCACGACCGTATTGCCGATCGAGCGCTGCTCGGGCCATGACGGGACCTATGCCGTGAAAGTGGAGTTTCACGACGTCTCGAAGAAGATTGCCGAGCCCGTCGTCGGCAGGGTCAGGAAGAGCGGCGCCGACCATTTCGTGAGCGATTGCCCGATGGCCGCGGAACAGATCGCGCAGGAGCTCGAGAATCACGGCGCCGGCCACCCTATGAGCCTCCTGCGCCAGGCCTATGGCATCTAGAGAAGTGGCGGCGAGGCCGCCGGGACCGGGAATGGACAAGCTCAAGCGTGACGACCTGATGAGCCTCGAGCAGTATGCCGAGGCACGGCCCGCATTCAAGGCGCAGGTGATCGAACACAAGAAGAATCGCCGGATCGCGCTCGGCACGAATGCCTCGCTGTACTTCGAGGACCGGCTGACGATGCAGTACCAGGTCCAGGAAATGCTGCGTATCGAACGCATCTTCGAAGCCGCCGGCATTCGCGACGAGCTCGAAGCCTACAATCCGCTGATTCCGGACGGCTCCAACTGGAAAGCGACGTTCATGGTGGAATTCCCCGACATCGCCGAGCGCCGTGCAATGCTTCGGCGGCTCATGGGCATCGAGGACAGCGTCTATGTGCGCGTGGACGGCTTCGATCGCGTGCCGGCAATCGCCGACGAGGATCTCGAGCGCGAGGACGCGGAGAAGACCTCGGCCGTCCACTTCCTGCGCTTCGAACTCGACGCGCCGATGATAACCGCTCTCAGGGCCGGGGCGGCGCTCGCGGCGGGCATCGACCATCCCGAGTACCGCGTGGAGATCTCGCCCGTCGCCGACAACGTGCGCGCGTCGCTCATCGCCGACTTCGCCTGACCGCGGCCACCGGGCCGCGCGCGGCGGCGCCGGTCGCGGCGTGCAATTCGAGCGGGAGGCGGGCTAGAATCCGCCCCGTGCCATCGCTTGCGCATTCCTGAAATCGGGCCGGATTCATGAGTAAACGATACGACGCTGCGGACATCGAGGTCCTTAGCGGGCTGGAGCCCGTGCGTCGCCGGCCGGGCATGTACACGGATACGTCCCGGCCGAATCATCTCGCGCACGAAGTCGTCGACAACAGCGTCGACGAGGCTCTGTCGGGGCATTGCCGGAAGATCGACGTGACGCTGTACGCGGACGGGTCGGTCGAGGTGGCCGACGACGGCCGCGGCATGCCGGTCGACATTCATCCCAAGGAAAAGATTCCCGGCGTCGAGCTCATCCTCACGCGCCTGCACGCGGGCGGCAAGTTCTCGAAGGCGAACTACCAGTATTCCGGCGGCCTGCACGGCGTGGGCGTGTCCGTGGTGAACGCCCTGTCGAAGAACCTCGAGGTGTGGATCCGGCGCGGCGGGCAGGAGTACAACATGAGCTTTGCCGGCGGCAACCGGCGCGGCAAGCTCGAGGTCGTAGGCTCCGTCGGCAAAACCAACACCGGCACGACGATCCGCTTCTGGCCGGACCCCAAATATTTCGATTCGCCGAAGTTCTCGGTCTCCCGGCTGAAGCACGCGCTGCGCGCCAAGGCCGTGCTGTGCCCCGGGCTCGCGGTCACGCTGGCGATCGAGAAGCCCGCCGAGAAATTCGAATGGTGTTACTCGGGCGGCCTCGAAGAGTACCTCCTGGAGTCGCTCGGCGACGGCGAGGTACTCCCGGCCGAGCCGTTCTCCGGCAGCACCGAGGGCAACAACGAAGCGGTGGACTGGGCGCTCACGTGGCGCACCGACGGCAGCCAGGCGGTCACCGAAAGCTACGTAAACCTCATCCCGACGCCGCAGGGCGGCACGCACGTGAACGGCCTGCGTACCGGCCTCACGAACGCGCTGCGCGAGTTCTGCGACTTCCGCAGCCTGTTGCCGCGCGGGGTGGCGCTCGCGCCGGAGGACGTGTGGGACGGGCTCAATTTCGTTCTGAGCGCGAAGCTCGAAGAGCCGCAGTTCTCCGGGCAGACGAAGGAACGGCTTTCGTCGCGGGAATCCGCGGCGTTCGTTGCCGGGGTGACCAAGGATAATTTCGCGATCTGGCTCAACCGCCACCCGGAAACGGGCGACGCGATTGCGGGCAACGCGATTGCGAAGGCGCAGCGCCGCCTGAAGGCGGCGAAGCAGGTCGTGCGCAAGAAGATCGTGAGCGGGCCGGCGCTGCCCGGAAAGCTTGCCGACTGCACGTCGCAGGAACCCGCGCTGTGCGAGCTGTTCCTCGTAGAGGGCGATTCCGCGGGCGGCTCGGCGAAGCAGGCGCGCGACCGTACGACGCAGGCGATAATGCCGCTGCGCGGCAAGATACTGAACACCTGGGAAGTGGACGCCGCCGAGATACTCGCCTCGCAGGAGGTGCACGACATCAGTGTCGCGCTCGGGGTCGATCCCGGTTCGAGCGATCTTTCGGGCCTGCGTTACCACAAGGTGTGCATACTCGCGGATGCGGACTCGGACGGGCTGCACATCGCGACGCTCCTGTGTGCGCTGTTTCTCCGCCACTTCCGCGAGCTCGTCATGTCGGGGCACGTGTACGTCGCGATGCCGCCGCTGTACCGCATCGACGTCGGGAAGGATGTCTTCTACGCGCTCGACGAGGGTGAGCGCAAGGGCATCCTCGACCGGATCGAGGCGGAAAAGAAGAAGGGTAAGGTGATGGTCACGCGCTTCAAGGGGCTGGGCGAGATGAATCCCGCCCAGTTGCGCGAGACCACGATGAACCGGGACACGCGGCGGCTCGTGCAACTCACCGTGAGCGCACGTGACAACACGGACCAGCTCATGGACATGCTGCTGGCCAAGAAGCGGGCGAAAGACCGCCGTGAATGGCTGGAAACGAAGGGCGATCTCGCCGAAGTGTGAAGCCGGGAATGCGACCATGCAGAATTCACTGAATCTCGAAGGCGTCGAGAAGCGGCCCCTCAGGGAGTACACGGAGAAGGCGTACCTCGATTACTCGATGTACGTCATCCTCGACCGCGCGTTGCCGGCGATCGGCGACGGCCTGAAGCCGGTACAGCGCCGCATCATCTACTCCATGAGCGAACTCGGCCTGTCCGCCGGGTCGAAGCCCAAGAAGTCGGCACGCACCGTCGGCGACGTCATCGGCAAATTCCATCCGCACGGCGACACCGCCTGTTACGAGGCGATGGTGCTGATGGCGCAGGCGTTCTCCTACCGTTACCCGATCATCGATGGCCAGGGCAATTGGGGTTCGACCGACGACCCGAAGTCCTTCGCCGCCATGCGCTACACGGAGTCGCGGCTGACGCCGTACGCGAGAAGCCTCTTGCAGGAGCTCGCCCAGGGCACCGTCGACTGGCTGCCGAATTTCGACGGGACGCTCACCGAGCCCGTCGTATTGCCGGCGCGCCTGCCGAACCTGCTCCTGAACGGGACGACCGGCATCGCCGTCGGCATGTCGACGGACGTGCCGCCGCACAACCTGCGCGAAGTGGCGAGTGCGCTCGTGCATCTCCTCGACGACCCGAAGGCCGGCGTGCGGGACCTGATGAAGCACATTCGCGGCCCCGACTTCCCGACCGGCGGCGAAGTGGTATCGCCGGCAGCCGAGATTCGAGAAATCTACACGTCCGGCGGCGGCACGCTGCGACTGCGCGCCGCATACCGCGTCGAAGGCGGCGACATCGTGGTGCACGCGTTGCCATACCAGGTGTCCGGCTCGAAGGTGCTCGAGCAGATCGCAGCCCAGATGCGCGCGAAGAAACTGCCGCAGGTCGACGACCTGCGCGACGAGTCCGATCACGAAGAGGCGACCCGGCTCGTCATCAGCCGGAAGCGCGGCGTAGACCCCGAGCAGCTGATGTCGCACCTGTTCTCGACGACGTCGCTCGAGCGCACGTTCCGGGTGAACATGAACGTAATCGGCCTCGACGGCCGGCCGCGCACCTTCAGCCTGCCGGACCTGCTGAACGAATGGCTCGCGTTCCGCAAGGCGACGGTCACACGGCGCCTCCAGCACCGCCTGCAGATAGTGGTCGAGCGGCTGCACGTCCTCGAGGGCCTGCTCGCGGCCTACCTGAACATCGACGAGGTAATCGCGATCATCCGCAGGGAGGACGAACCGAAGCCGGTGCTGATGCAGAGGTTCGGGCTCTCGGACATCCAGGCCGAGGCGATCCTGAACCTGCGGCTGCGGCATCTCGCGCGGCTCGAGGAGATGAAGATTCGCGGTGAGCAGGACGAGCTCGCCCTGGAGCGCGATGCCCTTGAGAAGACGCTGAAGAGCGCCGCGCGCCTGAAGTCGCTCATCAAGAAAGAGATCCTCGAGGACGCGGAGGCTTACGGTGACGAGCGGCGGACGGCGATGGTCGAACGTGCCGCGGCGCAGGCGATCGACGAGACCGAACTCGTCGCCAGCGAACCGGTCACCGTCGTGCTGTCGACGCGCGGCTTCGCCCGCGCGGCCCGGGGGCACGACGTGGACCCGGCGGCGCTGAGCTACAAGTCCGGCGACGGTTTCCTGGCGGAGGCGAAGGGGCGCAGCAACCAGCCGGCGATGTTCATCGACAGCACCGGCCGCGTTTACAGCACGATGGCCCACACGCTGCCATCGGCGCGCGGGCAGGGCGACCCGCTGTCGAGCCTGTTCCGGCCGCCGGACGGCGCCGAGTTCCGCGGTGCGATGATCGGCGGCGAAGACCAGCGTTACGTGCTGGCGAGCGACGCCGGCTACGGGTTCATCGCCGCGCTCGGCGAACTCGCCAGCCGCAACAAGGCCGGGAAGGCCGTGCTCAAGGTGCCGGCCGGCGGCACCGCCGTACCCCCGGCGGCCGTGCCCGCGGGCTTCGAGTGCCTCATCGCGGCCGTGAGTTCCACCGGCAGGCTCTTGCTGTTCGAAATGGAGGAACTGCCGCAACTGGCCCGCGGCAAGGGCAACAAGCTCATCAACATTCCCTCGAAGCGCTACAAGGCCGGCGAGGAACAACTGGTCGCAATGGCCGTGGTTCCCGAGGGCGGCGACCTGCAGGTGCACACCGGGAAACGGGTCATGACGATCCGCTGGACCGATACCGACGCGTACTACGGCGAGCGCGCATTGCGCGGGCGCATGCTGCCCCAGGGCTGGCGCAAGGTCGAACGGCTGGCGGGCATACTGCCGCCGCCGGTGCAGTAAAGCGGCGGGCGACGGCCCCGGAGGGGGCGCGGGCTAGTCCCGCTCGCCGGCCAACATGATGTCGGTGTCCGCGTCCGCGTCGCGCCCGGCGTCCCCGTCCGCGGGGTCCTGCTCCGCGCTACGCCCGGCCTCGAGACGCGCGGTGACGTCGGAATCGCCGGCGTCGTCGTCGTTGACGGCCGCGGCGAGGATGCTGAACGGCGACCCGCTTGCGAGCGGCGCACGTGTCCGGCGGTTCACCGTGCCTTCGGCGAGGATTTCGGCGTCGAGGCGCTCGCCGAGTTCGGCGGCGGCTTTCGCAATCTCGAGATTCAGCGCCGCCGTGGCGCTCAGCTCTTCCTCGTAGTCCTGCTCGAGGACCTGGTAGTCGACGTCCTGGCTGACGGTGTAGACGTCGTTGACGCGGGTGTCGTCGGGCCCGCTCACCACGACCGCCTTCAGGTCGCGTTCCGTTACGGCGTCCGGGTCCGGCATCTTCGTCGCGTCGGTGATGATCGACATGTCGTAGTCGTCTTCCGGCAGGATCTCGCTCTCGAGGATCGAGCTTTCCTCGATGCGCAGCGGCGGGATGACGTTCGTCCCGGGTTCGGCATCGGGGGAGGCCGCGCTTTCGGGCAGCTCGAGGTCGAGGTCGGTGTGCGTATCGAAACCGAAATCTTCCGCGACGAACATGTCGCCCGGGTCGCTGTCGTCAAAGCCGCTGCCAGAGTCCAGGTCCGCGTCGAGCACGAGGTTTTCCGCCGTCGGGGAATCGTCGTCGAGGTCGTAGTCGTCCGCGACCGCGATGTCGAGCGTCGGGATGCGGCCGGCCTCCTCGCGATCCGTCCCCGTTTCCGGCGCACCCTCCCCGGGAGTACGCCGGCGGCTGCCGCGCCATGCGCGCAGCCGGAGCAGGAGCAGGGCGGCGAGCAGCCCGAAGCCGCCGGTGACCAGCAGGCCGAGCGTGCCGCCCGACGTGTCGCGAGGGAGTGGGGCGCGTTCGTCACGGGCCGCGTCGCGGCCGGGTGCGGCGACGATTTCGAGCGGCGCGCCGAGGGTCGAGGCCGGTGCCGCGCCAACCGCCGGAGCGGCCGTCGCGGCAACGAGCACGTCGCCCGGTTCGAGCGCCCCGAACCCGTTGCCGGGCGTAGCGGCCGCCGCGCCGGTTACCGCAGTGGTTGCTGCACCGGTTGCCGCAACGGATTCTGCCGCGGGCACCGACAGGGCCTGGGCCGACCCGGCCGCTGGCGGGGCGGCCGAGGCGTCCCCTGCCGTGGGTGTTGCGTCGCCGAGAACGAGGCCGGGCGCGACCGCCGTAGCGGGCGCGGCGGTGTCCGCGGCGACGCCGTGCACGACGAGCCATGCGCCGGCCTTGAGCCGGTTCGGGTCGCCGTCGATGAATGCGCCGGGATTGGCTGCGAACAGGGCGTCGGCGGCCCGCCACAGCGGGACGCCTGGCGCGGTGTGGCGCCCTGCGATCGCAAGCAGCGTATCCCCGCGCCGCACCTGGTAGCGCTGGCCTGCCGTGACCGGCAGCGCGGTGTCCGCTGCCGGAGCGGTCGCCGCCGGCGCACGGGCCTGCCGGACGGCGGCAGGCGCGACGGGCTCTGCCGCGGCCGGCAGTGTCGGCGCCGGGATGGCGTGCGGCACCGGCACGGCAGGATCGAGCAGGATCGTGTAGTCGCGCGAGAACCGGGCGGAATAGGGGCAGTCGATGGCGAGGCGCAACGAGGTCACGGGCTCCCGCAGGCTGTCCCGGCCCTCCAGGTGGACCGCGCCGTCCTGCACGCGGATGCGCGTCTCGCCGACGACCGGCGTGCCATCGAGTGTGCGCGGCGGCACCACCGAGACGCAGTAGGCCGCGAGTTCCTCGTTCGGCGCGAGCGCGTAGGCGATGCTCGCCCGGAGCGGCTGTCCGAGCCGCGATTCGACATTGAGGTCGCCGAGTTCCAGGGCCGCCGCCGAGCCGGCGCCGAGCGTGGATCCCGCCGCCAGCAGGACCGGCAGAAGCAGGTGGTTGCGATTCGTCACTGGCGTCGTCCCTGTGTAGTCCGTCCGCAGGCGGCATCCGTGCCGCGCCCTTATTCTACGGATCGTTCGCCGCGGGAGAGAGGACGCAGTCGCAATACCGGGATGTGAACTGCGTCACATCCGGCTCACGCGCCGGTGGCGGACTGCAGGCTTTCGAGCGTGATGTATTCACCGCTGTCGGTGTCCTCGAGAACGACCTCGGGCTCGTGAACGTAATGGCCCTGCATGTAGTCGATGCCGAGCTGGAACAGCACCGCCATCGCGTTCGCGTTCTCGACGCGCTCGGCGACCGTCTTGACGCTGCGTTCCCGCGCGCCCTCCACGATGCGCCGTACGCTTTCCTGCATTTCCGCATCGGTCATCAGGGAATGCATCAGCGCGCCGTCGATCTTGATGTAGTCCGGCTTCAGCAGATCCAGGATCTGGAATTTCTTCTGGTCGATGCCGTAGTGCTCGAGCGCAAAGGCCACGCCCAGCCGCCGCAGCGCGGCGACGAGGTCGCGCGTCTGCTTGATCTGCTTCGCGGCGTCCTTTTCGGGAATCTGGGCAACGAGGCGGGAGCTGTCGAAGCCGTGCTTCTCGAACTCCTGTTCCATCCAGGCCGCCGTCGTGGGATCCAGGATCGATTGCCGCGACAGCCGCACGAAGACGCGGTCGGCTTCGCTCCGCGCACAGAAGTCCATGGCCGCCTTGATCATCCAGCGGTCGATGTTCTTCATCATGTTGTTGCGCTCGGCCGCCGGCAGGAACTCGGAGGGCAGCACGGACTTGCCCTGCTCGTCCACCATGCGCACCAGCAGGTCGTACATTTCCACCGAGTCGCTGCGCAGCCCGGCGATCGGGAGCTGCGCCAGGCAGAAGCGGTCCTCCATGAGCGCCGAGCGCAGGTGCCGCACCCAGATCGCGTCGTATTCCCGCTGCTTCGTGTCCTGGTCGGCGGTGTCGCTCAGGCACGCCGTGTTGCCGCCCTGTTCGCGGCCCGCGGCGTGCGCCGCGACGGCGGCGGCGACGAACGCCTCGAGACGGTCGAATACGTCGCTCATGCCGCAGACGCCGATCGTGCAGGTCATCGACGTGGACTTGTCGCCGACCTCGAACGTGCGCTGGCTGACCTGTTTCGCGAGCTGGCTCGCCCAGACCAGCCCGTCCTGGGCGCTGCCGCGTTCGAGCAGCACCATGATCGAGGTGCCTTCGAAGCGCCCGGCGACGTCCCGCGGGTGCATGCGCTTGCGCAGGAGCTCCGCGAACTGCGCCAAAAGCTCCTCGCTGTCGATGATGCCGACCTTGTCGCGGATCTGGCGGAAGTTGTCGATCTTGACGTACGCGAGCACGTGCAGTCCCGTCGTCGGCTTGCGCTTCAGGCGCTTGGCGAGGCGCTCGAGGAACTGGGCGCGGTGAAAGAAGAGCGTCGTCGGATCGCGCTTCAGCGCATCGTGTACGAGCTTGGTGGGCTCCTCGGCCTGTTTTTCCGGCGGCACGATGGCGATCTGCACGCACGGCGCGCCGTCGTACTCGATGCGACCGAAAAGCAGGTCCAGCGTGGCATGTTCGCCGACGTCCGGGTGAGCCCGGGCCTTGAGTTTTTCCGCGGGCCCCCACTTGCCCGTCAGCGTCGCATTGAGGGCACCCTTGAGCGCCGCGTGCGTCTCCCCGTCGAAGCTGTCCATGAGCGGCATGCCCGCCACTTCCTCGGCCTTTGCCTTGAACAGGCGCAGCCATGCGGCGTTGGCCTCGACGACGATGCCTTCCTGGACCAGCGCGATGGCCGCGTTCGAGGCCTGCATCAGGTCGCGGGCCTGCCGCCGGTAGCTCGAGGCCGACATGATGGTGGCGTTCAGCGCGCGTTCCGCGCGCAGGGCGCGGAGCTCGCGCGTGATCACGCCCAGCAGGCGCTTCTTCATGCCGAGGGAGACCATGTCGACGGCGCCGCTGCGCATGGCGTCGTGCATGGCGAGTTCGTTGACCTCGCCCTTCAACGCGATGACCGGCACCTCGGGGTCGTACTGGTCCTTCTGCTTGATGACCTGCCGGATGTTCTCGCGGTAGCTTTCGGTGTTCAGGATGACGAGTTCGACGCGCTCGGCGGCGAGCGTGTCGGCGAAGCGGTTCGGCGAGCTGACCCAGTGGCAGTGGGCCGCGTGGCCGGCGCCGCGCAGTGTGCCGTTGATGAGCTCGACGTCGTTCTGGTTTTCCGTCAGGACGGCGATGGCTATGCTGTTGTTGCCGGTCAAAGTCGATCCCTGTACCCGGGTCGGGCGCAGTGCGGCCGTCTCTTCCGACACAGGCGGAAGGCTTGAAGAACGAGTCTAGTCCTGTGCACACCGGCGGGCGTGACCCGCATCACAAAACGGGTGCGCGACGCGACGTAAAACGGGGTGTCCGGGCGCCTTTTGCCGCGGCGTCGGGGCCCGCTGGCGCGGCGCCCGGACTCCGGTATGATGGGCCCGCCGCAGAGCCCGCGCGGCGATCATTCACCCGAGGAGCGCCCGTCCCGCGGCGCCGGCAGGATACATGGCCAGCTACAGTACCAGCGAGTTCCGGTCCGGTTTGCGGATCATTATCGACGGCGACCCGTTCGTCATCGTGGACAACGAGTTCGTCAAGCCAGGGAAAGGCCAGGCTTTCAACCGGGTGCGCATCCGGAACCTGAAGACCGGCAAGACGGTCGACAGGACTTTCAAGTCGGGAGACAGCGTCGAGGCGGCGGACGTCATGGACACCGACATGCAGTATCTCTACACCGACGGCGAGTTCTGGCACTTCATGGTGCCGGACACGTTCGAGCAGTATGCAGCGGATGCCGCGGCCGTGGGCGACGCCGCGGACTGGATCACCGACGGCGACCTTTGCCAGGTGACGCTGTGGAATAACAACCCGCTGAACATCGAGCCGCCCAACTTCGTGGAGCTCGAGATCGTGGAAACCGACCCCGGCGTCAAGGGCGACACGGCGAGCGGCGGCGGCAAGCCCGCCAAGCTGTCGACCGGTGCCGTCGTGCGCGTTCCGCTGTTCGTAGACCGCGGCGAGACGATCCGCGTCGATACCCGCTCGCGCGAGTACGTGTCCCGCGTCAAATAGTCCCGCCGCCGGCGAGCGCGGCCTCGCACCAGGCGGCGGCAACGCCCTCTATGCCGTGCTGGTCCGCGGCGCTGAAGCGGTCGGGCACGGGGCTGTCGATGTCGAGGACCCCGAAGAGCCGTTCCCGGTACAGGAGCGGGACGACGAGCTCCGAGCGCGAGGCGGCATCGCATACGATGTGGCCCGGAAACGCGTGCACGTCGGGCACGCGCTGGGTTTCCCGGGAGAGCGCCGCGGTGCCGCATACACCCTTGCCGATGCCGATGCGCACGCAGGCCGGGAGTCCCTGGAACGGCCCGAGCACGAGTTCGTCGCCCCGCAGCACGTAGATGCCGAGCCAGTTGACCGCATCGAGGGCGTTGTAGAGCAAGGCGACAAGGTTGGCGGTATTGGCAAGCAGGTCAGGCTCGCCGGCGACGAGGGCGACGGCCTGGGACTCGAGCGAGGCGAAGTCGACGGTCGTCATGGCAGGTCTCCGGGAAAGGCCACCACATTCTTGATGTCGCTCGCACCGTCCGCAAGCATCTGCAGGCGTTCGAAGCCGAGCGCGACGCCCGCGGCCGGCGGCAGCCCGGCGGCGAGCGCCGCCAGCAGCCGGTGGTCGCGGGGCATCGCCGGCAGGCCGCGCTCGTGCCGGATCGCGCGGTCGCGGTCCATGCGCCGCGCCTGCTCGGCGGCATCGGTCAGCTCCACGTAGCCGTTCGCAAGCTCGAGATCGCCCGCGAAGACCTCGAAGCGGTCCGCGACGCGCGGGTCGTCCGGGCAGAGCCGCGCCAGTGCGGCCTGGCTCGCCGGGTAGTGGCGGAGGACGGTCAGGCGATCGGCGGCGAAGCGTGGCGCGACCACCGTCGCGAGCAAGAGGTCGAGCCAGGCATCGCGATCCTCACCGAGCGCGGCGGCGAGATTCCCGTGCGCCCCGGCGGCGGCCGCCAGCGCGGCGGTCGGGGCGCCGAGCGGGTCGATGCCTGCATGACGGCTGAACGCGTCGCAATACTCGACGTATTCCGGCGGCGCCGCGAAGTGCCCCGGCAGCACGTGCGCGATCAGCGCCGTCGTGTCGGCCTCGATGCGCGGGAGGTCGAACCCGCGCCGGTACCACTCCACGAGCGTGAATTCGGGGAGGTGCCGGCAGCCATGTTCCCCGTCGCGAAACACCCGGCAAACCGCGTAGATGTCCGGATACCCGGCCGCAAGCAGCCGCTTCATGTAGTACTCGGGCGACGGCTGCAGCCAGCGGCCGCCGCCGGCCGCGATGCTCGCGATGCTCGGGTCCGTGACGGACGCCGCCCCGAGCGCCGGGGTGTCGACGGGCAGCACGCCGCGGCCGGCGAAGAACCGGTGCACGCGCCGGAGCAGGATTGCGCGCCGCCGGGCGGTCGCTGCGTCGCCGCTCGGGCGCCAGTCAGCCATCGCAGGCGGTCAGGCGCCGGTCAGCCGCCCGATGGTGTTGCCCATCCGGGTCGCCTGCCGGGCCGTGAGTTCGGGGGACCATTCCGCGACGCCGGGCGGCAGCAACACGATCACCGTCGACCCCATGTTGAACCAGCCGAGCAGGTCTCCCCTGGCGAGGCGCCGCGGCGCCGGCCCCAGTTCCCGGACTTCGACGACGCCGCGCCTTGCCGGCCTTATCTCGCCGGTCCACGGGGTCGTGATGGAGCCTACGTTCAGCGCACCGACCAGTATCACGGCCATCGGTCCGTGCGCGGACCGAAAGTGCAGGTTCAGGCGCTCGTTGCGCCGAAACAGGCCGTTAAGGCGCGCGACCGTCGCCGCGTTCACGCTGAAGAGGTCACCCGGTACGTAATGGGCGGCGACGAGCTCGCCGTCCACGGGCATGTGCACGCGGTGATACATGTGCGGCGCGAGGTACAGCGTGGCGTAGCTGCCGTCGCGGTAGGCGCGCGCCTCGTCCAGGTCCACGGCGAGCAGCTCCTCCAGCGTGCAGGCGATGCCTTTCGCCTGGAAGACCAGGTTGTCGTCGATGCGCCCCGCCGCGCTGACGATGCCGTCGACCGGCGAGACGATCGCCGCCGGCGCCGCGTCGACCGGGCGCATACCCGGCACGAGTTCGCGCGTGAAGAAGTCGTTCAGCGACGCATAGTCGAAGGGCGTATGGCCGGCCGCTTCGTCGAGGTTCACGTCGTAGAGCCGCACGAACGCCCGGATGAGGAAATCTTTCACCGCCCGCGTACGTATGCGCGCCAGGCGGTGCACGAGGCGGGTCATGGCGTAGCGGGGCAGCAGGTGCTGCAGGGCGACGAACAGGCGCGCGGGCACGGCGTCAGTCCCCGGTCGCCGCCGCGGCGTCCACCCTGAGGAGCAGGGTATCGCCGGACCAGAATTCGAGCGTCGTCGAGGCGCCGTCCGCCCGGCGCTGCATCAGCATGAGGTGCCGCCCGCCGGGTTCGAGGCGCAGGGTTTCCCCGGGCGCGATCGACAGTCCTGCGAGCGGCCGCATGCGGGCGATGTCGTTTTCCACCACCGTCTCGTGCAGTTCGACGCGCTCGTACTGCGGGCTCGTCACGCGCGTGAGCGCCACGGGCGAGGCACCCGGGTTCTCGAGCGTGAGGTAGCCCGCGCTCATCGAGGTCCCGGGCCGGGCCGCGGTGACGCGGACGTCGCTCGCGACGAGCGGCACGGCGTCCGTATTGCCCACGCAGGCGGCGAGCCACGCCAGGGCAAGTGCGCCGGCGATGCGGGAACGCGGCATCACGCGGCCGGGAGGAGCGGCAGGTCGTGCACGAAATCCTCGATTTCGTGCGGTGCACTGAATACGGCACGGTAGCGCGCGTCCGGGCCGATGACGATGACGACGGCCGAATGGTCGACGCCGTAGCTTGCGGGATCGCTGCCGGACACGCCCGCGCCCGATTTTTCGAACCATACGCCGAGCGCCTCGGTCAGCCGCCGGATTTCGTCGATCTCACCGGTGAGGCCGAGCGTGCCCGGCCCGAAACTATCCACGTACGCGGACAGGCGCTCGGGCGTGTCGCGTTCCGGGTCGACGCTCACGAGCACGATCTGCGGCAGCGGGTCCGCGCCGGCCCGGGCGAGTCGTTCCCGGACTCGAGCCAGCTTCTCGAGTGTCAGTGGGCAGATGTCCGGGCAGTGCGTGAACCCGAAGAACACGAGGTTCCATTGGCCGCGAAACACCTCGGGCCCCGTTTCGCGACCGTCGTCGTCGACCAGACGGAACTCCGGCAACGACACGGGCGAGGGCAGTACCGTTGCAGCGCGCGGCGCGGCGGAGTTCCCGGCCGTGACGAGCGCGAGCACGATTCCCGCGGCGAGGGCGACACCGAGGACGACGGCGGCGATGAGGTTCTTCGGGTGCATTGGACTCGATGGGCCTGAACTCGATGGGCCTGGACTCGATGGGCCTGGACTCGATGGACCGGAGACGACTGTCGGAGACGACTGTCCGGGCGCGAGAGTGTAACCCGGTCCGGGCAGGCAGCGAAAATCCCGGGGACGATGCCCGGCGTTGCGGGCAGACCTCGTCGGGCGAGCGGCCGCTCACGCCGTAGGTTCCGGCGGCAGCACATGGAATAATCGCGATCGACCATGTGACGGCGCGCGCCGTCGCGTGCGGGCCAACGGAGACGATGCGGATCATGGAGTGCGGCGGC
>DASUOE010000005.1:0-4320 GCA_036276805.1 Woeseiaceae bacterium | reverse complement strand
GGGCGCTCCGGCCATCGAGGAAATCGTCGTCACGAGCGAGCGGCGCGAACTCGATTCGGCCTTCGTTCCGGCGAGCTTGAGCGCGCTCGACGCTTCGCGCATAGCGGCGATCAATGCCGTGCACCCGCACGAACTCCTGCTGCGCTTTCCCGGCGTCTGGCTGAGCCGCGGCAGCGGGCAGGAATCGTTGCCCGCGATCCGCTCGCCGGTGCTGACGGGCGCCGGCGCTTGCGGCGCGATACTTACCCTGGAGGACGGCATTCCTACCCGGCCGGCGGGTTTCTGCAACGTAAACCAGGTGTTCGAGCTCAACACCGAACAGGCCGCGGCGGTCGAGGTACTGCGGGGACCGGGCAACGTTCTCTACGGGTCGAACGCCTTGCACGGCGTCATCAACGTGCTCATGCCGGGGCCGGGCGCGCCGGGATACGCAGCGCTCGAAGCGGGCGCCAACGATTATTTCCGGGTTCAGGCGGCCGGCGCGCCGAGCCCGGCCAGTTATGCGTCGCTCGTCTACGCGGACGACGGCGGGTTTCGCGTGAACACGGGTTATCGCCAGGCCAAGGCGTACGCGACGGCCGGGCTAAAAGCCGGCGGCGGCGACCTCCGGGTCGCGTTCTCTGCATCGGACCTCGACCAGGAGACCGGCGGCTACATCGAAGGCGAGGCGGCATACGAGGACCCGGTCCTGCGCCTGAGCAACCCGAATCCCGACTCGTTCCGCGAGGCCGGCAGCCAGCGGCTCTACGCGATCTGGACGCGCGAGGACGGCGATCGCCGCATCGACGTGCGCCCGTACCTGCGGCACTCCGACATGCGGTTCCTGCAGCATTTCCTGCCCGGGCAGCCGCTCGAGGAAAACGGGCAGACCAGCACGGGGTTCCTCGCGCTCGTGCAGCAGGACGACGACGGCCGCCGGCTCATGGCCGGGATCGACCTCGACGTGAGCGAGTCCTGGGTCGAGGAGACGCAGGCGGGCCTCGCCGTTGGTTCGCCGTTCCTCGTCGCCACCCGGCCGCCGGGCAAGCACTACGACTACACGGTCACCGGCGTGACCGCCGCGGCCTATGCCCAGGGGCAATGGGCGCTGGCGCCCTCGCTCGAACTGACCGCCGGCCTGCGTGCCGAGACCACCTGGTACGACTACGACAACCGTATGCTCGACGGCAATACGCGCGATGACGGCGTGCCCTGCGACTTCGGCGGCTGCCTGTATACCCGGCCGGGCGATCGCAGCGACCGCTACAGCGACGTCGCCCCGCACCTGGCGCTCGACTGGGCGGTGCGGGAGTCGCTGCACGCCTACGCGAGGCTCGCGCGCGGCTTCAGGCCGCCCCAGGCCACGGAGCTGTATCGCCTGCAAAGCGGCCAGGACGTTGCCGACCTCGACTCGGAGACCGTCGACAGCGCGGAGATCGGTGTGCGTGCCAGGACCGGGCGCTGGCTCATCGACGGTGTCGTCTTCGCCATGCGCAAGGAAGACAGCGTCCTGCGCGATGCGAGCGGCTTCAACGTGAGCGGCGGCCGCAGCCGGCACTCCGGCCTCGAAGCGAACGTCGACGGCTACCTCACGCCGCGGTTGCGACTCGCTGCCGCGGCCACGCTCGCACGGCATACCTACGACTTCGACCGCGTCGCGGCCCTGGGCGAAACCTTCGTGTCGGGACGCGACGTCGACACGGCGCCGCGCTGGTTCGGCTCCGTCGACCTGTACTACACGGCCTTCGACTGGCTCGAGCTCGCACTGCAGTGGACCGCGATCGGCGAGTATTACCTCGATGCCGAAAACGAACACGAGTATCCGGGGCATTCGCTGGTGAACGTCCGCGCAACAGTCGTCCCCGCCGCCGCCTGGGAGATCAGTTTCAGGCTGTACAACCTGGCCGACGAACGCTACGCCGACCGCGCCGATTACGCGTTCGGCGACTACCGCTACTTCCCGGGACGCGCCCGCGAGCTGTTCGTCGAATTGCGCTGGGCGCCCGGCGGCTGACCCGCCGTCGTCCGCAACTACTGCTGCAGGCGCAGGCTGTCCGCGAAACGCACGAGCGCCGCGAGCTCAGCGGCACGACGCGACTCGTCCCAGCCGAGTTCACGGGCCGCGACGTCCGCCATCGCGGCGTACAGGCCGCGTCCCTGGTCGGCGGCGAGCCCGGTCATCGTGCGGCGAAACACGATGTCGACGAGCGTGGCCGCGTACTCGTGGCGGCACGCCAGCGAGACTTCGGCCGCGAGCACGGTGCGGTCCTGATCGAGCGCCGCTCCCTCTGCGGCGTCGGCCTCGGCGATGCGCAGCACGTGCCGGGCACGCCCGCCGTATACCGTCAGGAGCCGCCGCACACCGGCCTGCGAGAGGACACCGGACGCGACGAGCGCCGTCGTCGCCTCGTCGAGGCCGTGGCCGCCGGGAAGCGGGGTATCGGCGGTGCGGCTCGCGCCGACCCGCCGCCGCAACAGCCGGGCGACGCGGTCGACGACCTGTTCGGACAGGCTGCGGTACGTCGTCAGCTTGCCGCCGATGATCGACAGCAGGTTCGCGGCCGTATCGCGGTCGTGGTGGATGATGTGCTTTCGCGTAATGGCGGATTCGGGGCGCGCATCGCGGTACGGGAGCGGACGGACGCCGGCGTAGGCGTAGTGGACCTCGCCGGGGCCGAGGTGCGCGCCCGGGAAGACGCGGTTCGTCTCACCGAGTAAATAGTCGACCTCCTCGCGGCTGGCGCGGACGCTGCCGGGGTCGCCGTCGAAACGGCTGTCCGTGGTGCCGATCAGCACGAGGTGATTCCAGGGGATGATGAAGATCGGGCGTCCGTCCGCCGCGGCCTCGACATAAATGGCGCCGTCCGGGGCGCCGGCGAAGCGGCCGACGACCACGTGGCTGCCTTTCGTGCCGCCGATGAGCCGGGGCGGAGGCGCCTTCGCCCCCGCCGGTTCATTCGCCCGGGGCCCGCCGCCTCGTACGCGTTCGAGCACCCGGTCGACCCACGGTCCGGCCGCGTTGACGACGATGCGCGCGCGGCATTCGCCCGCCTCTCCCGTCAGTTCGTTCCGCCAGGCCAGGCTGTCGACGCGCCCGTCAACGATCCGCAGGGACTCCACTTCGTGCCAGGTCCGGATTTCGCCTCCGGCCGCGGCGGCCGCCAGCAGGTTCTCGAGCACGAGGCGCTCGGCGAAGTTCACCTGTGCGTCGTAGTAGCGGGCGGCGGCACTCAAGCCATGAAGTGCGATACCGGGCGCCGCAGCCTCGAGTTCGTCGCGCGAGAGCATCTCGTGCCGCGGCAGCGTCTTCCCGAGAGAGAGCAGGTCGTAGGCCAGCATGCCGAGGCGCACGAGCCAGGGTCCGCGGCGCGCGCCGGCGTACACCGGGATCGTGATCGGCAGCGGGTGCACGAGATGAGGCGCGATCCTGCACAGCGTGCGCCGTTCGTGCAGCGACTCGTACACCAGCGGGAGTTCGCCGTATTCGAGGTAGCGCAGACCGCCGTGTATGAGCCGGCTCGACCACGCCGACGTGCCGCTGCAGAGATCGCCCTTGTCGAAGACGACGACGGCAAGCCCCCGCAGGGTAGCTTCGCGTGCGACTCCCGCGCCATTGATGCCGGCGCCGATGACCGCGACATCGAACTCCGGCCCGGTCATCCCCCGCGCATCTCAGGGCCGTGTCTGGCCGGCGCCGCGCACGACGTACTTGTAGCTCGTGAGCTGCTCGGCGCCGACCGGACCGCGCGCATGGATGCGCCCCGTGGCGATGCCGATTTCCGCGCCCATGCCGAACTCGCCGCCGTCGGCGAACTGCGTCGACGCATTATGCAGCACGATGGCGCTGTCGACACGTTTCAGAAACGCCTCGGCGGCCGCGGCATTGTCGGTCACGATGCTGTCCGTGTGCGCGGAGCCGTAGCGCGCGATGTGCTCGACGGCGGCGTCGAGATCCGTAACGACGGCGACCGACACGATCGCGTCGAGGTACTCCGTCGACCAGTCCGCTTCCGTCGCCGCCACGGCGGCCGGCACGAATTCGCGCACGCGCGCGTCGCCACGGATTTCGCAGCCCGCATCCGTGAGGGCGCTCGCGAGCGGCAGCAGCACGCGCGGGGCGATCGCGGCGTCGACGAGGATCGTTTCCGCCGCGCCGCAGATGCCGGTGCGGCGCATCTTGGCGTTCAGCGCGATGGCCACGGCCATCGCGACGTCGGCGTCCGCGTGCACGTAGACGTGACACAGGCCCTCGAGGTGTCCGATCACGGGTACTCGCGCATCCTCCTGCACGCGCCGGATCAGCGCTTTGCCGCCGCGCGGCACCACGACGTCCACGGTGCC
>DASUOE010000004.1:0-4970 GCA_036276805.1 Woeseiaceae bacterium | reverse complement strand
CGTAGGGCATTCGACCGACATCGAGATAGCTCGGGTTCTCCTCGTCGACGGCAGGCTCGGTAATGCCGCCGGTAACGGACACGGCGATCGTGCTCGACCAGGCGCTGCAGCCGTGCAGGGCCGTGCACGCGGCGACGCGGTAGGTGTAACTGGTGACGACGGCCTTGGAGAAGTTCAGTACCCGCAGGGTGCCGCTGTACACCGTCGCCCAGCTGCCGGTGCCGATCTTCTCCTGCAGCTCGTACCACGTGTTGGCGCCAGGTACCGCACTCCACGAGATCGTGTAGGTGCCATCAGCATCCGTGGCCGGACCGCTGAGGTCCGACGGCGTCTCGGGCGGCTCCACTTGCGCCGAGGCAATCGTTGGCACACCCGCGGCCAGCATGACCGTGAGCATTGCAAGTGGCAGTCGCAGAATCGTGTCAAGCCGATACCGCCGGTCGAATCGCCCCATCGATGTTCTCCCCTGTCTGCCCGTTGAGCACGTCGGCGATCGCAATCGTCAATCGCCGCGCACGAGTTCGTTATTGGTGATTGATCCAGGCTGGCGATGGACAGCACGCAGGTCACGAGGCGCGCCATTCAGGTGTACTCATCGCGGATGTATCTGCTGCCGGATCTGCCGTCGCGTTGTCGCGGGCCGGGCAGCAATCGTCAGATGACCGTTCGGATGCCTCGTCGGGCGAGGCCGCCAGAGAACAAACGGTCATCGATCCTCCAGTCGAGGCGCTCGATTGGGGTTTTTCGACCATTTACCACATGTGGGGTCACAGACGCAATGCTGGCCCGAATGGACCCGATCATCCCGACCGATCGGGCGGCCGCAGAAGACACCGCGCGGGGGTAACAGCTTCCGGCCGTCAGGCAACCCGCGCCGCGACCCCCTTAGGCCGCCGGTCGAGCGCCGCCATGCCGCGAATCATCACTCCGAGCGCGACGAGGCCGGCGGCGAGCATCGCATAACCCTTGACCGGTTCGAGCCTGAACACGAAGCCCAAACCGAACATCAGCAGATAGATGGCGACCGTGCCGAGCACCCAGTAGCCGCAGGACGCGAGCAGGCTGCGTCCGGATGCATCGGCGGCGCCGAGGTCGCGCCAGAATCCCATCGGCTGGACGCGCTCGACGAAGCGCGCGAGCTGCGCCTCCTTTACCGGCGGCGTCAGCCGCGTGACGACGAGCGACGCGACGCCCGCTGCCAATGATATCCAGCAGATGACGTGGATCGGGTGCGACGCCATGAACGCCGGCAGGACGGACATCTGCCCGTCGGGAAAGCCCACGGTCTGCCCGACCAGGTAATTCGCAAAGGCGAAGGCGAAACCGACCAGCATGCCGGTGATCTCGGTCCACACGTTGGCGCGCCACCACAGCCAGCGCAGCAGGTGCGGCAGGCCGAGGCCTGCCAGCAGGCCGCCCCACAGCTCCCACATGGCGCCGATGTTGTCGACGAACGTGGCGATGTAGATCGCGAGCAGCGCGATGACGACGGTGGCGAGCCGGCTCACGAAGGTCAGGTGGCGGTTCGACGCGCGGGGGTTGACGAACCGGTAATAGAAGTCGTTCGCGACATAGGAAGCGCCCCAGTTGATGTGCGTCGACACCGTCGACATGAACGCCGCCATCAGCGACGCGAGGGCGAGGCCCAGCAGGCCCGGCGGCAGGATGTCGCGGATCAGCGCGGGGTAGCCGCGCTCGCGATCCTCGCGGTACTCGACCACGGTCGCGCCGCCCGGCCCGGTGCGTTCGTCGCGGACGAGCAGGGTGTAGCCGTCGAGCGTGCACGTGTACCGGTTCTCGAGGCACGCGTTCATCTCCGCCGTGCAGGCGGCGCGATCGCCGGCGCAGGCCGTGAAATCGCGCGCCAGCTCGTTGACCTCCGCGCGCGGGTACAGCACCAGCGCCACCACGCCGGCGAGCACCCACGGCCAGGTGCGCACGGCAAAGTGCGCGACCGTAAACCACAGCGCGCCCTTTTCCGCTTCGCCGCCGTCCCGCGCCGTGTACAGGCGCTGGGCGACGAACCCGGAGCCGTCCACGTTGCCGTTGGTCCACCACATGAAGCCGAGCGTCAGCACGAACGCCGAAAACGGGATGCCGAGCGACCCGGCAACGCCGGACCCGAAGTCGGGTATGAAAGACGCCACCTGCTCGTGGCTCAGGAAGCGCTCGCCGGTCGTGCTGACGCCGGTTTCGCCGCTCGGGTAGAGCTCCGCGAGCTGCGCCCAGGCCGCGTCGAGACCGCCGACCTGCCGGACCGCGAGCCAGGAGAGGAGGATCGACATGCCCATCGCGAACGAGAATTGCACGAGGTCCGTGATGATCACCGCGCGAATGCCGCCGACCGAGGAATAGATGAGTGTCGCGAGCACCAGGAGGATGATGGTGAGCGTGTTGTCGAAGTTGTGGAACAGGAGGAAGTCGGGATACGCCGCCGCCAGCGCGTCGTAGACGACGCCGCCGAGCAACGCACGCCAGTCCATGAACGGCTCCGAGATCTTCGCCATGCCCGCGAACACCCAGCCCAGGATGACGAAGTTGACGAAGGTGACGTTGAGAAAGGCCTTGATCGCGCGCAGCGTCGTCGCCGCCTTGCCGCCGTAACGCAGTTCGGCGATTTCGGCATCGGTGAGCACGCCGGCTACACGCCACTTGCGGGCGAAGAAGACCGTCATCGCGACCATCGCGATGAGCTGGCTCCACCACCACCAGTTCCCGGCGATGCCGTACTGCGAGATCCACCCGGTGATCGCGAGCGGCGTGTCCGACGCAAACGTGGTCGCAACGATCGACGTGCCGAGAAACCACCAGCGCATGCGGCGGCCGGCCGCGAAGAAGCCTTCGATGCCGCCGGTCCGCGCGTCGTCGCGTACCACGAAGCCGATGGCGATCGAGACGACGATCAGCACCGCGATGATCAGCCAGTCGATGCCTGCAAGTATGGTGTCGGTAGTCAATTGCCCGCTCCGTCGTCCGTTGCTAGTGGACAACCAGTTCGTCGATCCTGAGCGTCACCGGTGCCTCGGCCTCGCGTTCCTCAGACCACGCGGGGCCCGGGTTCGCGAGGACCAGGCGCAGGCGGCGCACCGCGGCCGGTTCGAAAGCGAAGTCGAGGCGCGGGCCGCCGGCCGCGATGGCGTCCGCCGCAATCTCCGCCACCGTGCGCCAGCGGCCGTCGCCGCCGTCGACCGAAACCGTCGCGCCGGCCGGGCGCACGAGCCGGCGGTGCAGGCCGGCGTCGATGCCGACCGACAGGCCGCGCACCGTCACCGGCGCCGGCCATTCGAGCACGAGGTCGAGGTCGCGGCCTTCCACGCTGAACCAGTCCTCGTAGTGAAAGATGCGATCGCTCGCGAGGCGGCCGTCCAGGAGCACGCTCGCGGCCCGGCCGGCCTGGTCGGCCTCGAGTCCAGTCCCGCTCAACGCGGCCCCGAGCCCGGCATGGCGCACGACAGTGAGGCGGCTGTCGCCGAACCAGCGCCCGTCGGCGCTTCGGGTGCGCGCGCGGATCACGGCCGAACCCGGCAGGTCGAACGGCAGCCGGTACGCCGGCGCCCGTTCGTCCGGCAGCGAGCCATCGAGCGTGTAGTGAATGGCGCCCACGGCGGCATCGATGTGCACGCGGTAACCGCCGTCGCCGCGCTTCGATACCTCGATCTCGGGTTTCCGGTGCGCCGCGGACACCGTGTAGCCGCGTGCCTCGAGAAACGGCACGAAGGTCTCGAGGCGGCGCACGAAGCCGGGAAAGTCGCGCGCCGCGGGCGGCGACCAGAGCGCCTCGGCCAGCGCGCTCATGCGCGGCAGCACCTGCCGCTCGGCCGACGCCGCCGAGGCGACGTACTCCGTCCACAGCGCGCCCTGGCCGCCCAGCACGTGCCGACGCAGCTCCGGCGCAAGCCCTTCCGGCACCGGTTCGAACGCGTACGCGGTTTCAAGCCGGGTGAGGCCGTGGATCGACATGGGTTCGTCGAGCGAGGTCGACTGGTAGAAGTCGAAATACGTATGGCTGACCGGTGTCATGATCACGTCGTGGCCGTGCCGTGCCGCCAGGAGGCCGCGCTCGACGCCCCGCCAGGCCAGGATCGTGGCCGGCGCGTCGCCCGCGTCATTCAGGATCTCGTCCCAGCCGATCGGCTCCCTGCCGTGGCGGCGCACCAGTTCCGCCGCGCGCGCCACGAAGTAATCCTGCAGGCCGTGCACCGAGTCGATCGACTCGTGCGCCATCAGTGCGCGGCAGGACTCACAGTGTTCCCAGTGATCGGTGACGACCTCGTCGCCGCCGATGTGCACGTAGCGGCCGGGAAAGAGTTCCGCCAGCTCGCCGAACACGGTGTCGAGGAAGGCGAAGGTCTCCTCGTGCGGGCAGAGCACCTGCTTGAAGATGCCGAAGTGCGTCTTGACCTCGGTCCGCGGCCCGCAGCCGAGTTCCGGGTACGCAGCGAGGATCGCCGAGGCATGACCGGGTATGTCGATCTCGGGCACGATCGTCACGCCGCGCGACTCCGCGTAGGCGACGATCTCGCGCACCTGTGCCTGCGAGTAGAAGCCCGAGTGCGGAACGCCGTCGCTCTTCGCTCCGGCGTCGTGCGTGTGACCGACCACGGTACCGGTGCGCGTTGCGCCGACGCGCGTGAGGCGTGGGTAGGCGCGGATCTCGATGCGCCAGCCCTGGTCGTCGGTCAGGTGCCAGTGCAGCACGTTCAGTTTGTGCAGCGCGAGGAGGTCGATGTATTTCCGGACGAAGGCGGCGTCGAAGAAATGGCGGCTCACGTCGAGATGCATGCCGCGCCAGCCGAAAGCCGGTGCGTCCTCGATGCGAAGCCGCGGCGGCGCGGTGCCGCCGGGCACGGGGTTCGCGGCGGCGAGCTGCGCGAGCGTGTGCGCGGCATGGCCCATGCCGGCCGGCGTCGCGGCCGTGAGCCTGACCTCGTCGCCGATGTCGAGGCGGTAGGCTTCGGCGCCGAGGGCCG
>DASUOE010000003.1:0-4074 GCA_036276805.1 Woeseiaceae bacterium | reverse complement strand
TGCGCTCTTCGGCAACTGCCGGCTCATCGGCCGTCGCTTCCGTCTCGCGCACGTGCGCTTCGGCAACGACGTGATCGAGGTGGCGACGTTCCGCGCCGGCGCGAGCCTGGATGACGAGGATGGGGCGCTCGATCCCCAGGGACGCATCCTGCGCGACAACGTCTACGGGACTATCGAGGAAGACGTCTGGCGGCGCGACTTCACGTGCAATGCGCTCTACTACAACATTGCCGACTTCAGCATCTGGGACTACGTCGACGGCGTGCGCGACATCGATGCGCGGCGCCTCGTGCTCATCGGCGACCCGGACCAGCGGCTGCGCGAGGACCCGGTGCGGATGCTCAGGGCCGTGCGCTTCGCCGCGAAGCTCGGCTTCACGATCGACCCGGCCGTCGGCCAGGCGATCCGGAACAACGTGGGCCTCCTCACCAACGTGCCGGCGGCCCGCCTGTTCGACGAGTTCCTGAAACTCTTCAGCGCCGGCAGCGCGGAAGCGACGTTTGACCTGCTATGCGAGTACGGGCTGTTCGCGAAGATGTTCCCGGCGACCGCGGACGAATTCGCCATCGATGCGGACTTCCGCGCCTTCATCCGCGCGGCGCTGAAAAACACGGACCGCCGCGTCGCGGACGGGAAGTCCGTCACGCCCATGTTCCTGCTCGGCGTGTTCCTGTGGGCACCCGTGTGCCGGGTCGCGGCCATGCACCGGGAAACCGAGCAGATGACCGACTCGCAGTCGCTGAGCCTCGCGGCCTGGGAGGTCACCGGCGAGCAGCAGCGGCGGGTGTCGCTGCCGAAGCGCTTCACGGTGCCGATGCGCGAGATGATGGCGCTGCAACCGCGCTTCTACGCCACCCGTGGCCGCCGCGCGCTGAACCTGCTCGAGCACCGGCGCTTCCGTGCAGCTTACGACTTCATGATGCTCCTGGCCGAGATCGGCCGGGTCGACCCCGAAATCGCGAGTTTCTGGAGCGAGGTGCAGTCGCTCCCGACGGATGCGCGGCGCGACCGGTTCCAGGTGCAGGCGAAGGCCCGCAATCGCCGCCGCCGGCGCAAGCAGAGATCCGGCGGGGGCGATGAGTGAGCCTGGCGGCCTGCCCGTAAAAGCCTGGCGTCCGGCCTACGTCGGCATCGGCAGCAACCTGGGCGAGCCGCTTCGCCAGGTCGACGCGGCGTTCGACGCACTCGCCGCGCTGCCGGACACCCGCCTCGTCGCCCGCTCGTCACGCTTCCGCTCGGCGCCGCTCGCCGGCATGCAACAGCCGGACTACGTGAATGCGGCCGCCGCCCTGTTGACCCGCCTCGGCCCGGAGGACCTGCTCGCGCATCTCAAGTCGATCGAGACCGGCTTCGGCCGCGAACCGGGGGGCGAGCGCTGGGGTCCGCGGGTGCTCGACCTCGACCTCCTCGCCTACTCGAACGAACGCCGCGACGGTCCCGCCCTGACGCTGCCGCACCCGGGACTGGCCGCGCGAAATTTTGTATTGTTGCCATTGCGCGAGCTGGCGCCGGACCTGGTGGTCCCGGGTCTCGGCCGCGTTGGGTCCCTGCCCGTCGCGGACGAACCGCGCATCACCCGAATGGAAGCTGAGGGCGCCTGATTGTCGGTCACATCGATTACGCCGCGCGGCAAGGGCTCCCGCTATATCGCCGTGGAGGGGCCGATCGGCGTCGGCAAGACGGAACTCGCGAAGCGCCTGGCGGCGAGCCTGTCCGCCAGGGCCCTGCTCGAGGACGTGGACAACAACCCGTTCCTCAGGCGCTTCTACACGCAGGGGCCGAGTGCCGCGCTGCCGGCGCAGATGTTCTTCCTGTTCGCGCGGGCGCGCCAGCTCGAGGAACTGCGCCAGTCGGATCTCTTCACCGACGGGCACGTCGCCGACTACCTGTTTGCGAAGGACCGGCTGTTCGCCGAACTCAATCTCGATCACGACGAACTCGCCCTGTACGACCAGGTGGCGGCGAGGCTCGACATCGATCCGCTGGTGCCGGATCTCGTGGTATACCTGCAGGCCCCGGTGGACACGCTCCTGCAACGCATCGCCAAGCGCGGCCGCCCGTCCGAGCACCTGATCGAGCGCAGCTACCTGGAGCGGCTCGGCGACGCCTACGCGCGCTTTTTCCACGCGTATGACGAAGGGCCGCTGCTGATCGTCAACGCCTCGCAGATCGACCCCGTGAACAACGAGGCGGACTACCAGCAGCTGTTCCGGCAGATCGAGAAGATCGGCGGCGGCCGCCACTACTTCAACCCCGTTTCCGCGGTGTTGGCCTGACCGCGCCGGACAGACTGCCATGTATACCCAACTCGAACAGCGCGGCATGCCGCAACCACCGGTGAACGTGTCGACGCTGCGCGACATGAAGGCGTCGGGCACGCCCATCGCGTGCCTGACGGCCTACGACGCGAGCTATGCACAGCTCGTCGACCTGGCCGGCGTCGATCTGGTGCTCGTCGGCGACTCGCTAGGCATGGTCATCCAGGGACACGACACCACCGTGCCCGTCACCGTGCAGGACATCGTGTATCACACGCGCGCCGTGGCCCGCGGGCTGCGCCGCGCGTTCCTCGTTGCCGACATGCCGTTCATGAGTTACAGCAACCCGCCGCAGGCGCTCGAGAACGCGGTGCGCCTGATGCAGGAGGGCGGCGCCATGATGATCAAGCTCGAAGGCGGGGAAGGGCAGATCGAGATCGTCGAGCACCTCGCGCGGCACGACATCCCGGTATGCGCGCACCTCGGCCTCAAACCGCAATCCGTGCACAAGATCGGCGGGTTCCGCGTGCAGGGGCGGGACAGCGTGCAGGCGGAGCGCATGCAGAAGACGGCACGGAACCTCGAGGCCGCGGGCGCCGACATCGTGCTGCTCGAGTGCGTGCCGAACGAAGTCGGCGCGGGGATCACGAGTGCGCTCGACGTGCCGGTGATCGGCATCGGCGCAGGCCCGGGCGTCGACGGGCAGATCCTCGTGCTCTACGACGTCCTCGGCATCACGCAGGGGCGGCTGCCGCGCTTCGTGCGCAACTTCCAGGCCGAGAGCAATTCGCCGCTCGCCGCCTGCGAAGCGTTCGTACACGCCGTGAAGGATCGCAGTTATCCTGCGCCCGAGCATTGCTTCTCATAGCGCCGCGGCGCACCACCCTCATCGTCAGCAACAGGATTGCCTGTGGAAGTCATCCGCACCCGTGAAGAATTGAGAGACATGCTGGCCAACTGGCGGCATCACGACGAGCACGTGGCGCTGGTGCCCACGATGGGCAACCTGCACCAGGGACACGTGAGCCTCGTGGACCTGGCCCGCCAGCATGCCGAGCGCGTCGTCGTCAGCGTGTACGTCAACCCGACGCAGTTCGGCCCGGGCGAGGACTTCACCGAGTACCCGCGCACGCTGGAGCGGGATACCCGGCGGCTGCGCAAGGTTCGCGCCGACGTGCTGTTCGTGCCCGACGATGAAACCGTCTATCCGTTCGGCCACGAGTGCGCGACGGTCGTCGCGGTGCCCGGGCTCACCGAAAATTTCTGCGGTGCGTTCCGGCCGAAGCATTTCGACGGCGTGACGTCGGTCGTCGCGCGCCTGTTCGCGCTCGTTACGCCGGACGTCGCCGTGTTCGGGCAGAAGGACTACCAGCAGCAGCTTGTCGTCCGCTACATGACCGAGGATCTGAACCTGCCGATCCGCATCATTACGGCACCGACGGTGCGCGAAGACGACGGCCTGGCGATGAGTTCGCGCAACGCCTACCTGAGCGACGAGGAGCGCCCGATCGCGCCGCGGCTCTACTCCGTGTTGAGCTCAGTGGCCGGCGAACTGCAGGACGGCAAGCGTGATTTCGCGGCGCTCGAGAAGCAGGGGCGTTCCGAACTCGAGGCGGCGGGATTCACGGTGGAATACCTCGCAGTTCGCCGCGCGCAAAACCTTGCCGAACCCGACCGCGACTGCGACGAGCTCGTCGTACTTGCGGCCGTGCGCCTCGGCAAGGCGCGGCTGATCGACAACGTCGTCGTAACGGTCTGAAGGATTCACCGCCGGCAGGGCGCCCGGCTTACACGGAAATGCCGTCGCGGCCGGCCC
>DASUOE010000002.1:0-24916 GCA_036276805.1 Woeseiaceae bacterium | reverse complement strand
GACCCAATTCAGCCGGTCGCTTCGAGTGTCTGTCGCGACTGTCATAGAGCAAAGTCGATGAGTCCGGACGGATCAAACAAGCCATTCTTGCCGAGAAATAAACCCAAATCGTGGGTAGCCGCAATTATCTGGCAAGCGGGCTTTTTCACAATCGGAACTTGTGGTGCGGAACCCGTTCAAGACGTTTTGGAGCCTATACCAGTATCAATCTCGATGATCACCCTGACTCCCAGCGAAGTGCCATCAGGTTTGCTGGAGATCAAGGGGTACTTGAACGCTGAGTCTTTCATCGGATCCCCGTACGTATATGTTAGCGAACAACACGGTTTCATGGACAATCGGGCGGAGGGAGTGCCACTGTTGTTTCCGGGCAGCAATACAGCAGAAAACGAAGAGTGTGGGGCGGGCTATTTTCTCCTCAGGGGATATTTTGAACAGAGGTTCAAGCGCTTCACGGTTTTTGCTGTTACGCGTTACGACGAGAACTGGGAACTTGAGGCGCCGTGCTGGCTGACAAATGTTGATTGGAAGCATGATTTTGACCTGCGATAGCGTCGAATCTGGATGCTTCTTTCGTTCGGCGCAAAGGTCTCAGACTCTCAGCTTATAGAGCTGCTGGCACTTTTGACGCGATACGGTCTCGCAATCGAGCCATTGCGTAGGCTGGCGAACTTCCGTGAGATCCAATTCAAGCGCAACTGGATGCGACTGCTACCGCTCTGAGTGACATAAGTACGAAATCGTCCAGTTCTTCGAAAGGACCAACTAACGGCGTAGATCGTCTATTTTTGGCCGGCCGCTTGTGCCGTTTTCCGCCCAATCATCTGCACAACCGTACGTCGTTCGAGCGTCGGCTTTTACAGGTAGCGGACCTGGAACACTGTCATTCTCGCTATCCGGAGTCAGGCGCTCGGCCGCATCACGGACCGGCCGCCTCGATAGACGTCGCCGCGGACCGGTCCCACTCTGCCGGCATCAGCATGCGCACGAAATAGGCGTACTCGAGCGCCGTGCGCATCGCGAGCTGGTCCTGGTTCGCCGTCCCGCCGTGGCCTCCCTCGATGTTTTCGTAATACCAGGTGTCGTAGCCCAGGTCCTCGAGGGCGTGCGCCATCTTGCGCGCATGCCCGGGGTGCACGCGGTCGTCGCCGGTCGACGTGTAGAAGAACACGGTCGGGTAGTCGCGGCCTTTCTCGATGTTCTGGTACGGCGAGTACTCACGGATGAATGCCCAGTCGCCGGGCACGTCCGGGTCGCCGTATTCGCCCATCCAGCTCGACCCGGCGAGCAGCTCGTGGTAACGCCGCATGTCGAGAAGCGGCACGCCGATGTCGAAGGCCGCGAACAGGTCCGGGCGCTGGGTGAGTGCCACGCCGAGCAGGAGCCCGCCGTTCGAGCGGCCGAGTGCGCCCAGCTTTTCGGGTGACGTGACGCCGGACTCGATGAGGTCCTCGGCGATCGCAATGTAGTCCTCGTAGGCGCGCTGCCGGTTCTCGCGCAGCGCCGCCTGGTGCCAGCGCGGGCCGTATTCGCCGCCGCCGCGCAGGTTCGACAGTACCAGCACGCCGCCGCGCGAGAGCCACATCCGGCCCGCGAGCGCGCCGTGCTGCGGCCGCGACGGCTCTTCGAAATAGACGGGCAGGACGGGGATGAGGAAGCCGCCGTAGCCGTAGAGGATCGTCGGCGCGTCGCCTTCCTTCAGGACTTCGCGTTGACCCGCGATGAAGTAGGGCACGCGGGTACCGTCACGGCTCGTCGCGAAGCGCTGTTCCACGATCACGTCGTTGGCGTCGTAGAACGCGGGCATTTGCGAAAGGCTCGTCAGCTTGCCGCCGGGGGCGACGTGGTAGAGCGTCGTCGGCTGCGTGATGCTCTCGTAGGTGACGAAGAAGTCCTTGCGGCCGCTGCTCGCCGCCGCGAGTTTCGCGACGCCGTTGTCCGGAACCGCAATGTCGGTGACCGCCCACCCGTCGTTTGTCGGACTCACCTGCTTGATGCGCCCGGCGACGTTGTCGAGCATCTCGAGGAAGACCAGGCCGTCGCCCGTCTCGACTTCGCTGATGGCCTGCGTCTCGCTCGGTGCGTAGAGCCGTGTGGCGGAGCCCCTTTCGAGGTCGTACGCGACGACGTCGCCCGCTGCGAAAGCGGCGGGGCCGCGGTCCCAGTCTTCCTTGAGCCGCAGGATCAGCTGGCCGCGAACGACGCCCTCGACGAGCACGCGGCGCGGCAGGTCGAGCGGCGCGCCGACCCGTGAGCCCGCGAGCGGGAAAACTTCGACGTTGTTCCAGTCCGCTTCGAGCCGTACCAGGAAGACATGCGTGCGACCGCCGTCGCCGTGCGCGACCGGCGCGAGCATCGTGTCCTCGCGGCCGGCGACGAGGAGCGATCCGGCCGAAGCGAGCGGCGTGCCGCGCTTCCAGAGACGGGCTTCGCGTGCGTACCCGGATTCGGTCAGGCTGTCCTCGCCCCAGTCCGTGGCGACGATGAGCGTGTCCTCGTCGGCCCAGGCAACGCCGGACTTGGCTTCCGGTACGACGAATCCGTCGGCGACGAAGGCGCGTTTCGCAAGAGAGAACTCGCGGAACACGGCCTCGTCCTTGCCGCCGCGCGACAGTTCGACGAGGCAGCGGTCGCTGTCGCCGCCGACGCAGTCGATGTCCTTGTATACCCAGTTCTCGGCTTCCTCCTCCGCCAGCGCGTCGACGTCGAGCACGATCTGCCAGTCCGGCTTGCCGGCGACGAGCGACTCGATGGATGCACGCCGCCACACGCCGCGCACGTGTGTTTCGTCCTGCCAGAAATCGTGGAAGTCGTCGCCGACGAGCTTGCCGTGAGGCAAGTGTGCGTCCGAGGTGAGGATGCCGTAGGCCTCCTCGTACAGGGATTGGAACACGGGTGTGTCCTTGAGGTCCGCGAACGTCTCGGCGTTCTGCGCGCGCACCCAGTCGAGGGCCGCTTCACCCCGGACTTCCTCGAGCCAGAGATACGGGTCGTCGTCCTCCGCATGTGCGAGCGGCATGCCTGCGCCGGCGAGTGTGAGGACGAGGGCGGCGGCCGTCCCTCGGCGGTACTGGCGGCGCAGCTGGCGCGCGGGGCTGGCAAACATCGGCATCCGGTCGGATCTCCTGGCTGTGTGTCCGAATCGTTTCATCAATGAATGTGCGGCAGGACGAATATGACGAACATCCCGATCAGTATCCCGACGCGGAAACCCCAGTCGCCGGCCGGCACGAATAGCTCGTCGCCGTCATGGCCGTGGTCGACGCCGAACGCGACGACATGGACGAGCGACCCGGCCACGAACGCCTGGAACAGCGCGAGGCTCCGCGTCGTCGCGAGTTCGACGAACTGCGCCCCTTCGAAATACGCCGCTGCCGTCGCCGCGATCAACAGGGCGAACGTCGCGAGCGCCGCACCGAGGCCGAACTGCGGCCGCACCGACCACCAGATCACCACGCCGACCGGCAGGCGGTGCAGGATGACACCGAGCGCGAGCGGGTTACCCAGCATTGACCCTGCGTTCGGCGTATTGGTTCGATCGGCCGCGGCGCTTATCTGGTCATTGACGGCCGGGAGGAGCGCGATACCGTCGATTATGGCGTGCAGGACGAGGCCGAGCGCTGCAAGCACGACGATGAAGACGTGGGCGCGGTGCGCCGAACGGTGGAAGACGCGCTCGATCGCAACCGGGAACGCGAGGCCGCCGGCGAGCGCCACCAGCGCGTACAGGCCGCCGATGTCGAGCGCCGAGGGGATGATGTTCACGCACACGATGCCGGCGACCGCGATCAGCACGAAACCGTCGAGCATCTGCTTGGTAACCGGCCGCGACCGGCCCCACGCGTAGACGAAAGGACCGGCGAGCAGCGCGAGCGTGCTGAGCCAGAACATCATGCGGAGTGCGTCCGGCGCGCCGCCTGCGCCTCAGGTACCCATCCGCAGCACGACTTTGCCGCGGGCCTGGCGCCCTGCGATCCGCCGGAAGGCTCGCCGGTAGTCGTCGAGGGCGTAGGTTTCCGTGACCTTCGGTTTGAGCGTGCCATCGGCGATCCAGTCCATGAGTTCCGCGAAATTCTGCTGGTGTTCGTCGGGGTGACGCCTGAGCCATGTCCCCCACCAGACGCCGATGATACTGGCTTCCTTGAGGAGCGCGATATTGGCCGGGAACGCCGGGATGTCGCCGCTCGCAAACCCGACGACGAGGTAGCGGCCGTGCCAGGCGAGGCTCCTGAGCGCCGACTGCGCCAGGTCCCCGCCGACCGGGTCGTAGACGACGTCGACGCCGTCGTCGCCGGTGAGCTCGCGCACCGCCTCGCGGAGCGGCGCGGCGCCGTAGTTGATCGTTGCGTCGGCGCCCGCCGCAGACGCGTACGCGACCTTCTCGTCCGTGCTGGCCGCGGCGATGACCCGGGCGCCCATCGCCTTGCCGAGTTCGACGGCGGCCACGCCGACGCCGCCGGCCGCGCCGAGGACGAGCAGCGTCTCGCCGGCCGCGAGGCGCGCACATTGCTTGAGCGCGTGGTAACTCGTCCCGAATGCGACGCCGAACCCGGCCGCCTCGACGAAGCCGAGGCCGGGGGGCAGCGGGATCGCCTGGCGCTCGTCGACCAGGCAGCGCTCGGCGAAGGCGCCGCCGCGCGGCATCACGATCACGCGGTCGCCGACCGCGAACTGCCGGACGCCGGCGCCGACGGCCGAGACCGTCCCGGCCGCTTCGTTGCCCGGCGTGAACGGCGGCGGAGTCTTGTCCTGGTACTTGCCGGCGACGATGAGAAGGTCCGGGAAATTGATGCCCGCGGCTGCGACGTCCACCACGAGCTGTCCCGGCCCGGCCTCGGGGTCCGCGAGCTCCTCGATGACGAGGTCGTCGGTCGGCCCGTAAGCCTTGCAGACGAGTGCTTTCACGACTCGGCTCCGGTCACGAACAGCGCGAGCATCTCGGCGACGAGCGCCGGCTTTTCCACGCCCTCGATCTCCACCGTGACCTCGTTCTTCACGAGCCATTCGCCGGGCCGCTTCTCCGCTACCGAGACGATCTTCTGGTGCGAGCGAATGCGCTGGCCCACTTTCACGGGTGCTATGAAGCGGACCCGGTCGGAGCCGTAATTGATGACCATCCGGAGATTGTCCGGCAGGAGCGCGGTCTCGCGGTTCAGGTACGTCAGGAGCGAGAGCGACAGGAAACCGTGCGCTATCGGCTTACGGAACGGCGTCAGCGCGGCGCGGAGCCGGCTGACGTGTATGAACTGGTGGTCGTTCGTCGCGTCGGCGAACTGGTTGATGCGCCGCTGCGTGATCCGCAGCCACGACGATGGTTCGAGCGTGCGGCCGGCGAGCGTCGGCAGGTCGCGGGCGGGAATCGTAGTCGGCACGGCGCGGCGTTCAGGCGAAGCGCGCGAGTTCGTCGCGCGCGACCACGTAGCGGTGGACCTCGTCCGGGCCGTCGGCAAGACGCAAGGTGCGCATCGAGGTGTACATCTGCGCGAGCGGGAAATCCTGCGAGACTCCGGCGGCGCCGTGCATCTGTATCGCGTCGTCGATGACGGCGAGCGCGATGTTCGGTACCGCCGCCTTGATCTTCGATATCCACGCACGCGCGGCGCGTACGCCCTGGTGGTCGATGACCCATGCCGTCTGCAGCGTGAGCAGGCGGGCCATGTCGATGCCGATGCGCGCGTTGGCGATGCGCTCGTGATTGCCGCCCAGGTACGCGATCGGCTTGCCGAAGGCCAGGCGTTCGAGGCCGCGCCGGCACATGAGCTCGAGCGCGCGCTCCGCCACGCCGATCGCGCGCATGCAGTGATGCACGCGCCCCGGGCCGAGCCGGCCCTGCGCGATCTCGAAACCGCGCCCGCGGCCGAGGATGAGGTTGTCCTTGGGCACCCGGACGTCGCCGAGGCGGAGGTGCATGTGCCCGTGAGGCGCGTCGTCGCGGCCGAAGACCTGCATGCCGCGCAGCACCTCCACGCCCGGCGTGTCCATGGGCACGAGGATCTGCGAGTGGCGCGCGTGCCGCGGCGCGTCCGGGTCGGTCAGGACCATGCAGATCAAGATCCTGCAGCGGGCGTCCCCGGCGCCCGAGATATACGTCTTTTCGCCGTTGATGACCCATTCGCCGTTCTCGAGCACGGCGGTGGTCGCGATATTGGTGGCGTCGGACGAGGCGACGCCGGGTTCCGTCATCGCGTACGCGGAGCGGATTTCACCCGCGAGCAGCGGCTCGAGCCAGCGCTGCTTCTGCGCCGGCGTCCCGTAGCGTTCCAGTACTTCCATATTGCCGGTGTCGGGCGCGCTGCAATTGAAGACTTCGGCCGCCAGGTGTGAGCGGCCGGTCGCCTCGGCGAGATGCGCGTACTCGACGGTGCTGAGGCCGTAACCGTGCTCGCTGTCCGTCAGCCAGAAGTTCCACAGGCCCGCGGCCCGCGCTGCCGATTTCAGGTCTTCAAGGATGACCGCCTGGCGCGGCGTATGCGACCACCGGTCCCCGACGTCGACCTCGGCGAAGTATTCGGCCTCGACCGGCTCGATGCGCTCGCCGATGAATGCGTTGACCGCGTCGAGCAGGGGACGAACGCGGTCCGAGACTCCGAGATCCATAAGCCGGCTGCCGTGATTCGCGGGCCGCCATGTTCGCACACTCCGGTCGCGGGGCACACGGCCGCCCGATTCCACGATGCGGACATGCTCGCGCCGGGTGTCGGGCGCCGGGCGTCGGGCGCCGGGCGCCGCGCGCCGCGCGCCGGTCGCAACGATGGCGGCGCCGCGCGCTACGGCTGGCTCGCTCCGGCCGACTCGCTCTTCGGCGGGGCACCGGCGCGTGTCCGCTCGATCCATGTTTCGACGTGTGCCCGGAGCGCACCGAGCGGCAGGGTGCCCGCCTCGAGCACCCGGTCGTGGAACGTGCTCAAGTCGAAGTTCTGGCCGAGTGCCGCCTCGGCTTCGCGGCGCAACGCGAGGATCTCGAGCCCGCCCGCGTCATACGCCGTGAGCTGGCCGGGCAGGATCGCGATGCGGTCCACCATGCCGTCCCCCTGTTCCGCCGGGATGCGGCCGGTTTCGACGATGAAGTTCACTGCCTGCTCGCGGGTCCAGCCGAACAGGTGTATGCCCGGGTCGACGACCATCCCGTGCGCGGGCCAGGCGCGGCGCAGGATGGGTCCCGTGGCCGTCTCGTAAAGGCCCATTTCCTCGGCGAGCGCCTCGGCGTAGCGGGCCCAGCCCTCGCCGGGTCCGGAGAACCACAGGATTTCGTTGACGGGGTGCAGGTTGCCGCGGGCCTGTGCGGTCGTGACCTGCAGGTGATGGCCCGGCCAGGTCTCGTGGAAGGCGGTCGCCTCCGCATTGCCGCGCGACTGGTTCTCCGGCGCGTGGAGCGGGATGCGGTATTCGGCGGCGCGGTCCCTGTTGCCGGGCATGTAGTACGCGGAGCGGCCTGTCCCTTCCTCCTGCGGAGGCAGGGGCACGACCTCGACGGGCCGGACCGGCACCGTACCGACCCAGCCGGGCACGGACGCGGCCGCGCGGTCGACGGCGTCTTTCGAGAACGCGAGGAGTTCCCGCGCGTCTGCGAAATTGTCCGCGGGGTCTGCCCGCACCGCGGCTATCGTGGCGGCGAAGGTGTCCGTGCCGTAACGCTCGCGTCCGAACCGGGCAACGGCGGCGCGATTGGCGGCGACGACTTCGCGGCCGCGGTCGTAGATCTCGCGGCCGGAGAGAGGCAGCGTCGTGTACGCCGCGAGCGATGCTTCGTAGCAGTTCTCGCCGCCCGGGTTCGCCGTCACCGAGAGAGTCGTGCGCGCCGCGTCGCGGTAAACGCCGCCGAGCCATTCGCGAAAGCGCTCGAGCGCGGGCAGGACGTCGTTGCTGACGAGCTCGCTGAAGGCCGCGCTGAACGCGGCATCGTCGCTTCGCCGTGCCGGCGACGCGTAGGGCTGCTCCGGGAGGTCGAGCGCGAGCTGCGCATCGAGTTGCGCGAGTACGCGGTCGACGACGCTGCGCGGCGCCGAGTAACCGGCCGCGAGCCCGGCGGCGAGGTTCGCCTGTTCCTGGGCGACGAACGCGGCGAAGGCCCGCCAGCGCACGAGCGCCTGGTCACGCTCAGCGGCTGTGGCGACGGGCTGCAGCTCGGCGATGCGCGGGTACTCCAGGTGCCAGCCGCCCATATGGTTCACGTTCCAGAGTTCCTGGCGACAGGCGCGCAGCGCGACGGCACCGGCGAGCGTAGCGTCGAGGACGGCCGCCGTCATCCATTGTGGCGAGCCGGCGAGGCCATCTGCGGGAATCGCGACGAGGCGGGCGCGGAAGCGGTCCTCCTCGCGCTCCGCCTCGCGCAGTGCCTGGGGCGTATTGTCGAAGAGTGTGTCGTGGCGTTCGCTCTTCACGGCCGCCACGTAGGCGATTTCCGGGCGCCGGGCGAGCAGCCAGGCGTAATAATCGTCCGCCAGCCCATCCAACGCGGCCCGCGCTGCCGCCGGGTCGTCCGCGTCGGCGACCGCCGGCTCGTCCCCAGGGTCGGCCGCCGGGACGGTGCCGGCGGCCCGCGTCTGCACGCAGCCGGCGACGCACAGGGCCATGGCCGCAATGGTCGCAATGGTCGCAATGGTCGCCGATCCGGCGGCGGGGGACTGGCTATCAATGCGGCAACGATCGTGGCACAAATGCATGAGGAGTCCTGACAGGAGCAGGGGCATGAAGTCGTATTCCAGCAGTGCCGCGGTGGTCGCCGCAGGGTTCGTGATCGTTGCAGCGCTCGCGGGTCTCGGGCCGACGGCCGCCCGGGCAGATTATGTCGCGACGTCGGGCCGTGTCGAATCTTTCGTCAACGTGCGTGCGACGCCGGCCGCCGACGGTGAGGTCGTCGGCCGCCTTGCTCGGGGCGAGCGGGCCGAGTTCGTGCAGACGATCGACGGCTGGCACGAGATCGTGACGCCCGACGGGACGACCGGATTCGTGCACGGCGACTGGGCCGTCATCGTCGTGGAACCGCATTCGGCGACCTCCATCGATGGCGACGCCGTGGACGACGGCGAGGGCCCGGCGGACGGTGTCGCGGCGGCACCCGCGGAACCGGCGCGCGCCGAGCCGCCGATCGAGGAACCTGTGGCCGACGAACCTGTAGCCGACGAACCTGTGGCCGACGAGACCGGCGAGGCGGAAACGACGGTGGTCGAACCCGCGGCCGAACCGGCCGGCGCGGCGTCCGCGCCGCCACCGGCGGAGTCCGTCCCGCTCGGCACACTCACGAGCCGCGGCAACGACAACTTCCTGGTGCGCTTCGACGGCGAAAGCCGCGGGCAGCCGTCACAGGTTTACGACGACGGCAACTTCGTCGGCATCGGCACGACCGAGCCGCAGCAGCGACTCGAGGTGAACGGCAGCATCCGCATCAACGAACAGGCGAGCAACATGGCCGGGCTGATGATCACGCAGGCGGGCGGCGAAACCGGCTACCTGCTGCACAACCGGGCGAACACGCTCACGATCGGCGCCGGGTCCGTCGACCGGATCACCGTCGACCGCGACGGCAACGTGGGCATCGGCGAATCGCGGCCGATACACCCGCTGCAGATGGCGAGCGGCGCCCATGTCACTGCCGGCGGCGCCTGGACCAACGTGTCCTCCCGGGCGGCGAAGGAAGACATAACGCCGCTCGCGGCCGACGAGGCGATGGAAGCCGTTCGGCATATGCAACCGGTGCGGTTCCGCTACCGGGGCGCCGACGCGGAAACCTACGTCGGGTTCATCGCGGAGGACGTGCCGGAACTTGTCGCCATGGCGGACCGCCAGGGCCTGAGCAGCATGGATATCGCCGCCGTCCTGACGCGGGTCGTCCAGTCGCAGCAACAGCAGATCGAGGCACTGGAGCGGCGGCTGGAGGCAGTCGAGGCACGCTAGGCGAAACGGGCGCAGGTCGTCCGGCAGGAATTGCCGCCACTGCCGCCCGCGCCGACGTCTGGCGCTGGCTGGACGTACACGGCCAGTGGCACTACGTCGACTCCATGCAGGCCATCTGGACGTGGACCGACGACGGCGGCAAGGTGCACTACAGCGACAAGCCCGATCACGAAGACGCCGTGCGCGTGCAGTTGTTCTGGCATTCGTCGGGCACGCTCGCCGACCTCGAGTCGGTGCCGCCCCGCACGGAGGCCGTGCCGGGTTCCGGGTATGCCTTCCCCGGCGAGACGGCGGAGGAGCGCGCCGGCCGCGAGGCGGTGGTCGCCCACAACTGCAAGCGCGCGAACGAAATCCTGAAGGCTTGCGAGAACGCACCGAAGCTCTACCGCACCGACGAGAATGGCGAACGGCACATCCTTAACGAGGCGGAATACGTCGCCGAGCTCAAGTCGGCGCGCGAAAAGACCGCGTTTCTATGCAGCCAGTAGGCTGGCCGGTCCATGACACCTGACGGGCGGTAACGACCTGGCTCTGCAGTCCGACCAGATAGGCTCTAGAAGCCGCGCTTCGCGCGCACGAGAATCTGCACGTCGTCGATGTCGTCGGTGCCGTCCAGGGGAAACGCGACGTCGACGTGGAAGACCTTCGTCGTGCCGAGCCGCGTCGGCGCGAGACGCAAGCCGATGCCCACGTCCCTGAGCCAGCCCAGGCTTTCCGTCCCGAGCGCATTCGGGCCCCAGACGCGGCCGATGTCCGCAAAGACTGCGCCGCCGACTCGAAACAGCCGCCACGGGTACCAGTCGGTGAAGTAACGCTGCTCCACGCTCAGGATTAGGCTGCTGTCGCCCGACTGGTAGCGCAGCGGATAACCGCGAAGCCCGTTGTCGCCGCCGATTTCCACGATGTTGTCGCCGTCGAGGTCGTGGCCCAGCGTCGACATCAGGTGCGCAAAGAACAGCCGCTTGTCGGACTGCCGCCAGTAATAGGTGGCCACGAGGTCGAGCGTGGAGTTCTCGGTGCTGCCGTCCTCCTGGCGCGCCTCGAAGTTGCCCGACAGCAGCAGCGCTTGGTCCTTGAGCGAGCCCAGGCTGTAATTGCCGGAAAGTCCGTAGATCAGCGCGTCGCGGTCCGCGCCGAAGGCAGTATCCGACCAGCCGAGCGTAACCGCGAGTCGCGTGCCGAGGTAAAAATCCTCCGCCCGGTCGATCTGGTTGTGGTTCATCGAGATCTCGTACCGGTCCTCGAGCAACTCGAAGCCCGCGAACGGGTAGACGAGCTTGCGGTTCGCCGGCACCACGGCGGGAAGCTCCGGATCGCGGACTTCGCCGAACTCGTTGTTGTCGTACGCGAAGCCGTAGGTCCAGCGGCGGACCCAGCCCTTGTTCAGCCCCGCGGAAATGCCGCCGAAGGCGGTGTAGTACTGGCGCTGGTGCCGGTACTCGGCGGCCTCGTCGCCGAGGTCGTAATACGTGCTGCGCCGGTCGTCGTCGAAGTACGACAGGCCCCAGGCGCGCCGCGCGTCGAGCGCGTAAAAAGGCTTGACCAGGGACAGGACGTTCGAGTGCCCGTCGGAGTTGTTCGCGATGCTGAAGCCGAGCGACGTCCAGGTGCCGAAGAGTTGCCGGTCCTCGTAGCCGAAGACCGTGCCACGGCGATCGACGTCGTCCTCGTACGCGACCATCAGGCGGTGCCCCGTACCGAAGAGGTTCGATTCCTCCAGGCCCAGGATAGTCTTGTTTTCGCCGCCGCCGCGGGAGTAGGAGATTTCCGGCGTGAGCGTCCACACGTCCCGGGTCACGACGTCGATCTCGAGTTCGCCGTCACTGTTCAGCGCCGGCTCGATGGTCGCATCGTACAGGTACTTGTTCTCGCGCAGGATACGGGCGGATTCCTCGACCAGGCGCGGGTCGTAGATCTCGCCTTCGTGAAACAGCAGCTGTTGCCGGACGGTTGCCGGCCGCGTCACGATGTGCAGGCGGTTCATCGTGCGGTACAGCCAGTTGTCTTCGTCCTCCTGCGACAGGTCGAAGATGTTCTCCTGCACGAGAACGATGCGCCGGATCGGTGTGCCGGGCGGAATCCGCGCTTCGTCGAGTTCGCCCTTGTCCCGCCCGGCAGCCAGCGCGGCCGGATGCTCGCTGTCGGCGACACGCGCCGGCGCCGCCGGCGTCGAAGCGGGGGCGGCAGGGCAGAGGCAGGCGCTCAGGACGAGCGCCCCCAGGCGATGTCTTTCGATGTGCACCAAAGCGTACAGCCAGAGCAAGCGCAGCAACCATCTTAAACGTATTCCGGCTCGGAAACGGCATGTTTCAAATGGCGAAACCCGTATAATCGTCACTCGCGTCGCGGAGCCCGCACCCCATGTCGTTGCTGCAGCAAGGATTCGTTTTGATGCTGATCGGCATGGGCACCGTTTTCGCGTTTCTCACGCTGCTGGTCGCGGCCATGAACCTGATGGCGCGGGCGGTCGCGCGGCTGCCGACGGCACCCGCGCGGGGTGGCCCTCGCGGGGACGACGACGCGGCGCAGACCGCCGCCATTGCCGCGGCCCTCCACCAGCACCGGCGCCGGCACCGACACCACCGGTCCTCTTGAGCCACGGGTCCGCATGAACGAGAAGAAACCGCTCGGTATCACCGAGCTTGCCCTGCGCGACGCGCACCAGAGCCTGCTCGCCACCCGCATGCGCACCGACGACATGCTGCCGATCGCCGACAAGCTCGATCGTGTCGGGTTCTGGTCCATCGAATCCTGGGGCGGCGCGACCTTCGACGCCTGCATACGTTATCTCGGCGAGGATCCCTGGGAACGCATTCGCCGGTTGAAGGCAGCCATGCCGAATACGCCGCAGCAGATGCTGTTCCGGGGCCAGAACGTACTGGGATACCGGCATTACGCTGACGACGTCGTCGAATGCTTCGTCGAGCGGGCGGCGAAGAACGGTGTCGACGTCTTCCGCATATTCGACGCATTGAACGACCTGCGCAATCTCGAAACGGCCGTCCGCGCCGCCGTAGCGGTCGGCAAGCATGCGCAGGGCGCGATGTCCTATACGGTGAGTCCCGTACACACCATCGACCTGTGGGTCGACCTCGGCAAACGCATTGAGGACATGGGTGCGCATTCGATCTGCATCAAGGACATGGCGGGGCTGCTGCGTCCTTACGTCGCGTTCGAACTCGTGAGCCGCCTGAAGGAAGCCGTGCGCATTCCGATCCACATGCAATGCCACGCAACCACCGGGCTGTCCACCGCGACGAACCTGAAAGCCGTCGAGGCGGGCATCGACAACATCGATACGGCCATATCGTCGCTGTCCATGACCTACGGGCATTCGCCGACCGAGTCGCTGGTTGCCATGCTCGAGGGGACCGACCGGGACACGGGCCTCGACCTCGCACTGCTCGAAGAGATCGCGGCGTACTTCCGGCAGGTGCGCCGGAAGTACGCGAAGTTCGAAGGGGCGCTGCGCGGTGTCGACTCTCGCATCCTGCTCGCACAGGTGCCCGGCGGCATGCTGACGAATCTCGAAAGCCAGCTGCGCGAACAGGACGCCGGGGATCGCCTCGACGAGGTGCTCGAGGAGATTCCGCGGGTGCGCAAGGAACTCGGCATGCTGCCGCTCGTGACCCCGACGTCGCAGATCGTCGGCACGCAGGCCGTCATCAACGTGTTGTCGGGCGAGCGCTACAAGTCGATCACGAAGGAGACGGCCGGCCTCCTGAAAGGCGAATACGGCGCCACACCCGCACCCGTCGACGAGGCCCTGCAGGCGCGCGTTCTGGACGGCGGGGAACCCCTAACCGCGCGGCCGGCGGACCTGCTCGAACCGGAACTCGCCGCGCAGCGGAAGGAACTGGAGCGGCTGGCGCGGGCAAAGGGCATCCGCCTCGCGGACGAGGTGATGGACGACGTGCTGACCTTCGCACTGTTCCCGCACATCGGCCTGCGGTTTCTCGAGCACCGCGGCGATCCGTCCCGCTTCGAGCCGGTGCCGGGCGATGCAGCGCCGAAGTCGCCGACGACGGATGCCGCCGCGGCCGGCACACCGCCAGGCGCGGGCCCGGCGGTGTACGCGGTACGGGTGAACGGCAGGTCCTATACCGTGGAGGTGGCGGAGAGCGGCGAACTCACTCAGGTCGCGCCGGCGAGTTCCGGCCACGTTCCGCCGCGTGACGACGGCAGGGCCGAAACCGTGAAGGCGGTGCTCGCCGGGAACGTGTTCCACGTGCATGTCGCGCCCGGGGACTCGGTGGCGGAGGGCGATGCGCTGCTGGTGGTCGAGGCCATGAAAATGGAAACCGCCGTGAGTGCGCCGAAGGCGGGCAGGGTGACCGCGGTCCACGTTCGGCAGGGCGACGCGATCAAGGTCGGCGACGCGCTCGTCGCCATCGCCTGACCGACGCGCAGGGCTGCCCGCGGATGTTGCAGGAACTGTGGCAGGCCTCCGGGCTGTACCAGGCGACGGCCGGGGATGCAGTCATGCTCGCCGTAAGCCTCCTGCTCCTCTACCTTGGCATAGCCAGGAAGTTCGAGCCGCTCCTGCTCGTCACGATCGGTTTCGGCGGGCTGTTGAGCAATATCCCCGGCGCCGGGATTGCCACCGGCGACGGCCTCCTGCATCTACTCTACGTCGTCGGCATAGAGACCGGCGCGTTTCCGCTGATCATCTTCATGGGCGTGGGGGCGCTGACCGACTTCGGGCCGCTGCTCGCCAACCCGCGCACGCTGTTTCTCGGCGCGGCGGCGCAATTCGGCATCTTCGCGACGCTCCTCGGCGCGCTGGCAATGACGGAACTCGGCTGGACGGAGTTCGACCTGCGGGACGCCGCGGCGATCGGTATCATCGGTGGCGCGGACGGGCCGACGGCGATCTACGTCGCCGGGCAGCTCGCACCGGAGCTCCTCGGCGCGATCGCCGTGGCCGCGTACTCGTACATGGCGCTGGTCCCGCTCATCCAGCCTCCGATCATGAAGCTCCTGACCACCGAGGCCGAACGCCAGATCCGGATGGAGCAGCTGCGCGAGGTGTCGCGGACCGAGAAGATCGTCTTCCCGATCCTGCTGCTCCTCCTGGTCGCGGCCCTGCTGCCGCCGGCGGCGCCACTCATCGGCATGCTGGCGTTCGGCAACCTCATGCGCGAATGCGGGGTCGTCGACCGCCTGTCGGAGACGACGCAGAACGCCCTGATCAACATCGTGACCATCTTCCTCGGCCTCGCCGTAGGCTCGAAGCTCGTAGCCGGGGAGTTCCTGACGGTGGACACGCTGCTCATCCTCGCGCTCGGCATCGTTGCATTCGCGATCGGCACGGCGAGCGGCGTGCTCATGGCGAAGCTGATGAACGCCGTCTCGAAGTCGCCGATCAACCCGCTCATCGGCGCCGCGGGCGTGTCCGCCGTGCCCATGGCCGCGCGGGTGGCGAACCGCGTAGGTCTCGAGGCGAACAAGCAGAACATCCTGCTCATGCACGCGATGGGGCCGAACGTCGCCGGCGTGATCGGTTCCGCCGTGGCCGCGGGAGTGATGCTCCTGTTCGTGTCCTGACCGCGTTGCCGGGTCGCGGCACCCGGTACGGCCGGCTTTGCGGTCAGCCCGACATGCCCTGGCGCAGCCCGCTGAAGAAATGCCGTGCGTTGATCCCGAGGGTCTGTGTCCTGTATCCGCCTTCCTGCACGACTAGGGTCGGCAACGACAGGGCGCCGATCAGACTGCCGTTCTCCTTGAAATCCCTCGCAAGCAATGAGAACGAGCCGGTCGGGTCGCCTTTCGCCGTATCGAGCCCGAGCGCGACCACGAGAAATTCCGGGTCGAACCGGGCGAGCCTGCCGAGCGCCTCGCGCAGCACCTTGCGGTAGGCCGCGCCGTCCTGTCCCTCGCTCAGCGGGAAATTCAGGTTGTAGCCCTTGCCTTCGCCGTCGCCTTTCTCGTCCTCGAAGCCCGAAAAATACGGATAGCTGTAACGCGGGTGACCGTGCAGCGATATCGTCAGGACGTCCTTGCGCCGGTAGAAGATTTCCTGAGCGCCGTTGCCGTGGTGATAATCGATGTCGAGCAGCGCCACCCGGCCGCGCTCGCACAGGTGCTGCGCGGCGATGGCGGCCGAATTGAAGTAACAGAATCCGCCGAAGGCCGCGGTTTCGGCGTGATGGCCGGGCGGCCGCACCAGTGCATAGGCCGCGCGCCCGCCGTCGAGCAGCCAGTCCGCACCGGTTAACGCGCAGTCGACGGCGCCGCGCGCGGCCTTGTACGCATTCGCGTTGAGCGGCGTGAAGGTATCGATGCAGTAGTACCCGGCGCGCAACGGCAGGTCCTTCGGCGGTCGCGCCCGGTTGCGCACCGGGAAGACGTACGGATAGATCGACTTGCCCGGAGGAACGTTCTCGCAGGCCTTCTTGAGGAACTGCACGAACTCGCGGTCGTGCACCTTCTCGATGGCGGCGGTTGCGTATTTCTTCGCCGCCAGGGGTTCGAAGAGATCCGTCTTGTCGAGCTCAGCCGTGATGCTCGCGATCCGCACCGGCGCTTCCACGTATCCGCGATCGTCGACGTGATGGATCGAATGCCCGGTATTCTGGATAAGCGCGAAACGGCGTTCTTTCGGCCGGCGCTCTGACGGCGGCAGCGCACGCGCCGCGTAACGGGGTTCCCGCAGCCGCACAGGGTCGTCGCGAATCGAAGCCACCACGCGGTCAACGTACTCCGGCGGGCAGAAACTGCCGTACTTGCGCTCGAGTATCGCCCTCACGATCCGGCGTGCGAGCTTGCGGTCGAGGGCCGTGTCCTGGCCGAGGTCGTCGAAGACGAGGAACGGCGGGTCGGCGTCGCCCGGCGAGACCGGCGTTGCGTAGGCCGTGTTCGCGATGGGGCGCGCGCCGAAGCGCTCGTAGAAGCGCAGGCGTGCCGCGTTCTGCCGCCGCGTTTCCGGGTTCGGCGACAGCTCGGGATCGTCCGGCAGGCTTTCGAAGAACAGGCCGACGACGCCGAGCCGCAGAGCTTCTTCCCGCACCCGCTCGTACAGCGCCCCGCCGACACCGCGGCCCGTCTGGTCTCGCCCGGCGGAGATGTAATCGAGGAAACAGAAATCGAGGTCGGGTGCGTGCAGGAGCATGGCGAATCCGCGCACGTTCGCGTGCCCGTCCTCGGCGACCAGCAGTTGCGAGCGGAAACTATACTTCAGCGGGTTCGCGAGCTGCGCCGGGATTTTCGCGATGTCCTGCTCGGTGAGCCCGCTGAAATGCACGCGCAGCATCGCCTGCACCTGGGCGATGAGCTGCCGGTTCGTCGGCGTCGTGACGTCGAAGACCCGGTGAATGCGAAACATCGTGGCGGTATGCCGATGGGGCGCGGTCGCCGGCAGGCCGGTCGCGTCAGCCGTCCCGCTTGTGCCGGAAGTGGTCTTCGAGCACTTGCGCGACCGAACTCGTCAGGCGCTTGCCGGTCGCGACGTGCAGGAATTCGTTCGGCCCGTGCGCGTTCGATTTCGGCCCGAGGAGACCGGTCACCAGGAACTGGGCCGCCGGGAACTTCTCGCCGAGCATACCCATGAACGGGATGGTGCCCCCGGTGCCCATGAACATTGACGGCTTGTCGAAGAAGGCCCGCGAAGCCTTTTGCATCGAATCGGCGAGCCACTCGGCGACCGGCGGTGCGTTCCAGCCGCCCATCGAGGAATCCGCGCGAAAGCGCGCCCTGGCGAGCGCGGGCGGGTTCGCGGCGAAGATCGCCTCGAGAGCCCGCGCCGCCGCCTGCGCGTCGCAGGTCGGCGGCAGCCGAAAGGACAGCTTGAGCTCCAAATACGGCAGCTGCACGTTGCCCGCATTGACGAGCGTCGGCAGCCCGTCCGCGCCGGTGACGCTGAGCGTCGGTCGCCACGTGTTGTCTAGCACGAGTTCACGGGGGCTCGCCGCCGGCGTTGCGTCCGGCACGACCCAGGGGTATTTCCGGTACACGGAATCGCCGAGCGTTTCCGCAGCGGCCGCTGCCTGCGCCTTGCGATCGGCCGGAATCTCGACGTGCAGCGCATCGGGCAGGATGCGCCCGCTCGCTTCGTCCTCCACCCGGCCGAGGAGTGCGCGGACCAGGCGGAAGCTCGACGGCACGATGCCGCCGGCGCTGCCCGAGTGCACACCCTCGCTCAGCACGTCGACGCGCAGCGTCCCGGTGAGGTTGCCGCGCAGCGATGTCGTGCACCAGAGCTGGTCGTAGTTGCCGCACTCCGCATCGAGGCAGACGACGAGGTCCGGCGTGCCGATGCGGTCGGCGAGCGCGTCGATGTACCAGGGCAGGTCGAAACTGCCGGACTCCTCGCAGCCCTCGATGAGCACGATGCAGCGCGCGTGCGGTATGCCCTGTTCCTGCAGTGCCCTGACGGCGGTCAGCGAGCCGAAGGTTGCGTAGCCGTCATCCGCGCCGCCGCGGCCGTACAGCTTGCCGTCGCGCAGGACGGGCTCCCAGGGACCGAGGCCCTTTTCCCAGCCGCTGAACTCCGGCTGCTTGTCGTAATGCCCGTAAAGCAGGACGACGTCGTCGGAGTTGCCGGGTATGTCGACGAACAGCACGGGCGTGCGGCCGGGCAGGCGCACGACTTCGACGGTCATGCCGTCGACAGGCTGGTCGCGGCACCAGTCCGAAAGCAGCGTCACGGCCTTCTCCATGTGGCCGTGCGCTTCCCAGTCCGGGTCGAAGTGAGGCGACTTGTTCGGGATGCGGATGTAATCGCGGAGAGTCGGGACGATCGAGTCGTCCCACTGCGCATCGACGAATCCTGCCGCGCCGTGCCGGTGCAGCGCGCCCTTACTCACCGGCGATGTCCCGGTAGAGCGTTCGAGTCATGCGCTCGGTCGTAATGAAAGGCCAGTCGTATTCCTCGTGATACCCGGCGAGTGGATTTGCGGCGACGACCTCGTCGGCGCTCAGCCCGTCGTCGACGAGTGCCTGCACCTTCGCATGGCTGTCGATGAGCATGGCGAGGTGCGTCTCGAGTTCCGCGCGCGTCGCCAGGGGACCGTGTCCCGGGACCAGCACCGTCTCCGCGTCCGCTAGCTCCAGGAGTTCGCGCTGCGCCTCGAGGTAGCCGGATACGGAGCCACCGCTGTCGAGGTCGATGAACGGGAAGCTGCCGTTGAAGAACAGGTCGCCGGTCTGGATCACGTTCGCTTCCGGGAAGACGACGTAGGAATCGCCGTCCGTATGCGCCGACGCGAAGTGATGCACGCGCGCTTCGATGCCGTTCAGGTGAAACGTGACGCCGTCCGCGAACGTGACGACAGGGAGACCCTCTGCACCACCCGCCGACTCGGGGTTCGCGACGAGCCGCTTGCGTATGTTGTCGTGCGCGAAGATCACGGCGCCTTCCGCCGCGAAGTGCGCATTGCCGCCGGCGTGGTCGCCGTGCACGTGCGTATTGATGATGAAGTCGACCGGGCGACCGACGATCTTCTCGATGCCTGCGAGCAGCGTCCCGGCCGTCGGTGCGAGCCCGTCGTCGATGAGCGCGACGTGATCCTCGCCGGCCAGGAGGCCGACGTTGCCCCCGCCGAAGCCGTCGCCGCCCTCGAGCATGTAGATACCGGGCGCTACCTCGGTCGACTTGTAGAACGTCGCCACGTCCTGCGCGGCGGCGGGCGCGCTCAGCATCGGCGCGGCCAGCGCAAAGAGCGGCGAAACCGCCCAGATCATTGAAAAGCTGCGTGTCATCCGTAGGGCTCCGAGAACGTCCGGGCCCGTGATCTTACCTCACCCGCCGCGGGTGCGCGCCTCAGCCGTTGCTCGGGAAGGCGAACTGCGCCTGCTCGCGCACGCCGCCGGTCGGCCAGCGCTGCGTGATCGTCTTGCGGCGCGTATAGAAGCGCACGCTGTCCGGCCCGTAGGCATGGAGGTCGCCGAACAGCGAGCGTTTCCAGCCACCGAAGCTGTGGCAGGCCACGGGCACCGGCAACGGCACGTTGATCCCGACCATGCCGACCTTGACGTTGTCCGCGAAATAGCGGGCGGCCTCGCCGTCGCGCGTGAAGATGCAGGTACCGTTGCCGTACTCGTGTTCGTCGATGAGCCGCATCGCGTCTTCCTCGGATCGGGCGCGCACGATGCACAGCACCGGGCCGAAAATCTCCTCGCGGTAGATGCGCATGGCGGGCGTAACCCGGTCGAACAGGCAGGGCCCGAGAAAGAAGCCGTCCTCGTGCCCGGAAACCTCGAGCCCGCGGCCGTCGACGACGAGCTCGGCGCCTTCCTGCACGCCCAGATCGACGTAGCCCCGCACCTTGTCCCGGTGTTCCCGCGTTATGAGCGGTCCCATGCTGCAGCTCGCATCCGCACCGTTGCCCACGTGCATGCGGGCGAGCTGCTCTCCGAGGCCGGCGACGACGGCATCCGCCGTGTCGTCGCCCACGCAGACCGCGACCGAAATAGCCATGCACCGCTCGCCGCAGGAGCCGTACGCGGCGCCCGTGAGCGCGCTGACGGCGTTGTCGATGTCGGCATCGGGCATGACGATGGCGTGGTTCTTGGCCCCGCCGAGCGCCTGCACGCGTTTGCCGTTCCGCGTGCCCGTCGTGTAGATGTATTCCGCCACGGGCGTCGAGCCCACGAAGCTCACTGCCTGCACGCGCGGGTCGGCCAGGAGCGCGTCGACCGCGACCTTGTCGCCGTTCACGACGTTGAAGACGCCGTCGGGCAGACCGGCCTCGCGGAAGAGCTGCGCGAGCAGGAGCGCCGCGCCAGGATCCTTCTCCGACGGCTTCAGTACGAACGTGTTGCCACAGGCGATCGCCATCGGGAACATCCACATCGGGACCATCGCCGGGAAATTGAACGGCGTGATGCCCGCCACGACGCCGAGCGGCTGGAACTCCGACCAGGAATCGATCGCCGGGCCGACGTTGCGGCTGAATTCACCCTTCAGGAGTTCTGCGATGCCGCAGGCGTAGTCCACGACCTCGAGGCCGCGCTGGAACTCGCCCAGCGCGTCGTCCACGACCTTGCCATGCTCCTCCGTGATGACCGCCGCGACGGCTTGCGCATGCTCCTCCAGTAGCTGCCGGTAGCGGAAGAAGATGCGGGCGCGCTTCGCGGGCGGCGTATTGCGCCAGGCAGGGAAGGCGGCTTCCGCCGCGGCGATGGCGAGATCCATGTCCGCGCGCGCCGCGAGCGCGACGCGCCGGGTTTCGCGGCCGGTCGCCGGGTTATACACCGGCAGCGTGGCCTTGCCGCCGGCAACGAGCCGGCCGTCGATGAAATGGCCGAGCGTGTCGGTCGTCTCGAGGCGGAATGCGGGCGTTGCGTTCATGTTCGTCTCCGGTCAGTCGATCGCGTCCAGCACGCGGCGGAACTTCGCAAAGTTCGTGTCCCAGTCGCGCACGTCGGAATTCAAAAACGGCGAGAATGCGATGGTATCCATGCCGTGGCGTACCATCAGGTCCTCGTCCCAGAAGCAGCGCTTGTGCACCTCGAGCCCGCGCGCGCCCGGCGCGCCCGGGCGCGGCGCCAGCTCGAGGGCGCCCATGAGGCCGAAGTTGCGCACGTCGGCCACCTTCGGATGATCAGCGAACGCGTGCAGTCGCTCCTCGAAGGGCCCTGCAAGGGCAGCGGCCTGTTCGAAGATCCCTTCCTCGCGGTACACGTCGAGCGCCGCGACGCCGGCCGCGGCAGCGACCGGGTGCCCGGAGTAAGTGTAGCCGTGGAAGAGCTCGATCATGCCGGCCGGGCCCTGCATGAACGCGTCGTACACGTGCTCCTGCACGAGCACCGCGCCCATCGGGATTACGCCGTTCGTCAGCCCCTTGGCCGTCGTGATGATATCGGGCAGCACGTCGAAGCGCTCGGCGGCAAAGGCCCGCCCGACGCGGCCGAATCCCGTAATGACCTCGTCGAAGATGAGCAGGATGCCGTGCCGGTCGCAGATCTCCCGCAGGCGTTCGAGATAGCCGATGGGCGGCGGGATCACGCCGGCCGATCCGGCCACGGGTTCGACGATGACCGCGGCGATGTTGCTGCCGTCGTGCAGCGCACAGAGGCGCTCGAGGTCCTCCGCGAGGTGCGCGCCCCACGCGGGCTGGCCGCGGCTCATCGCCGTGTGGGCGGGATCGATCGTGGCCCGCAGGTGGTCCACGCCCGGGATCAGGTTTGCGCTGAAGGCCTTGCGGTTGGGCACCATGCCGCCGACCGACATGCCGCCGAAATTCACGCCGTGGTAGCCGCGTTCGCGGCCGATCAGGCGGGTGCGCTGCCCTTCGCCGCGCGCGCGATGGTAGGCCAGGGCGATCTTGAGAGCCGTATCCACCGACTCCGAGCCCGAGTTCGTGAAAAAACACTGCGTGAAGCCCTCGGGCGCAATCCCGATAACCCGGGCGGCGAGCTCGGCCGACCGGCCGTTACCGACCTGGAACGCGATTGCGTAATCGAGTTCCGCGACCTGCCGCTGCACGGCCTCGACGATTTTCGGGTGGCAGTGGCCGACACCCGTCGTCCACAGGCCGGAGAAGAAATCGTAGAGGCGGCGCCCGTCGTCGGACACGTAGTAATGCCCCGAAGCGCTCCGGATCATGCGCGGCCGCTCCTTGAAGTCGCGGTTCGCCGTGAACGGCATCCAGTAGGCGGCGAGGGGGTCGGCGGCGGTGGCCATGGGGCGAACTCCGGGGGTCTTGGTAGCGGTCGTGGCCGCGGCCGGGACCGGGCCGGCGGCGAACGGCCACCGAGTGTACGCCCGCACAGCCATGTTAAACAACGAGTTAGCAGAGCCTTTTCAAGTACTTGATTTTACGTGGCCTGATGGCAAAATCGTTCAGCATAATTAACACTCGGGAATCGCCATGCAGAATGACGTCGGCATCCGCCTCCGGGCGCTCCGGATGCGGCACCGCCTGTCGCAGCGCCAGCTCGCCCGCCGCACCGGCGTTGCGAACGCGAGCATCTCGCAAATCGAGGCAGGCAAGCTGAACCCGACGGTCAGCCTGCTGAAGAAGGTGCTGGACGGCATACCCGTGAGCCTCGCCGATTTCTTCAGCGACGCCGCCGACGCCGCCGACCGCGTGTTCTTCCGGGCCGCGGAGCTCAAGGAAATCGCGGACGGGGGCGTTTCCTACCGGCAGGTCGGCGGCAACCTTAGCGAGCGCGCGATCCAGCTGCTGCACGAGCGTTACGAACCGGGCGCCGGCACCGGCCGCCATGCGCTCAGGCACGAGGGCGAGGAGTGCGGCCTCATCCTGTCCGGCCGGCTGCGCGTCACGGTCGGCGAGACGACGGAGCTCCTCGGGCCGGGCGATGCCTACTATTTCACGAGCAGCCGGCCGCACACGTTCCACAATCCGGGCAGCGAGCCCTGCGAGCTCGTGACCGCCTGCACGCCACCCACGTTCTGACGAGTGCCCTGCACAAGCCGCTACCACAAATGCCGTACTGGCCAACGTGCGGCGGTTAGTGGCAAAGTTACGGCCCTTTCAGGGAGTTCGGATGAGTCAGTTCGGTACGACGTTCTGCGATCACTTCGCTGTCGCGAAGTTCGACGGCCAGGCATGGCAGCCGGCCGTAATCAGGCCGCTCGCGCCGCTCGAGCTGCATCCCGCGGCCCACGTGCTGCATTACGCGAGCACCTGTTTCGAAGGGTTCAAGGCGTATCGCTGGCAGGATGGCGATGCCCACGTCTTCCGGCTGTACGATCACATCGGCCGGATGCAGAAGAGCGCCGCGTCGCTGCGCCTGCCGGTGCCCGACACGGAAAAGCTGGCCGGCATGGTGAAGGACCTGGTGCGGCGGCATATCGGGGACATTCCCGAGCCACCGAGCTCGCTCTACCTGCGACCGACGCTCATCGGCACGCTGCCGAACATCGGGGCCGCGGCGTCCCCGTCGAGCACCGCACTGCTCTACGTCCTTGCCTCGCCGGTCGGTGACTATTTCGCCGGCGGCTCGCGGCCGCTCAAGCTCCTGGTCGAAGACAAGCGCTCGCGTTCGACCGAGCAACTCGGCAGCACGAAGACGGGTGGCAACTACGCGGCCGCGCTCGGGCCGACGCTTGCAGCCAAGGCGGAATACGGGGTCGACCAGGTGCTGTTCTGCCCACGGGGCGACGTGCAGGAGACGGGTGCAGCCAACTTCCTGCTCATTGCGGACAACGAGATCATCACCAAGCCGCTCGACACGTCCTTCCTGCACGGCATGACGCGGGCGTCGATACTCTCCCTCGGCAAGGATCTCGGCTACCGGATCAACGAGCGCAATTTCACGGTCGGGGAACTGCTCGGCTGGGCAGCGTCCTACGAAGCGGCGCTCTCCGGCACCGCCGCCGTCCTGACGCCGGTCGGGACGCTCGTACACGAAGGCCGGGAGATCACGGTGCGCGACGGGCAGGCCGGGCCGAACGTCCAGAAACTGCGCCGCGCGCTGCAGGCGATCCAGTTCGGCAACGCCGCCGACTCACACGGCTGGCTGACGACCGTCGCGGCCTGACGCCGTTGTCGCTCGCTGGCGTAACGGTGCTACGCGGCGCTCGCTCCGCCTTGCCGGACACGACAATCGGCTTCGGCAGCCGCCCCGTTCATAGCGTTAACAGGCCCTAATGCGCCCGGAGAGCGCGTGCGTGAGATACAGCGCCGCGGTCAAGAGCAGCACGGCAACCGCCTGGTGCAGCGAGGCGAGCACGATCGGCACGTGATTGAGCAGTGTCAGGATGCCGAGCGCGACCTGCGTCACCGCGGCCAGCAGCAGCAGGCTGCACGCCGTCAGTGCGCGGCGCGGCGGCGCCGCGCCGCCGGCGCCACGCACGGCGCTGCGCGCGAGGGCGGCCGCGAACGCCAGCACCGCCGCGAACGTGAGAAGAGCGAGCACGCGATGGTCGAACTGCACGAGGATCGGGTTCTCGAACAGGTTTCGCCATGCCGGCTCGAGCGCGGAGTACCCCGGCGGCAGCCAGTAGTCGCCCATCATAGGGAACGTGTTGTACAGCTTGCCGGCCTTCAGACCGGCGACGAACCCGCCGGACACGATCGTGAGCGAGACGAGCGCGCTGAGCGCCACCGCCCTG
>DASUOE010000001.1:0-6774 GCA_036276805.1 Woeseiaceae bacterium | reverse complement strand
TATTGCGATTAATGCGCCTGCATCGAGCAAAACGCGAACGTTAGCAATGGGTCAACTCCAGCCCCTAAAGTCTACGCTCATACCCACGTTTCGAGCGACTGCTATGGTTTACATAGCGGACATGCACGTCTGTCCTCATCGGTCTTTCACGGCGATCAACACGATCGATCAGGCAGCTCGACTTACGCTACCGCTCCGCTTCTGATGGAACCTGCTCATTCAGCCACGCCGCCACCCACACCAGCGGTGCGTTCCAGTTGATCGCCACTTCGTTCAGCGCATACGCCTCGACTTCGTCCCGCCAGCACGTGAGCGGCGCGCAACGTCCTTTCAGTTGCTGTGCGACCGGGTCGATCATCGCTGTGTTGTTCGGTCCGCCCGAGAGCGCGCCGGGCGGCGGGGCCGGCAGGCCCGCGTCGGCCGAGGGCACCCAGTAGCGGTGGTGCGGGTTCGTCATCGCGCGCTCGCCGTAGCCGCTGATGAAAGACTGTTCGAGCGGGTTGCGCCCGAGCAGGTAGTCGAGCACGTCGACGACGCCTGTACGGTAGCCGTCCTCGCCCGTGAAATCGTGGGCGAGCGCGAGCAGGAGCGCGCGGTTCAACAGCGTGCTGTTCGAACCCCACGCCCAGCGGTCGGAGGCGAACGGAATCCTGAAGCCGGTGCGGTCGCTTTCGCGGCGAAAGCTGTCGGCTGCGGCGACGATGCGCTCGCGCAGTTGGGCCACTTGCGCCGACCCGAGCTCGTTGTCGACGATTGCGAGGGTGATGACGCCCGCCGGCGCCGTGAACGGCCACGCGGGTTCGCGTTCGATCGGCGCGTCGAACCAGGGTGAGCCGCGCAGGAAGTCCGCGTAGGCCGCCTTGCCGGTCGTGGTGTATAGCTCCGCGGCGGCCCAGAAGAACTCGTCGCTGACGTCGCCGTCGCCGTACATGCCGCTGCCGGTAAAGTCCGCGATGAAGTACACCTCGGGATTGCGCCCGGCCGCCGCCCACGCCGTCTCGGCCGCCGCCAGGCAGCGACCCGCGAAGGCATCGTCGATGCCGCGCCACACCCGCGCGCACTGTGCCGCCGTCGCTGCAAGGTTCAGCGTCGCCGCCGTGCTCACCGGGTGCAGCACGCGTTCCTCGTCGTCCAGGTGCGGGGGCGTAGGCAGCGCGGTCCAGTTGCGGTCGGCGACCTTGTGGTGCGCCATGCCCGCCGCATCGATGCGCGCGAACTCGATGCCCGCGGTATTGCGCCGCACGCCGATGGGAACGCGCGCGACGGCGTCCGCCGGCGCCTGCATCGCGAGCAGGAACTCCATCTCGTAGCGGACTTCGTCGAGCAGGTCGTTGACGCCGTTGCCGGCTTCGGGGATTGCTGCCTGGCCGTCACCGAACGGGTCCCGCCGCCCGAGCGCACGCTGGCGCTCGTACACGTTCATGAGCGTCCACACGGCGATGCCGCCGTTGACGACGTACTTGCCGTGATCGCCCGCGTCGTACCAGCCGCCGCTCACGTCGAGCTTATAGTCGCAGCCGGGCCAGTCGTTGCCGTGTGAGTCCTTGCCGCTCACGCAGGCGACGAGCTCGCGCTCGTGCGCGGCCGGTCGGGCGAGCTTCGCCGAGCCGGCGTACTCCGCCTCGATCGGCATGCCGCTGCGGTTGTGAAAGAAGTACGCGAGCGCGTCGTAGGGCAGCGTGTCGAACAGCTGCGGCGCGAGGTCGAAAGCGTGGCTCGTGCCGCACTCGGTTTCGAGCACGTACCCCGCGCCGGGTTCGTCGTAGCCGCTGAAATCGACGTGGTGAACGTCGAGCCCGGCGAGGGGATCAGCCCCGAACACCCGCGAGTGCCCCTCGGTCTGCACCGCACCGCTCTCGTCGACAAGCTGCCAGCGCACGGGCTCCGCCGCAGGCGTCGCGAGGACCGCGAACTTGGGCGAGCCCGGCGTGAAGCCGACCTGGTTCAGGAACACCTGCCCGGACCCGGCCGCGCACCCGGCGCGTACCTCAGCGGCCGCGGCGCAGAATGCGAGCAGCCAGAGAACCTGCGATCGGGCCGGTCTCGCCGCCATGTTTCTCCCCTCAAAGGCCGCCGGCACCCGCGGGTGGACGACGCCTCGTATTTTGCCCTTGGTAGCGTTAACATCGCATCCGGGGGAGTGGGCTTCAAGCTGCATGAGGGGAACACACATGTCGGACGCCGACCGGGGCCGCCCTGCGCCGTCCCCGCACGCGCGCGTTGCCCGGCTGGACGCCCCCTGCCGCCGGCCGGGAGGCTGAGCCGGGTGGCGTCGAAGCGCCAGCTACCTGCGCGCAAACAGCATGCGCGCGTCACCATCTCCGACGTTGCGCGCGAAGCGCGCGTATCCCCGATGACGGTCTCCCGGGTAATCAACGACGACGCCCGGGTACGCCAGTCCACGCGCGACGCCGTCAATGCCGCGATCCGCGATCTAGGCTACCTGCCGAACAAGGCCGCGCGCAGCCTCGCCAGCGCGAGCCAGGTCCAGATCGGCATGCTCTACGACAACCCGAGCAGCTCGTACCTGAGCGCCATGCTGCTCGGCGTGCTCGAGCAGGCCCGGCGCAGCGACACGCAGATCGTGGTCGTGGAATGCGAAAACGAAGCCGACGGCATGCGCTGCATACGCAACATGGTGAAGACGGGGATCGACGGCATACTCCTGTCTCCGCCGCTGGCCGACGCCGAGGCCGTGCTCGCGCTGCTCAAGGAAACAGGCGTGCAGTGCGTCACCATCGGCACGCGGCGCGACGAGCCGAACGTCTCCTCGGTCGCGATCGACGATTTCGCCGCGGCGCGCCTCATGACGGAGCACATCATCCGCCTCGGGCACCGCCGCATCGGTTTCATCAAGGGCAGTCCCGACCAGCTCGCGACCCCGCAGCGCCTCGCCGGCTACCGCGAAGCCCTCGCGAACGCGGGCATAGACTACGACAGTGAACTCGTCGTCGACGGGCGCTTCTCCTATCGTTCCGGGCTGGCTGCCGCGGAAGAGCTCCTGGCGCTGCCCGACCGGCCGACTGCGATTTTCGCGAGCAACGACGACATGGCCGCCGCGACGGTCGCGACCGCGCACCGGCACCACGTCGACATCCCGCGCGACCTCACGGTGTGCGGCTTCGACGACACGCTGCTCGCGACGACGATCTGGCCCGAGATCACGACGATTCACCAGCCGATCACCGCGATGTCGCAAGCGGCCATCGACCTGCTCGAGAAGCGCATCCGCGCCGTGCGTTCAGGGCAGGAAGAGCCGCGCACGTCCATCACGCTCGACTTCCGGTTCGTGCAGCGCGCCAGCGATGCGCCGCCGGGCGGGTACCGTTGAAAGATGATCCTCGTGCCGGAGGTAGCTGCATGCCGATGACCGCAATGGAGACCTTCGCACCGCTCGTCGACGAACCGCACGACTTCGACCGCTTCTGGCAGGCGACCAGCGACGCGGTCCGGGAAGTGTCGCCGCGGCCGGTGATGGCGCGACAGGCGCCGCCGGCGCCGCACCTGACCCTCGACCACGTCACCTATTCGTCGCTCGGCAACGTGCGCGTCGCGGGATACATGCTGGCGCACGACGTGCCGGAGCCGCGGCCACTCATCGTGCACAGCCACGGTTACAACTCGCAGTACGACGTGATGCTGCACTGGGCGAACACCGGCTGCCATGTATTCGGCCTCGATGCGCGCGGCTTCGGCCGCTCGACCGGCACGAGGATCGCGGCCGGGGGCTACGTGTTGAGCGGCATCGCCTCGCCGCAGACGAGCATACTGCGCGGCGCCGTGTGCGACGTGCTGCAGGGCGTGCGGGCCGCCCAGGTGCTCCTAGGCTGGCGTGCGTCGCGGACCGTTTTGTACGGGTTCAGCTTCGGCGGGGCGCTTGCGCTCATGGCGGGTGCACTGACGGAGGACCCTGAACTACTCGTCGCCGGCCAGCCGACTTTCGGCTGGCACAAGGAGCGACTGCGCCTGTCCCGGGCGGGTTCGTCCCTCGAACTCAGGCGCTGGTTCGACGCACATCCGTCCGCCGTGGACGCGGCGATGCGGACGCTCTCCTACTTCGACACGCTGCATTTCGCATCACGCGTGCGCGCGCCGGTGCTGCTCGGCATCGGCCTCGACGACCCGGTCGTGCCCTCGCGTTCCGTGCTCGCGGTGGCGAACCGGCTGCCGCCGGACTTCTCGGAAATCCGCTTCCTGCCCGTGGCGCATTCCGACAACCCGCGCGCATCGTTGTGGGCGGAGTTCGATGCGGACTGGCTCGCCATGGCACGCAACGGATTACCGCCGGACTTCGGCAGCGAGGCCCGCAAGCTCGGCACCGTAGAGCGGGCGATCGCCTAGCCGCTCCTGCGGGCGGACAGCACGAACCATTCGCGGCCTGACGGCCGCTCCTGCGGGCGCAGGATCCGCCCTCGCCACCGGTTACGGCCGCGGGATGCGCCATGGCCGTCAAGTTGCGATCGTAGGAGCGGCGGTAACGCCGCGAATGGGACACGCCCGGACGTCCCGGCGTTTTCGCCACAGCCGGACAGCACGAACCATTCGCGGCCTGACGGCCGCTCCTACAAACGCAGCTGTCTAGTCCGCTGCGCCGTCTTCCGGTCCGCGGTCCGCGAGTTCGCGCACCCAGATGTTGCGGAACCGGACCGGGTTGTCGTGGTCCTGCAGCACGATCGCATCCTCGGCGTGCGCTTCGTACGACGGCTCGCCGATGTACACGGTGGTCCCTTCAATCGCGACGTGATCCTGCACGAGCACGCCGTTGTGCAGCACCGTCAGCGTCGCCGGCGCCAGCAGGCTGCCGTCATCGCCGAAGCGCGGTGCGCGGAACACGATGTCATAAGCCTGCCATTCGCCCGGCGGGCGCATGGCGTTCGCGAGCGGGATGTGCTGCTTGTAGACACTCGCCGCCTGGCCGTTCGAGTACGTGCGGTTGTCGTACGAGTCGAGCACCTGCACTTCGTAGCGTTTCTGCAAAAAGATGCCCGAGTTGCCGCGGCCCTGGCCCTCGCCCTCGATCTCCGTCGGCGCCTGCCACTCGACGTGCAGCTGGACGTCGCCGAAGGTTTCCCGCGTGGCGATGTTGCCGGTGCCGGGTACGACCTCGAACCAGCCGTCGCCGACCCTCCATTTCGCCGCGCCGCCGTCGACGCCCTGCCAGGCGTCGAGATCGTCGCCGTCGAACAGCACCACCGCGTCGTCGGGCGCCCCGCCTTGCGTGCCCGGCGTGACGACCGGCGGCTCCGGCTCCCAGACTTCGGTCTCTTCGGGCGCGGGCTCGGCACAGGCCGCCACGGCGGCGAGCATGGCGAGTACGGTGATCGGGGTCGAACGTGCGAATCGCTGCATGCGTGCCTCTCGCCTCTGCGTTTCTCTTGCCGTGGCGTCAGCATAAACCACGCGACGGCTCGAACCAACGCGGGAAAAAGCGTGCGGCGTCAGTGACCTGCCAACCGCTTGAGCAGCGGGGTGCTATGCTGTGGGCGGGGTTTCACAGAGCGTCCCGGTCATCGCGATGGACAACCAACCGCTCGACGGCACGGCCGGCGAGCCCGGCGAGCCGCCGGGTCGCGGTTTCTGGGCCGCGCTGGTCCGGCACGGGGTCATCCAGGCGAGCGCCGCCTACCTGGTGTTCGGCTGGCTCTTGATCCAGGTCGCGGACGCCACCTTCGAAAATCTCGGGCTGCCCGGCTGGAGCGGCCGCTTCGTCACCTTCGTTGTCGTCGGCGGGTTTCCCCTCGTCGTGCTGCTGTCGTGGTTTCTCGAGTCCGCGGACGGGCGCATGTCGCGCGATCACGGCGCGCAGGCCAGCGGCTGGCTGCAGGGCCTCGAGCGCAACTACCTTGCCATCGTTGCCGCCTATGCGCTCGCGGTGCTCGGCGCCGGCATTTACCAGTTCACGATCGGGTTCGCCGTCGAACCGGTGCCGGGGTCGGCAGGCGAGGACGAGTACGCAGCCCTGCTGCCCATCGAGCCGAACTCCGTCGCGGTGCTCAACTTCCTGAACCTCGACGGCAGCGAGCGTTCGCAGCTGTTCAGCGACGGCCTGAGCGAGGACATCCTCGACCGGCTCGCGATGGTGGGCACGCTGAGCGTCGCGTCGCGCAGCGACACATGGTCCCTGCCGGAAGACGCATCCTCCGCGGATGTCCGGCGGCGCCTGCGCGTGGCCTATTTCGTCGAGGGCAGCGTACGCCTCATCGACGACCGGCTGCGCGTCGTCGCGCAGCTCATCGACTCGGCGACCGGCCGTCACGTGATCTCCCGTAACTTCGAGCGCGACGTCGACGATTTCCTGGGCGTGCAGCGGGAGATCACGCAGCTCGTGGTGTCGAACCTGCGCGTCGCCCTGCCGGACGACGGCGACTTCGTGCCGGCGCTCGGCGTCGACGATGCCGGTGTCGACACGTACATGCTGTACCAGCGCGGCCGCGAGGCGCTGAATCGGCCGATGACGCGCGCATCGCTCGAGGAAGCCCTCGCGATGTTCGGCCAGGCGCTCGCGCGGGATCCCGGCTTTGCCGTGGCGCACGCCGGCAACTGCAACGCCTTTATCAGCCTGTACGAACTCGACCGGCAGCCGGCGGACATCGCACGCGCCGAACCGGCCTGCGCCGCGGCGCGCGCCGCCAGCGCACGGCTGCCAGACGTGTATTCTGCGATCGGCCGGCTTCGAAACGCGACCGGCGATGCGGCTGCCGCGGCATCCGCCTACGAAGCGGCGCTCGAGTTGAACCCGCAGAGCATCCCGGCGCTCGTCGGCATGGCGGATGT